>NZ_SMKO01000023.1 GCF_004348685.1 Nonomuraea deserti | reverse complement strand
GGCTGATCGACGACGACCTGGCCTACGTCAGCCCGTGGGGCTGCGACCCCGCCCAGGTGGCGGCGCCCGTCCTGATCGTGCATGGGGAGGCTGACAGGGTCGTGCCCGTTTCGCACGGCAGGTGGCTGGCCCGCCACTGCCCCACCGCCGAGCTCTGGTTGCTTCCCGGCGACGGCCACATCTCCGCTCTGCGCACCGGCGAGGCCGCCCTGGAGTGGCTGGCAGCGCACGCGGCGTAACCCCGGCCGTGGCGCCTCCGCGAGTCGGGCGGCGCGGAGACCGGAGACCCCGGCCGTGGCGCCTCCGCGAGTCGGGCGGCGCGGAGACCGGAGACCCCGGAGGGGACCGGATCTCGCGGATCTCTAACTTCACTGGCCGGGCTGTTGCGACGACCGCGAGAAAGGAGGGGTGGAGGGCGTCTGCGGTGGTGAGGCGGGTAGAGGCCGGGCATGGAGGTGCTGAGCAGCCGGATCCTGCTGCGGCCGAACGCTCTCGAGCGCAGCCGCCGTTTCTACGCCGAGACGCTCGGGCTGGCGGTCTACCGCGAGTTCGGCCCGCCCGACCATCCGGGTGTCGTGTTCTTCCTCGGCCAGGGATTCCTGGAGCTCTCCGGCAGCGGCGGCGATGGCGGCGACGGCGATGACGCGGGGGCGGGCGAGGGGGTGTCGCTCTGGCTGCAGGTGCGCGACGTGGCGGCCGAGGAGGAGCGGCTGCGGCGGGCCGGAGTGACCGTCCTGCGCGAGGCCCGTACCGAGCCGTGGGGGCTCATCGAGGCGTGGATCGCCGATCCTGACGGCCACCGCATCGTGCTGGTGCAGGTGCCGCCCGGCCATCCCCTGCGCCGTGACCCGCGCTGACCCGGCTCAGTCGCCGAACTCCAGGTGCAGGGCCTGGGAGAAGTCGGCCACCGCCTCCTCGTGGCGGTCGAGTTCCTGGAGGATCTCGCCCCGCACCCGGTACGCCCAGATGTAGCCGGCGTCCAGCTCGATCGCCCGGTTCAGGTCCTTCAGCGCCGCCTCGTCGTCGCCCATCTCGCTCAGCACCGCACCCCGGCTGCCGTAGGCGCGGTCGTTCTCCGGGTCGAGCTCCAGCGCGCGGTTCAGGTCGGCCAGCGCCTCGTCGTACTGGTCGGTCATGCGGTACGCCTCGCCCCTCCTGCTCAGCGCGCGCACGTACTCGGGGTCGGCCTCCAGCGCCTTCGTGTAGTCGTCGATGGCCTCGGTGTACAGGTTCATGCGCTGGTAGAGGTCGCCGCGGGCCACCCACGAGTACGCGAGGTCCTCGTCCAAGGAGATGATCTTCGCGTGCTCGGCCAGGGCCTCGTCGAGCCGGTCCAGGTCCACCAGGGCGTCCGCCTTCGCCTCCAGGATCCACAACGAGCCGGGGGAGAGGGTGAGCGCGTGCTCGAAGTCTGCCATGGCGTCGTCCAGGCGGCCGAGCGCGGCGTAGGTCTGGCCCCGGGAGCCGAGGGCGTACGCGCTGTCCGGCTCGAGTTTCAGCGCCTCGTCGAAGTCCTCCAGCGCGGCGTCGTACCGTTCGATGACGCGGTGGCTCTCGCCGCGCAGCCGCCAGGCGCGGGCGTTGTCCGGCGCCAGCGCGATCGACTCGGTCAGGTCCGCGATCGCGGCGTCGTGTCGCGACAAGGCGATGTACGACTCCGCGCGGCTGCGCAGCACCGACGCGCGCGACTGGGCGGCCGCCTCCGACAGCCCGGACTGTTCCTTGATCCCCTCGCTCATGGATGGTAAATCTATCCGACTAGATCTGGATAATGGCCGCCTTCTCGCGGGTGAACTCGAGCACCGAGTCGTGGCCGTACCCGCTGTCCTTCACGCCGCCGAAGGGCAGCCCCGGCGGCATCTGGCGGAAGGTGTTCACCCACACCGTGCCGCTGCGCAGATCGCGCACGAAGCGGTGCGCGCGGCCGAGGTCGCGCGTCCACACGCCGGCCGCCAGCCCGTACGGTGAGTCGTTCGCGATGGCCAGTGCCTCCTCGTCCGACCCGAACGGGATGGCCACCGCAACCGGCCCGAAGATCTCCTCCTGGCAGACGCGCAACGCGTTGTCCGTGGTCGTGTAGAGGGTGGGTTCGACCCAGTAGCCGCCGGGCAGGCCGGGCACCACGTCGGCGCCGGTCCGGCCGCCGAAGACGAGCTCGGCGCCCTCCTTCCCGGCGAGTTCGAGGTATGAGGTCACGCGCTCGTACTGGCCGGCGGAGACGATCGGCCCCATCGTGGTCCGCAGGTCGAGCGGGTCGTCCAGGACGAGACCCGCGCAGATGTGCTTGATGCGGCCGAGCATCTCGTCCCAGATCGAGTGGTGGACGAGGATGCGCGAGCCGGCCACGCACACCTGGCCGGCGTTGCCCGTGTACACGGAGTTCACGGTCACGCCCTGGGCGGCCGCGTCCAGGTCGGCGTCTGGGAAGACGATGTTGGGCGATTTGCCGCCCAGCTCGAACGTCATCGGCTTCAGCGCGTCGGCGGAGGCGCGCGTGATGGCCTGGCCGGTGGCGGTCGATCCGGTGAGGCTGATCTTGCCGACGCCGCGGTGGCGCACCAGGGCGTCCCCGACGTCCTCGCCCAGGCCGCTGACGATGTTGAGCACGCCGGGCGGGAACACGTCCGCCAGCAGCTCGCCGAGTCGCAGCACGGACGCGCTCGCCTGCTCTGCGGGTTTGACGATCACGGTGTTGCCGGCCGCCAGCGCGTAGGCGGCCTTGGCCGAGAAGGTCGAGATGGGGGAGTTCCAGGGGATGATGCAGACCACCACGCCGTACGGCTCGCGCCGGGTCAGCCCGAGCGCGTCGGGGCCGAGGAGGACGGTCTCGCCCTTGACCGCGTCGAGGCACTGCCCGGCGGCGAGCTGCCACAGATACGCCATGCCCGGCAGGTCCCGTTTGAGGGTGTCGCGCAGGATCCTGCCGTTGTCGCGGGTCTCCAGCCGGGCCAGTTCCTCGGCGTGGCGGCCGAACAGCCCGGAGACCTTGCGCAGGACGTGCGCCCTGGCCGCCGCGGGCAGGCTCGACCAGGCGGGGAACGCCTGCGTGGCCGCAGCCACGGCGGCCTGCGCCTCGGCGGCGCCGCCGGCCGGTACGCTGGCCCACACCTCGCCGGTGGCCGGGTTGACCGAGTCGATCGTCCGGGTGGCGGCCACCAGCTCGCCCCCGATGAGATTCCGATAGTCAGCCACGCGCCCAAGCATATGCTTGCTTGAATTCGGGCACCAGCGCGATGGCGGAAGGCACGTAGACCAAAGATCACGTAAAGCGCTCGAAACTGGACGCATTAGGTCGTCCCCGCCAGGGCAGAACGCCCGCAGGGTGGTGGAGATGACAAAAAGATTGCTAGGCCGGCTGATGTACGGCAAACGGTACAACCGCGTTCCCTGGGGCCAGCGGGTCTACGTCCGGCCCGGGGAGCGGCTGATCAGGGAGGTGCAGTGGAAGCGGCTGATCAGGAGCGCCCCGATCATGCCGCTCGCCGAATACGAGCGCATCAGGGAACTGGGCGAGATCGAGGAGTTCCTGAGCTGCATGATGTGCGGGGAGTCCCGCCAGCAGCCGCTCTTCGAGCCCACCGGAGGCAACGGCTGGCGCTACCACGTCGTCCGCTGCCCCTCCTGCGGCTTCCTCTACCGCAACCCGAACGTCCGCCCCGAACGCCTCGGCGATCTGTACGCCACCGGCTACAACTCGTTCCTGACCGGCAAGTACGCCGCCAACCGGCAGCGCCGTTACGACCTGACCATGAAGGCGTTCTCGCCGGTGTTCGACGAGGGCAAGGAGCGCCGGCTGCTCGACTTCGGCTCGGGGGTCGGCCTGTTCCTCGAACTGGCCGAGCAGCGCGGGTTCGAGGCCTTCGGAGTGGACCTGTCACCCGAGTCCGTCGCCCAGGCGAACGAGCGGCTGAGCAGGGCGAAAACCTTCCACGGCGCGCCCGAGGACGTGCCGGAGATCGCCGCGGGCGGGTTCGACGTGATCACCCTCTGGTCGGTGCTCGCGCACCTGCCCAGGCCGCTGGACGACTTCACGAAGTTCCGCAGCCTGCTCGCGCCCGGCGGGGTGCTGCTCATCCTGACCGTGAACGCCCGGTCGCTGCTGCTCAAGGCGTACGGGAACGCGTGGAGCGGCTTCACCAAGAACCACCTGATGTTCTACTCCTCCCAGACCGTGCCCACGCTGCTGCGCCGCACCGGCTTCGCGGGCGTCGCCTTCGCCCCGCACTACGGCGACACGATCGAGGCGGGCACCACCGCCCTGCCGCAGGACCTGCGCCGGCGGCTGCGCCGCAACGTGGAGCTCAGCGACGGCGGCAACATGATGCGCGTGCTGGCCTTCGCCGACGAGGAGGCGATCGGGCGCTGGGGCGGCGGCCCGCTCACGGTCCACCGGTTCGGCACCTGACCCGCCCGGCCTGGCCCCGGCCGCACAGCCACCGGGCTGAACCACGGCCCGGACGTGGCGGTCGGACCGGCGGCTGCACGCGTCCGCGAGGCGCAGGCCGGACCGGCGGCTGCACCTCCGGCCCGGACGTGCCGCTCGGGGGCCCGCTCAGATCACCGGCACGCCCAGGTCGGCCGCGGGCCCGCCGGCCGGCCGCTTCAGCTCGGGGTCGAGCTGCTCGATCAGCCGCTGCACCAGCGCCGCCCGGCGCACCCGCTCGCGGCCCAGCTCTTTCGGCACCACGCCGAGGTGCCCGCCCGACGGGTAGATGTTCGGTGCGTTCCGCAGCCCCATCTTGAGGTAGACCGGGGCCGCGGCGCGTACGATCTCGACCGCCTCGTAGAAGCGTACGAACCCGCCCTGGTCGTCGGGCACCTCCAGGTAGAGGTCGATCGGCAGCCGGGTGGCGGCTCTGATCTCGGCCAGGTGGGGCACGGTCAGGTCGGTGCCGACGTTGACCGTGGTCGCGCCCAGCCGCTCGTAGACCGCCGCGGTGGGCGCGTTCGTGAGCGGCATCAGCACGGACGTCTTCAGCACCAGGCCGGCCGGCAGCGTGCCGTCCTCCTTGAGCTCCCGCAGCACCTCGAGCACGCCCAGGTCGCCGACGAGCAGGCTGCGGATGCCCAGCGAGCAGGCCCGCAGGGCGTCGGCCACGCACGCCGCCACCATGGCGTTCCCGCGCGCCGCCGCGCCCACGGCCTGGGTCAGCTTGGCCTGCCCGCCCGTGTCCCAGGCGGCCCTCGGGCCGAGGAACAGGTTGACCTCCATGCCGCGCTCGGCGCCGATCCGCGCCATCCGCGTGATCTCGGCGTCGGTCAGCATCATCACGCCGCTGCCCTGCGAGGTCCTGGCGACCGGCACGCCGAGCCTGTCGGCCTCCGCGACGACCGCCTCCAGCACCTCTGGCCCCTCGACGCTGGGGATCTCGAACCGGTAGGGGGCGCCGTCCGCGAACCGGGACGCCGAGGGGACGGCGGCCTGCACCACCGGGTGCCCGAGCCGGGCCATCAGCGCGTGCAGGTCGGCAAGGCTGGTCATCGGGGTCTCCTCCCGCGTAGCTCCGCGTCGGCCGGTGCCGCCCTGGTCTGTCCGCGGGTCCGTGTGACCGGCCGCTCCATGGACGGGCGGCCATGCGGAGTGCCGGAAATCCCTGCCACCGTAGCTCACCTGCCGTCCGGCGGCCGCAGCGTCCCGCCGCCCGGCCCTGCCTCTGGGAAGTCATCCATCATGAAGTTGCCCCGTATCCCTTCGGTGATGGTCCTCGTCGTGGGTCGTGAGGAAGGGCGAGCAGCCGCCGTGACTCGTCAGGTGCCTCATCGCCGCCAGGGTCTGGTTGATGGTGGCCGGCAGGTCGGGGTCGCCGTGCTGGTCGAGCCAGCGGGCCACCGCTATCCGGAACGTGGTCACGGCGATCTCGGCGGCCAGCCGGGCGGTCAGGTCGTCGACGCCGCGGTCGCGGAAGCCCTGCTCCAGGGCCTCCGACATCAGCGAGAACTTGCGCAACTCGCGCTCACGCAGGGCGGGTTCGGCGTCGATCGCGGCCCGCCGGCGTAGCAGGTAGTCGAGGCTGCGGCCCTCGAAGATCTCGGCCGCGGCGGGGGCCAGGCCCTCGGCGATCAGTTCCATCGGGCCGAGCGACGGCGGGGCCTCGGCCATGAGGCGGGCCACCCGCTCGGGCACCGACTCCTCGCCGGCGAACAACACCTCACGCTTGTCGGCGAAGTGCCGGAAGAACGTACGGGTCGTGAGCCCGGCCCGCGCCGTGATCTGCGGCACGGTGGTCTCGGTGAAGCCCTGATCGAGGAAGAGATCGAGCGCGGCCTGCTCGAGCCGTTCCCGCGCACCCGGCTGCCATCGACCCATGCGGCACATTCTAGTGATGACACGTCGTGTCGTGCCATGCGATAGTGATGACATGAAGTGTCATGGCTCTGGAGGCGAACATGACGGGTGAGATCTGGGTGCTCGGCGCGACCGGACGGGTCGGCCGGGAGGCGGTGGAGCGCCTGCGGCGGTCGGGCGCCGAGGTGGTGGTGGCCGGCCGCAACCGGGAGCGGCTGACCGAGGTGAGCCCGGACGCCCGGGCGGTGACCGGCTCGCTCGACGAGGTCTGCGCGCGGCTGGCCACCGAGGCGCCGGCCGTCGTGATCAACACGGTGGGCCCGTTCGCGGTCACGGCGCCGCAGGTCGCACGGGCCTGCCCGCCAGGCACCCACTACGTCGACGTCTCCGACGAGCTGAGCGCGTTCGAGCTGCTCCACGGCATGGACAGGGAGGCGGCGGCGACCGGTCGCACGCTGGTCTGCGGGGCGGGCTTCGGCGTGCTCGCCACCGAGAGCATCCTGCTGCACCTGCTGGCAGTCGAGGAGATACCTTCGCGAGTACGCGTCGACGCCGTCGCGTCAGTCGCGATCGAACCCGGCGCCCTCGGCGAAGCCCTGGCCGCCACCATCGTGCACGCGTTGCTCGACGGCGGCCGCGAGGTGCGGCAGGGCCGGACGGTACGCGCCCGGGCCGGCGGTGCCGCCGAGCGACTGACCACCCCCGACGGCGACGTGGTCACCACCGCGTCCCTGGGCGGCGGCGAGCTCTTCGCGGCCTGGCGGGCCAGCGGCGCCCCGTCGGTGATCGGCGCCTCGGCTCTCGCCCCGGCCAACCCGGCCGTCCGAGCGGCTCTGCCGGCGATCGGTGGCGTGCTGCGTCTGCCCGGCCTGGCCGGCTTCGCCACTCGGCGGCTCGCCCGTGTCACGACGAGCACGGCCAAGGAACGCCCGCGCCGATCGTCCTGGGGCCGCGCCCGAGTCGAATGGCCGTCCGGTCGCGTGCGTGAGGGCTGGCTGCGCACCGGCGAGGGCATGACGTTCACGGTCGGCGCCGTCACCGAGGTGGCCCAGCGCCTGGCCAAGGGCGAGGGCCGCCCCGGCGCGTTCACCCCGGCCAGGCTCTTCGGCCCCGAGGTGGCACTGGCCGCCGGCGCCGAGTTCGTGGTCACGGACTGAGAACTCCCAACGCCTGACCCGCGGAAAGCGAGCCGATCCCCGACCAAGCCGTTCCAGCCCCTCACAGAGCAGGGGACAAGGTGGTCAAGTCGCCCCAGAAGTCATAAAGATCTCCGGAGCCACCTACAGAAAGCCGCATCACCTCCTCGTGCTCGAGCTCCGACCGCTTTCACCCGGCCAGAGCGCATATCCGATGCGCCGGCGCCGGGTCAGAGGCAGCGCTCGCGGTCCCGGGCTGGTACGGGGCGTTCCGCGATCGGCTCGGGCACGAAGTCCCGTGCATAGGCCTGCCTTTTGACATGCTTTCCTTCCGTTCCCCAGATCTCGGCCGCGCGGTAATCGGCCCACTTGATGGCCCCAGCCTTCAGGTTGACGACGTAGAACTCCTCCCAGTCGCACGGTCCAGGGGGGTAGCCGTGGTCGGGCCAGGTCCGGCTCCGCTCAGCGCGGAGCAGCACGCTGTCGCGCCCCAGAGGGCGGACGGCCTGAACGGTCTCCAGGTCGTACGGCAGAGCTAGATCGGCGAACGTGACCCTGGGGACGGAGCGCCGAAGATCCACCCTCTTCAGCCGGTAACGCAGCTTTCCCGCATCACCCAGCCGGACAACGCTCACTGCCTCGTCGCCCAGGACCACGGGCTTGGTGCCGTCCTCGGCATCACCTTCACGGTGGGCCACGGTGAAGGGAGACTTCCAGTTCTCGCGGACCCGTAGTTCCTCGCCCCAATCCGTCACCACGATGACACGACCGCCGTCGGCGCGCGCGTCCAGAAGATCGCTGGCGAATTGCGCGCTGACGCGGAGACGCCGCTTCGACGACAGGTCGATCAGCTCGCGCCCGCGATCCGCGTTCCACACGAACAGCAACTCGCCCTTCCCATGGAAGGCGAGCTCGACATCCCACGAGCTGTCACCGGGCCGGTACACGCTGGTGGGTACCGGCCCGGTGGCACCGCTGGCAAGGTCTCTGACCACCAGGGCATGGTCGGAACGCCTGACATAGGCCAGGTGCCGGCCGTCGTCGCTGATGGCGAGAGGCGAGACCGCCTGCTCGCCGTCCTTGGGCACGAAGCCGAGCGCGTCCTCGATCCGCCACTCCTTGCCGGAGCTGCTCCCCACCCGCCAGGGATGATGCGCGGCCGCGGGTTCCCGGATGGTTTTCGGGTCGTACAACACCGCGTAGTCGAGGCGCGGCGCCCTCTTGGCCGGCAACGCGGGCAGCCCCGCCGCCGGCCGTACCGTCGGCCGCGGATCCGGATCTTCCTCGGGCCCGATCCGTACGGCGAGCACGACGCAGAGGCCGCCGAGACAGATCACTGCCAGCCAGAGTGCGAGACGCCTCATGCCGACTCCTCGATGCGAAGCCGGGCGGCCACTTCTCGATCCATCATGTTCCGGCCTGCGACGGAATGTCGATGGCGGCTCGGGGTCGCCGGTCAGGCCGGCCGGGGCAGCGAGAGGGCATTTCGGGAAGCGGGCGCCATGGCGTCGGGTCCATGGTCAGACAGACGTGCGGTCCGGCCGTGTGGTTCCAACGATCTGGGCGCAGCGCTCGTGCCCGTTCGGAGCCCGCGGAAAACGTTCTCGACGGGTCTCGGGAAATCGTAGGTCGTGGGCCTGGTGTGAGGGCCGGTTCAGGGTGCTCTTCCCGGTGAAGGCCGGGGTTCGCGATCTCGCGACGGTGCCGCTTCATAGACCAGGCTCTAAGATCGAGGCATGCTGCTGGCCCTTGGAGTGCATGTCGCCGTCACCGATCGGCACGGAGGGGTCAGCGCCCCGCCCTACGGTTCGCGCAATCTCGGTGGCATGGTCGGCGACGATCCGGCGGCCGTGCGGGCCAACCGCGCGGCCCTGGCGGCCGAGTTGCAGGTGCGCGCCGTGGTCTACATGCGCCAGGTCCACAGCGCCGACGTGGCTTTCGTGAGCGAGCCGTTCGGCGACGAGCCGCCCGCGCTCGACGGCGTGTTCACCACCGAGCCGGGGCTGGCGCTGGCCTCGCTCGGGGCCGACTGCCCGGCGGTGCTGGTGGCCGATCCGGCGGCGCGGATGGTCGGCGCCGCGCATTCGGGACGCCCGGGCACCGAAGCGGGCATCGCGACCGCCCTGGTGGAGGCGATGGCGGGCAAGGGCGCCGACCCGGCGCGGATGGTCGCGCTGATCGGGCCAGGCGCCTGCGGCCGCTGCTATGAGGTGCCGGCCGAGTTGCGCGAGCGGGTGGCGGGGAAGGTGCCGCAGACCTGGTCGACGACGTCGTGGCAGACGCCCGCGCTCGACCTGCGCGCCGGGATCGAGGCTCAGCTGCGAGCGGCGGGGCTGGCGGACGTGCGCCATGACGCGCGCTGCACGATCGAGTCGGAGGAGCTCTATTCCCACCGCCGAGAGCAGCCCGGCGGCCGGTTCGCCGGGCTCATCTGGCTGGCCTAGCCCTTGCCCCGTGGGCCGTTGAAGATCCCGTTCACGATGACGATGCCGAGCCAGATCGGGATCAGATAGGACCCGCGGCCGTCGCCGGTCAGCACGATCGCGAGGGTGGCCAGCGTGCCCAGGCTGAGCGAGACGATCGCCAGGGCCAGCCGCTGCGCGTCGTTGGGGCCGGCAGCGCGGACGCCCTTCTTGCCCTGCGGCGACGTGGCCAGCCGCTCGTCCACCCGCCGGTCGATCTCCTGGCCCATCTTGTCGAGGAACGACTCCACGACGGCGTCCTCGAAGTCAGGCCCGAGATCGCGGCGGGCGGACACGGCTGCCTTCAGCTCATCGCCAGTAGTCATGTATCGAGATATAACGGGATATCTGGCTAGCGAGCAAGGATGTCATCGAGGTTGTAACTAACTGGACGCTCAAGCTGCTCGTACGTGCACGATTCGGGCGTGCGATCGGGCCGCCACCGCCGCCACTGCGCGGTGTGCCGGAACCGGTCGCCCTCCATCTGGTCGTAGGCCACCTCGATGACCAGCTCCGGCCGCAACGGGATGAAGGACAGATCCTTCTTGGCGTTCCACCGCGACACCGCGCCGGGCACCCGCTGCCCGCCCGTCGCGGGCCCGGCGGCCGGCTGGCCGGCGTTGGCCGCCGCCTGCTCGGCCCAGTGGCCCCACGGATGCTCGCTCAGGTCCGCGATGTAGGGCTTGAGCTCCTCGACCAGCTCGGCCCTGCGGGCCATGGGGAACGACGCCGCCACGCCCACGTGGTGCAGCCGGCCGTCGGCGGCGTAGAGGCCGAGCAGCAGCGACCCCAGGATCGGCCCCGACTTGTGCTCGCGGTAGCCGCAGATGACGACGTCGGCCGTGCGCTCGTGCTTGACCTTGAACATCGTGCGCTTGTCGGGGACGTAGGGCTGGTCGCCCGGCTTGACGATGATGCCGTCGAGACCCGCGCCCTCGAACGTCTCGAACCACTCGTGCGCCTGCTCCTCACGCGTCGTGACCGGGGTCAGCCGGATCGACCCGCCCTTCGCGGGGAACAGGCCCTCCAGCCGGGCGCGGCGCTCGGAGAACGGCGCCTCCATCAGCGACTCGTCACCCAGCGCCAGCAGATCGAACGCGACGAACTGGGCCGGCGTGCGCTCCGACAACATCGTCACCCGCGACTTGGCGGGATGGATGCGCTGCTGCAACGCGTCGAAGTCGAGCTGCGAGCCCATGGGCAGGACGATCTCGCCGTCGACCACGCACCGGTCGGGCAGCTCGGCCCTGGCCGCATCGACCAGCTCGGGGAAATAGCGGGTGAACGGCCGCTCCTTGCGGCTGCCCAGGTAGACCTCGTCGCCGTCGCGGAAGATGATGCAGCGGAAGCCGTCCCACTTCGGCTCGTAGAACAGCGTGCCGTCCTGCTTCGGCATGGCCTTGACCGGCTTGGCCAGCATCGGCGGCACCGGCGGGCGCACCGGCAGGTTGGGCACCGGCTCCGGCTCCTCGGCCGGGACGGCGCCGGCAGTCGGCTCAATGAGCTCGCTCATCAGTGCTCCCTCTCGTGTATGTGCAGAAGAGGACGCCCTCCTCCTCCAGCACCTGGCTGAGATCGAGTGAAACCTGGGCGGGCTCGCCGTTGAGTATGCGGGCCGCGCCGCCCCCGACCAGCATCGGGCTGATCGACAGGCACAGCTCGTCGATCAGCCGGCAGGCCGAGAGCTGGGCGTTGACGCGGGGCCCGCCCTCGCACAGGACCCTGGTCAGCCCGCGCTGGTGCAGCTCGGCCATGGCCAGCGGCAGGTCGACCTCGTCATCGCCGGCGACGATGACGTCGCAGTGCCGGGCCGCCGCCTTGCGCCGCTCGTGGGGCGCGGCCTCGCAGGTGATCACGATCGTCCGGCTCGGCGCGTCGGTGAACAGCTCGGCGTCGAGGTCGAAGCCGAGGCTGCGGGTGATGACGGCGATCGGCGGCACCTCGGGCCGGCCCTCGCGGAGCTCGGCCCACCAGTCGCGCGGCGGCACCGGGCCGTAGCCCTCGGTGCGGACGGTCGCGGCGCCCGCGACGATCACGTCGGCCAGCCCGCGCAGGGTCTGGAAGATCCGGCGGTCGCCCGTGCTCGACAGCCCCCGTGAGCGGCCCTTCAGCCAGGCCGCGCCGTCGGTGCTGGCGACCATGTTGACGCGCAGCCACGGCCGGTCACCGGGGTAGGCGTACGCCTGCGCGATGTCCGGGTTGTCCTGTATGTCGGGATAGATGCGCCGCACTCCTCTACCTTGGCACACCCCACCGACATCCGGCTCACGGAGGTTTCCGCCCTCGTCAGGCGTGCCGGCGCGGCTGGCGGAGCACCTGGAGCGAGCGTGCCGTGACCGCCACCAGGTCGCCGGGCCGCCACTCGTCGGCGAACGCGTCCTCCACCGTGTCGTGGTTGGTGTCGAGCACCGGCAGCCACCCGCCGCCGAAGTCCTCGCCGGGCAGCGTGAACGACATGTTCTCGTGGTGAGCGTTGATCAGCAGCAGGAACGAGTCGTCCACGATCCGCTCGCCGCGCGGCCCGGGCTCGGTGATCGCCTCGCCGTTGAGATAGACCATCAGCGACTTGGCGTAGCTGATGTGCCAGTCGCCCGCCGTCATCTCGCGGCCGCCGGGGGTCAGCCAGACCAGATCGCGCTTGCCGTTGTCGGGATGGCGGCCGTGGAAGAACCTGCGGCGCTGGAAGACCGGATGCTCGCGGCGCAGCTTGGACAGCGCCCTGACGAAGTCGAGCAGCTCGTGCTCGGTCTGCAACATCGACCAGTCGACCCAGGCCAGCTCGTTGTCCTGGCAGTAGGCGTTGTTGTTGCCGCGCTGGGTGCGGCCGATCTCGTCGCCGTGGGACAACATCGGCACACCCTGCGACAGGAACAGGGTGGCCAGGAAGTTGCGCCGCTGGCGGCGGCGGAGCGTGACGATCTTCGGATCCTCGACCGGGCCCTCCGCCCCGCAGTTCCACGAGCGGTTGTCGTTGGTGCCGTCGCGGTTGTCCTCGCCGTTGTCGGCGTTGTGCTTGTGGTCGTACGAGACCAGGTCGGCGAGGGTGAAGCCGTCGTGGCAGGTGACGAAGTTGATCGAGGCGACCGGGCGGCGGCCGGAGGACTCGTAGAGGTCGGCGGAGCCGGTCAGCCGGGAGGCGAACTCCGGCAGCGCGGAATGCGTGCCCCTCCAGAAATCCCGCACGATATCGCGGTATTTGCCGTTCCACTCCGTCCACAGCGGCGGGAAGTTCCCGACCTGGTAGCCCCCCGGCCCCACGTCCCACGGCTCGGCGATCAGCTTGACCTGCGAGATCACCGGATCCTGCTGGATCAGGTCGAAGAACGCGCTCAGCCGGTCGACGTCGTGCAGCTCCCTGGCCAGCGCGGAGGCCAGGTCGAAGCGGAAACCGTCGACGTGCATCTCCAGCACCCAGTAGCGCAGGGAGTCCATGATCAGCTGCAGGGCGTGCGGCGAGCGCACGTTCAGGGAGTTGCCGCAGCCGGTGTAGTCGAGGTAGTAGCGCCGGTCGCCGTCGTGCAGCCGGTAGTAGGCGGCGTTGTCGATGCCCCTGAACCCCAGGGTGGGGCCCATGTGGTCGCCCTCGGCGGTGTGGTTGTAGACCACGTCGAGAATGACCTCGATGCCCGCCTCGTGCAGCGCCCGCACCATCGCCTTGAACTCCAGCACCTGCTCCCCCCGCGTGCCGCCGCCGGAGTAGCGGCCGTGCGGCGCGAGGTAGGCCATGGTGTTGTAGCCCCAGTAGTTCGTCAGCCCGCGCGCCACCAGGAAGTGCTCGGGGATGTAGTGGTGCACGGGCATCAGCTCGACCGCCGTCACCCCGATCGACAGCAGGTGCTCGATGATCGCCGGATGCCCCACGGCCGCGTACGTGCCCCGCAGGTCGGGCGGCACGCCGGGGTGCCGCATGGTGAGCCCCCGCACGTGGGCTTCGTAGATCACGGTCTGGTGGTACGGCGTGCGCGGCGGCCGGTCGTTGCCCCACTCGAAGAACGGGTTGATCACGACGTTCTTCGGGAGGTAGGGGCCGCTGTCCTCGGTGTTGCGACGGGAGGGATCGGTGAAGTAGTAGGGGAACAGCGCCTGGTTCCACGTCAGCTCGCCGTCGATGGCCTTGGCGTAGGGGTCGAGCAGCAGCTTGGCGGGGTTGCACCGGTGGCCCTGCGACGGTTCGTACGGCCCGTGCACGCGGTAGCCGTAGCGCTGCCCCGGCTGGATGCCCGGCAGGTAGCCATGCCAGACGAACCCGTCGACCTCGGGCAGGTCGACCCGCTCCTCGGTGCCGTCGTCGTGAAAAAGGCATAGCTCGACCCGGTCGGCGACCTCTGAGAACACCGAAAAGCTGGTGCCAACGCCGTCCCAGGTGGCGCCGAGTGGATAGGGCTCGCCCGGCCAGACCTCGCGCATGTGAACTGATTGTCGCACGTTGAAGCGGGCTTGGTCTTGCACTGGGCCGATCGCCCTTCGTACCGGGCCGGCCGCGCACGTGTGCGCGCCGCCGGCCTTCCCGAGGTGGAGGCTAGAGAAGCTCGGCGTTGAGCGAGATCGTGGTGCCCGCCAGCGCCTTGCTGACCGGGCAGTTGGCCTTGGCCGTCTCGGCGGCCTGCCGGAAGTGCTCGGCCGTGATGCCGGGGACGTGCCCCTTCACGGTGAGCACGATTCCCGTGATGCCCTCGCCGGGCTGGAACGTCACGTCGGCGCTGGTCTGCAGCGACGCAGGGGGCGTGCCGGCGCCGGCCAGCCCGTGGGAGAGCGCCATCGAGAAGCACGACGAGTGGGCGGCCGCGATGAGCTCCTCGGGCGAGGTCTTGCCTCCCGCCGCCTCGGCCCTGGACGGCCAGGAGATCTCGAAGGCGCCGGCGCCCGACGAGTCGAGCGAGACGCTGCCCGAGCCGTCGAGCAGAGCGCCCTTCCACTGGGTGGTGGCGGTGCGCGTGGTGGCCATGGTGGTGCTCCCTCCGTCGTGGATCTCCGAAGCTATCGCGCACCGGATCGTGCCCCGAGGAGGCGCGCACCGGCACGGGGACATTCGCCCGTCATCCCGCTCTACATTTCCCGCGAATAGTGACATGCTCGGGTCGCGGCGCACGTGCCGCCTTGGTCCGGATTTAAACGGGAGTGTGGTGCCAGTGGAGGCACCGTACGACGACCGCGTGCTGCACCAGCGGGTGGTCGGCGGCGACGAGTCCGCTCTGGGGGAGATCTACGACCGGCTCTCCTCGCTGATCTTCGGTCTCTCCCTCCGGGTCACCAGGGATCGGGTGATCGCCGAGGACATCACGCAGGAGGTGTTCCTGGTCTTCTGGGAACGTCCGCTGGCCTACGATCCGGAGCGCGGGTCCCTGCGCGCCTGGCTGGCCACGATCGCGCACCGGCGCGCGGTCGATCACGTGCGCGCGGAGGAACGGCGGCGGGTGTCGGCGCTGGGGCCGCGGTTGTTCGAACGTGAGCCCGCCAGGCCGGAGGACACCGTGCTCGCCGCCGACGAGGCCGAGCGGGTACGGCAGGCCGTGACGTCGTTACCCGGCAGCCTGCGGGAGGCACTCGAACTCGCCTATTTCGGCGGCAGGACCTACCGGCAGGTCGGCGAGGAACTCGGCATGCCCGAGGGCACGGCGAAATCGCGCATCCGGCTGGCGTTACGGCGCCTGGCGGACGCGCTCGCGGAGGAAGAGGTGTGATGGACCCCGTCGAGCGTCTTTACCTGGACGCGCTGATGGCGGACCCGGCGGTGCCGGCCCACTCGTTGCGTCCCCAACTCCTGGCCGGCGCGAGGGCCCGGCGCAGACCCGCGGCGCCCACCGCCGCCTGGGCGGAGCCGTACGCTGGCCGGGTCGCCGCCATGGACGCCCTGCTGGCCGAGGCGGCCGACGACGACTGGTCGCGCGTGATCGTCGAGGGCTGGACCCTGCAGGAGCTCGTCGCCCACCTGGCCGCCAAGGACGGCCTGCTGGCCGCCTCCGTCGGCGCTCCCGTGCTCGGACCGCCCATCGACACGACCGACTCGCTGGCCCGTACCCGTGATCTGCAGGCGTACGAGCGGTCTCGCAGCCCCGAGCAGACGCGAAGGGACTGGCGCGCCCAGGCGGACGCGCTCTGCCGGCACCTGGCGGATCTGGATCCCGCGACGGCGGCCACCCTCGACGGCCTGGAGACAGGGCTGGGCGACCACGTCCTCGGCCGGAGCCTGGAGACCTGGATCCACACGGCCGACGCCGCGAGGACGGCCAGGGTCCGCCTGCCCGACCCGATCGCGGAGCACATCCACCCGACCGCCGACCTGTGCGCCCGCCTGCTGCCCTGGACGATGCTCTTCTCGGGGATGGACGGCGGCGCGGGACACACCCTGCACCTGACCTTGACGGGCGACGGCGGCGGCGAGTGGCGCATCCCGCTGGGCGCGGAGGAGACGACCCCGGGCACTCCCGACGTCAGCATCACGGCGGACGTGGTGGCGTTCTGCTTCCTGCTCGGCGGCAGGGGAGACCCGGCCGCCTTCCCGGCGGAACTGGGCGGCGACCTCGCCCTGGCCAGGGACGTCCTGACCGCCGCACCCGCTCTGTCCGGCCCGTAGCCGGGCTCGTCCCGGTGGACGCGGCCGCGGGCCTCGTTGGATCACCCTCGTGCCATGCCCTCCGGCGGGCAAACAACGGCGAAAACCTTGTTGAACGACTCCTCCTCCAGAGTCCTTTGATTTGACGCGTTGTTTGGGTTCATGGGGTTAAACGAGATTCCGTTCCTGGGTAAGTCTGCCTCTGTCCGGACACTCGATCATGATGGGTACCGGATTTTCTGGGTCGATCTACCCATGAACGGAAAAGAATGCACGTGAATACTGAAAGTCGGCAACCGCGCGCGCCGAGAAAAAGGCGCATCATGTCAGTGGCTCTGGCCGGCGCGGCCGCCAGCGTCATGCTCCTTCCCGTGAGCCAGGGGATCGCCGGCGCGAGCGCAGGCGCTGCCGTCGTCCCGGCCGGGGTCGGGGTCGTCGCAGGAGAGAAGCCGGTGCTCGGGTGCAAGCGTCACTGCAACCGCTGGCCCAAGGGCCCCTGGTGGGGCGGTCACCATCACCACCACCACGACGACCACCATCACCATCGCAAGTTCCGTCACAAGCGTCACCATGACCACCAGCCGGTACGGCCGCGGATCGTCGTGGTGACGCCGACGCCGACGCCGACGCCCACGCCGTCCCCGACGCCGACGAAGACGGACAGGCCGCACCACGACGACCACGAGGGCGGGTTCGACTTCTTCGACTGGTGGCCGGTCGACCAGTAGCGCCCGCGGTGGGCGGTATCGTGACCGCCTCCCGAGGAAAGGACGAATGCCGTGGCCGGATGGTCAGCCGCGGCATTCGTCTATTTATCCGCTGAATGTGCCGCCTAATGCGGGCACGGAGTGAAATATAGCCAAAGGTTGTTGCGAATCTGGTCGAACTCCATCATCCTGATTAATCCTTGGCGGGCGGCCCCGATCCAGGACCGGCCCGCCGCGCACGACGAGAGGGGGCCACATGACTGATGACGTGATGGGAGACGTGACGGGCCTGGCCGGGCTGCTGTACGAGTTCGGGCTGCTCAAGCGCTACAAGAGGACCGGATGGCTGGTCGCGGGCGTACGCGACCCCGAGAGCATCGCCGAGCACTCGTTCCGCGCCGCCGTCATCGCGGGCATGATCGCCAAACTGGAGGGCGCCGATGCCGAGCGGGCCGCGTTCATGAGCCTGTTCCATGACACGCAGGAGACCCGCATCACCGACATCCCCTACATCGGCAAGCGCTACCTCAAGGCGGCCTCCAACGAGGACGTCACCGCCGACCAGGTGCGGGGCGTGCCCGCGGAGGTGGCGGACATGGTGGGCGAGGCGGTGGCCGAGTACGAGGAGAAGGCGAGCCTCGAGGCCGTCTGCGCACGCGACGCCGACAAACTGGAGTGCCTCATCCAGGCGGTCGAATACCGGGAGCAGGGGCACCAGAACGTGCAGGGCTGGATCGACAGCTCGCTCGCCGCGATCAAGACCACGACGGGGAAGCGCCTGGCGGAGGAGGCTCTGAGCACGGGGACCCTGGAATGGGTGACCCGCGTGCTCAACGGCGACTGACCACGCTCACTCGGCTGCCGGCGGCTGGGTGACGAGGTCTCTGGCGTATTCGTCGTCGCTCTCGGCCAGCACCCGCTCTACCCCCTGCGCCGCCCGCTCGTCGCCGCGGGTCGCGAGCCCGCGCGTGGCCTCGGCCACCGCACGCAGGTTCGTGTCGGTGAGCCGGGCCGCCAGCGCCTCCCGGATGACGGGCGTGTCGGCCGACAGGCCCGCGAGCCCGGCCGTGGCCCAGTCGCGGATGTCCGGGTCGTCGTCCTGGGTCATCTCGATGAGCAGCGCGAGGCCCTCCTGGTGGTCCGGCGGCAGCACGTCGGCCAGCGCGATCGCGTCGGTCATCGTCCGCGTGTGCTCGGGACGCGCGAGGATGTCCAGCACGTACGGGAGCGCCCTCGGATCGCCCTGATGGCCGAGCGCGGCCAGGACCGAGCGCAGCACCTGCGGGTTGCCCTCCGTGGTGACCATCTTCCGCAGCAGCGGCAGCGTCCTGTCGACGTAAGGCTTCTCGTCCTCGGTGACGCCGAACTGGGCGATGGCGTCCACGCCGAACTCGCGCTCCCTGGCGTCCTCGCTCACGCACAGCCGGGACAGCGCCTCGTAGGTCTCCTCGTCGCCGCGCTTGGCCAGCGCGTCGGCGACGATCCACCACGTCTCGGCGTCCTCGTCGAGGTCGCGGTGCGCGACGGCGCGCGCCACGAGCCGGTCGACCGGCTCGTGGACGCCCGTCGCCTCCTCCAGCAGGGTCGCGACGGCGGCGTGGCCGCGCTGCGCCTGCACCTGCTCCGTCTGCGTGCCGTCGGGCGAGCGGCCGGTCACGGTGACCAGCTCGGTGCCGTCCTTGGTGTGCTGGCGGGTCACGGTGTGTTCCCAGCCCTCCTGCTCGATCTGGTCGAGCAGGGCGCTCTCCAGGTGCACGCCCACCCAGTCGGCCGCGATGTCGAGCGGCGTGTCGCCGTCGCCGTCGTACTTCCCGGCGTCGGCGCCCGCCTCCAGCAGCACCTGCACCACGCCCAGCGCGCCGCGCCTGGCGGCCAGCGACAGCGGGGTGTCGCCGTCGTCGTTGGTCGCGTCGACCTCGGCGCCCGCCTCGATCAGCACCCTGACGGTGGCGGCGTGCCCGTTGGCGGCGGCCCACAGCAGCGCCGTCCAGCCGCCGGTCTCCCTGCCGTCGACCTCGGCACCGGCCGTCAGCAGCGTCGTGGCCACCTCGGTGCGGTCCCAGGCCGCGGCCGCGCACAGTGGCAGGCCCTCCTCCTCGCCCTCGCTGGGGGTGTTGGGGTCGGCGCCGCCGGCCAGCAGCTTGCCCACGGTCTCGGAATCGCCGTTCAACGCCGCGCGGTAGAGCTGTTCCTCATGCATGACAGGGACCCTAGCCTGGTCCGGCCGCGCCCCGGGCCATGCCAGGGCCCCGTGTCATGGCGTGGTACGCGTCCTGGCCTCCGGAGGTTCAAACTCCACGGCAACGCGCATGGTCAGAGGCGAGACAGTTTCCTCCCGTGGAGCGCGATGGCGGACAAGTCGCGATATGTTGCGAGTATGACTGATCCGGGTGAGGTCCGCGCGTCGGACGCCGAGCGCGAGGCCGTCGTCGAACAACTCCGTGTCGCCTCGGTGGAGGGCAGGCTCACACTCGCCGAGCTGACCGACCGCACGGAAGCCGCGTACACCGCGGCCACGCAAGCCGAGCTGGCCCTGCTCACCCAGGACCTGCCCGCGGGCGGCGCGCCCGCGGCTGCCCCGCCGGCCCCCACGGGACGCAAGAGGCGCTGGTTCGTGGGCATCATGGGCGACTCCAAGCGGCGCGGCACCTGGCGGATCGACCAGGAGCTCGGCGCGGTCGCCGTGATGGGGGACGTGGTGCTCGACCTGCGCGAGGCGGAGGTGCGTACGAACTCGGTCGACATCACGGCCGTCTCCGTGATGGGCGACGTGAAGATCATCGTGCCCGACGGGGTGAACGTGGACCTCGACGGCGTGGCCATCATGGGCGACAAGAAGGTGGACGTCCTGGAGGGCGCGCAGGGAGCGAACGTGCCCGTCGTGCGCGTGCAGGCGTACGCCGTGATGGGCGACGTCAAGGTGGTCGGCGACTCGCGTGCGAAGCCGCTCAAGCGCAAGTTCTCGGCCTGGCGGGAGCACTGGCAGATGTTGCACGGGGAGGACTGGCGCGAGCTGGGCAGGCAGCTCCGCCACGAGACCCGCGAGCTGCACAGGCAGATGCGCGACGAGACGCGCGATCTGCACAGGCAGGTGCGCGACATGAACCGCGACCTCGGCCGCGGCTACTGATTCCGCCGCCCCACCGCCGCCCCAGGAGGGCCGCGACGGGGCGGAGGGTGCTCGGCACACGACGGATCACCCCCGTCGGGCCGCGACGGGGCGGAGGGCGCTCAGCCGGCGACGGGCACCGGCCGCCGCTGGGCCGCTTCGTACCGTTCGAGCAGCACGCCGACCAGTTCGGGTGCGGGCCCGAGCACGTCGGCCACGACCTCGGCGCCCGCCTCCAGCGTGACCTGCCGCACCTTGTCGGCGAAGTAGCCGGGCGCCAGCAGGTAGGGGGAGACGACCACCCGCGGCGCGCCGGAGCGCAGCAGCGCGGAGACCGCCTCGGCGGGCGACGGATCGGCCGCGGAGGCGTAGGCGGCCGACACCGACCACCAGCCGGAGCGCCGCCACCGCCCGGCCATCCCCGAGACCACCGCGTTGGCCCTGGCGTCGCTCGAACCGGCCGACACCAGCACCACCGCCGTGTCCGGGTCGCCCGCGGGCACGCCCGCCCCGGCCAGCCGCCGCTCTAGCGCGGCCGGCAGCAGCGGGTGCGGCCCGAGCGTGGTGCCGTAGTGCACGCGCAGGCGCGGATGGCGCGCCCTGACCTCGTTGAGCGCCGCGGGCAGGTCGACCCGGCTGTGGTACGCCTCGGTGAGCAGCAGCGGCAGCACCACGGCCTCGTCCAGCCCGTCCAGCGCCTGCCCGAGCGTGGGGGCGCAGTGGTCGAGATAGGCCACCCGTACGGGCACGTCGGGACGCTCCAGGCGCACCCGGTCGAGCAGCGCGGCCACGGTGGCGGCGGCGCGCGGGTCACGTGACCCGTGCGCCACCGCCACCAGTGGCACGCGGCCGGGGGCCGCCCCGCCTGCCAACGGGACGGAGCCCCTGTCGGGGATCACAGGTGAATGCCGCATTCGACCTTCCCCAGGCCCGCCCAGCGACCGCTGCGCGGATCCTCGCCCTCCGCGACCTGCCGCGTGCAGGGCGCGCAGCCGATCGAGGGGTAGTTGTCGTAGTGCAACGGGTTGATCAGCACCCCGTTGTCGGTGATGTAGTTGTCGACGTCGTCCTGCGTCCAGGCGGCGATCGGGTTGACCTTGACCATCTGCCGCTTGGCGTCCCACTCGACGACCTTGGTGTTCGTCCGGCTCGGCGACTCGTCGCGGCGGATGCCGGAGATCCACGCGAGGTACGGCTCCAGCGCCCGGTTGAGCGGCTCCACCTTGCGCAGGTAGCAGCAGAGGTCGGGGTTGCGGCCGAACAGGCGCGGGCCGAGGTCGCGGTCCTGCTCGTCGACCGTCCGCGACGGCTTGATGTCGATCACATTGACGTCATAGACCTGCCGCACGGCGTCCCGCGTGCCGATCGTCTCGGCGAAGTGGTAGCCGGTGTCGATGAACAACACGTCAACGCCTGGTTTGACCCGGCTCACCAGGTCGATGAGCAGCGCGTCGCTCATGGAGGAGGTCAGGCACAGACGCTCGCCGAAGGTCGCCGCCGCCCAACGGATGATCTCGCGAGCCGGGGCGCCCTCCAGGGCGGTCGCGGCGGACTCGACGATGTCCTGCAGGTCGAGCGCGCCGCGTTGATCTCTTAATACGACCTCGATGTCGACCAGCGTCATATCCTCACTCCGATCCCGAGAAACTTCAGCTTGAAAGCACGAGCGCAGGCCCGGCAGTACCAGCTGCCGCCCGTGCCGTGCCCGGCGTCGTCGAGCTCGCCCTCGTAGGGTTCGAGGTCCTCGTCGCCGCAGTACGGGCAGTGGAAGGGAACCGCTCGTGTGGTCATTTCAGGTCGGCCTCGTCCGCTCGCTGCACCCAGTCGGCGAACGACTCGCCTTCCTTCTTCTGGTCGTCGTAGTGGGACACGACCCGCGCGACGTAGTCGGGCAGCGCCTTGGCGGTGGTCTTCAGCCCTCTGACCTTGCGGCCGAAGCCGGAGTCGACGCCCAGCGAGCCGCCCAGGTGGATCTGGAAGCCCTCGACCTGCTCGCCGTTCTCGTCGACCACGAGCTGGCCCTTCAGGCCGATGTCGGCGGTCTGGGTGCGGGCGCACGCGTTGGGGCAGCCGTTGACGTTGATGGTCAGCGGCTCGTCGAACGACGGCAGCCGGCGCTCCAGCTCGTCGATCAGGTCGGCGGCCGCCGTCTTGGTCTCGACGATGGCCAGCTTGCAGAACTCGATGCCGGTGCAGGCCATCGTCTGGCGGCGGAACGTGGACGGCCTGACCCGCAGGTCGGCGGCCTCCAGCTCGGCCACGAGGGAGTCGACCTGGTCAGGGGCGACGTCGAGGATGACCATCTTCTGCTCGATCGTCGTGCGGACGCGGCCGGAGCCGTGCCGCTCGGCGATGTCGGCGATCTGATGGAGCTTGTCGCCGTCGACCCGGCCCACCTTGGGCGCGAAGCCGACGTAGAAGGCGCCGTCCTTCTGCGGGAAGACGCCGACGTGGTCGCGCCGGCTGCCGCGAGGCGGCTCGGGGGCGGGCCCGTCGGGCAGCGGCTCCTTGAGGTATTCCTGCTCCAGCACCTCACGGAACTTCTCCACGCCCCAGTCGTTGACCAGGAACTTGAGCCTGGCCCTGTGCCGCAGCCGCCGGTAGCCGTAGTCGCGGAAGATCCCGGTGACGCCCTCGTGCACGTCGCCCACCTGGTCGGGCCGGACGAACACGCCCAGCCGCTTGGCCAGCATCGGGTTGGTCGACAGGCCGCCGCCGACCCACAGGTCGTAGCCGGCCTCGCCGCGCTCGTTGACCACCCCGACGAACGCCACGTCGTTGATCTCGTGGACCGTGCAGTGGGCGGGGCAGCCGCTCAGCGCCGTCTTGAACTTGCGCGGCAGGTTGGAGTAGGCCGGGTTGCCGATGACGCGCTCCTTCAGCTCACGGATCTGCTCCGTGGCGTCCAGCACCTCGCCGGTGTCGATGCCGGCCAGCGGGCACCCGAGGATCACCCGCGGGGTGTCGCCGCAGGCCTCCGTGGTGGACAGGCCCACGGCCTCCAGGCGCTCCCAGATGTCCGGCACCGACTCGATCTCGATCCAGTGGAGCTGGATGTTCTGGCGGTCGGTCAGGTCGGCGGTGCCGCGGGCGTACTCGTTGGAGATGTCGGCGATCGTGCGCAGCTGGGCCAGGTCGAGCTGCCCGCCGTCGATGCGCACGCGCATCATGAAGTAGCGGTCGTCGAGCTCCTCGGGCTCGAGAATCGCCGTCTTTCCTCCGTCGACGCCGGGCCTGCGCTGGGTGTAGAGGCCGTACCAGCGCATGCGGCCGCGCAGGTCGGCCGGGTCGATGGAGTCGAAGCCCCGCTTGGCGTAGACGTCGATGATGCGCTGGCGGACGTTGAGCCCGTCGTCGTTCTTCTTGTTCTCTTCGTTCTTGTTGAGCGGCTCGCGGTAACCGAGAGCCCACTGGCCTTCGCCGCGCGGGCGCCGGTGATGGCGGCTGGCGGGAGTGCGGCTGGCAGGAGTGCTCATTGCGCGTCCTTCGGTTCATGGGCGCGCGCTATGGTCCTCCCGCCTCGTCATCGAGGGCAGGGGTGCAGGAGGGAATGCGACGCGCTCAGCGGCAAAAGAAAGATTGCGGTTAGCGGGCGTCGCAACAGATGGCACTGCGGACACGCAGGAGGTCGACGTGGCGTCGACCGACGAGCATGGGGTCCGCTGGCATACAACGAAGATACCCCGGCCGTCCGGGATGTCCAAGAAGGGGTCCAGAGTGTGGGATCGTTCAGCCCTGGCGCGGCCAGTCCAGCTCCGTCTCCTTGGCCTGCTCCGCGGTCTGGTGCTGGCAGTCGCACCACGAGCCGCCGCGGCAGTCGTCGTGGCGTCTGTCCTTGCAGCTGTCGCAGATCACACCTGCATTATTCTCCCAGAAGGTGGTTCCGGTTAGGCTGGCGCGCGTGGACCTCATGGCCGGGTTGATCGACGATCTGCGTGCCGAGACCGCGTCCTTCGAGGCGCTGCTGCGGCCCCTGCGCGACGACTGGGAACGCCCCACGCCCGCCGAGGGGTGGGCGATCCGCGACCAGGTGAGCCATCTGGCCTGGTTCGACGACGCGGCCGTCCGGGCGGTCACCGACCCCGACGGCCACCGCGCCGCGCTGGTAGGTCATGGACCGGTCGACCGCTGGGTCGACGACCTGGTGCTGGAGGCGCGCGGGAGAGCGCCCGCCGACCTGCTCGCCTGGTTCCGCACGGCGCGGGCCCGCAGCATCGAGGTGTTCACCACGCTCGGCGCCCGCGACCGGGTGCCGTGGTACGGGCCCGACATGTCGGCGGCCTCCTTCGTCACCGCGCGGCTGATGGAGACGTGGGCCCACGGCCAGGACGTGGCCGACGCGCTCGGCGTCACCAGGCCGCCCACGGCCCGGCTCCGGCACGTGGCCTCCATCGGCTTCAGGGCCAGGCCGTACAGCTTCGCCGTGCGCGGCCTGCCCCCTCCCGCCGAGCCGGTGCGCGCGGAGCTCACCATGCCGGACGGCGCCACATGGACGGCGGGCCCGGACGACGCGGAGAGCGTCGTACGCGGGCCGGTGCTCGACTTCTGCCTGGCCGTCACCCAGCGCATCCACCTGTCGGACACCGCGCTGGCGATGACGGGGGACCCGGCGAGGGAATGGATGGAGATCGCGCAGGCGTTCGCGGGACCTCCAGGAAGGGGCCGCGCGCCCGTCTCGGGGTGATGTCAGGGTCGATTCCGGATGACGCGCACGGCAGGACCAGTGACATGCTGTGAGCATGCGCACACTCCTGAACGTCATCTGGCTCGTGTTCGCCGGAATCTGGCTGGCCATGGGCTACGCACTGGCCGGGATCATCTGCTGCATCCTGATCATCACGATTCCGTTCGGCATCGCCTCGTTCAGGATCGCCGCGTACGCGCTGTGGCCGTTCGGCAGGACCGTCGTGCGCGACCCTGACGCGGGCGTGTTCTCGTTGCTCGGCAACATCATCTGGTGCGTGGTCGCCGGCATCTGGCTGGCCATCGGCCACGTCGTGACCTCGATCCCGCTGTTCATCTCCATCATCGGCATCCCGATGGGCGTGGCGAACATCAAGCTGATCCCCGTCTCCCTCCTCCCGCTGGGTGCGCGCATCGTCGACAACGACTAGCCACGGGCGGGGTGCGCGGCGTCTAATGGGGGCAACCGCCACCACGGTTTCGACCAGGCACTTTGGTAGGGCGGCGGGCTGATGGGCAGTGTCCATTGGCTAGGCTGTGCCGAAGAGTAACTGCGAATACCGTTGGGTGCCATGACGTCCACCGAAGCGCCTTCCCGGCCGAAAAGGGGGCTCGCCTCCAATGCCCGGGCCAGGCTGAGCTGGGTGCTCGACACCAAGTCGTGGGCGATCGTCCGTGCGTCGACCAACGCCGGAGTCAACTACCGGGTGACCGGGCTCGCGGGTGAGGCGGCGTTCTTCGCGCTGCTGTCGCTGCCGCCTTTCGTGCTGGGCCTGATCGGCGTGATCGGCAAGCTCGGCACCTGGCTGGGGCCGGGAGTGGTCACCCAGGTCAAGACCTGGGTGATCGCACAGGCCGGACTGCTTTTCACCGACGACGCCGTCACCAAGGTCGTCAACCCGCTGATCACCGACGTGCTCAGCGACGACGCCGGCAAGGTGTCGATCATCTCGCTCGGTTTCCTGCTGTCCCTGTGGTCCGGCTCCAGGGCCCTCTACGTCTACGTCGACCTCATCTCCGTCGCCTACGGGCTGGGCGAGGAGCGCGGCATCATCCGCACCAGGCTGATGTCGTTCGGCCTCTACATCGTGGGCCTGGTCATCGGCATCATCGTCATGCCGATCCTGGTCATCGGCCCCACGTTGCTGAGAGACACCCTGCCCGGCGAATACGGCATCCTCATCGATCTGCTCTACTGGCCGGTCGTGATCGTCGGCTCGGTGCTGTTCCTGACCGTGCTCTACCACGTGAGCGTGCCGGTGCGCACGAAGTGGTACCGCGAGCTGCCCGGCGCGATCCTGGCGTTGTTCCTGTGGATCGTCTGCGCGGCGGTGCTGAGGTCCGTGCTGGCCGCGTGGTTCTCGCCCGTCTCCGTCTACGGCTCCCTGGCCGCGCCCATCGCCCTGCTGCTGTGGTTGTACATCACCGCGCTGGCCGTGCTCATCGGCGCCATCCTGAACGCCGAGGTCGACCGGCTCTGGCCGGGCATGGGCCGGGCGAGCAACGCGTGATCCGCCATCCGGCCGCTTCCGCTATCGTCTAGGACGAGACGCGACTGGCGCATTGGGTGGGAACGACCACCGGGGAGCGAAAGGAGCGGAGGCCGTGCGCCTGGGTCTTCGCAGATTGTCAATGATGACAGGAGAATCATGAGTTCTCTCTCTAGCGTCGACCCGCAGCTCGCCGAGCTCATCAAGGCGGAGGAGCGGCGGCAGGCCGACACCGTCAAGCTCATCGCGTCCGAAAACTACGTGTCCAAGGCCGTGCTCGAGGCCACCGGCACCGTCCTGACGAACAAGTACAGCGAAGGCTACGCAGGCAAGCGCTACTACGAGGGCCAGCAGGTCATCGACCAGATCGAGACCCTCGCCATCGAGCGCGCCAAGGCGGTCTTCGGCGTCGGCCACGCCAACGTCCAGCCCTACTCCGGCTCGCCCGCCAACCTCGCCGTCTACATGGCGTTCCTGCAGCCCGGCGACACCGTGATGGGCATGGGCCTGCCGTTCGGCGGCCACCTCACCCACGGCTGGTCCGTCTCGGCCACCGGCAAGTGGTTCAACCCGGTCCGCTACGGCGTGCGCAAGGACACCGGCCGCATCGACCTCGACGAGGTGCGGCAGCTCGCCCTGGAGCACCGGCCGAAGCTCATCTTCTGCGGCGGCACCGCGATCCCGCGCACGATCGACTTCGAGGGCTTCGCCTCGATCGCCCGCGAGGTCGGCGCCGTGCTGGCCGCCGACATCGCCCACATCGCGGGCCTGGTCGCGGGCGGCGCGCACCCGTCGCCGGCCGGCCACGCCGACGTGATCTCCACGACCACGCACAAGACGCTGCGCGGCCCGCGCGGCGCCATGCTCATGGCCGACTCGGAAGAGCACGCCAAGGCGCTCAACAAGGCCGTCTTCCCCGGCCTGCAGGGCGGCCCGCACAACCACACCACGGCCGCCATCGCCGTCGCGCTGCACGAGGCCGCCCAGCCGGCCTTCCGCGACTACGCCCACCAGATCGTCGCCAACGCCAAGGCCCTGGCCGACGAGCTCGCCTCGCGCGGCTTCGACCTCGTCTCCGGCGGCACCGACAACCACCTGATCCTGCTCGACCTCACGCCCAAGGGCATCGGTGGCAAGCCGGCCGCGCAGGCGCTCGACCGCGCGGGCCTGGAGACCAACTACAACACGGTGCCGTTCGACACGCGCAAGCCGTTCGACCCGTCGGGCATCCGCATCGGCACGCCGTCGGTCACCTCGCGCGGCATGGGCGAGGCGGAGATGCGGCAGATCGGCGCCTGGATGGACGAGGTCGTCACCGCCCTCGCCAAGGGCGACGCCGACGACGTCATCACGCGCGTCCACCACGAGGTGAGCGAGCTCACCGCGCAGTTCCCCGCGCCCGGCCTCTAAGGATCCGTCCGTCACGGCAGAGCACAGCGGGCGCTCGCCCTGGTCTGCGAAGATCCGTCCGTTACGGCGGTGCCGGCGGCACGCCGACCGCCGCACCCGCTGAGGGACTCCAGGGTGACGCCCGCTGACCCGCAGGGGCGGGCCGCCGTTACGGCGCCCCCTTGACCATGGACGTGGTCAGGGGGGCGCCCCGGTTCACCGGTCGAACCAGTCGAGCCCCTTGTCGGTCAGCAGGACGGCGCCGATCGTGAGGGCGAGCACGAGCTTGACGAGCATGGGGATCCCGCCTCCGCTGACGAGCCCGATCAAGGAGTCCAGCACGGCCACGGCCTCCGCGGCCAGGATGACGATGCGGGTCCAGCGATACCGCTTCGACGCGAGGAACCCCGAGACGGCGAGGACGGCCGTCACGACGAGGGAGAAAAGGACGAGGCCGCGTACCAGGCCCGCGTTCTGCACCTCCTGGCCGTGGTCGAGCCGGCCGCTGAGCAGCGACAGCATCACGAAGGCGCCGAACACGCCCGCGATGACCTGGAACCAGACCCCCACGAAGGAGAGCACCACGCTTGTCGGCATACGCTCCGACATCTGAGCATCCATCGAGCCCCTTCCCGCGCACATCAGGAACGCGCTCACCGTCTCAGCTCCCCACCGGGACCGGTCCCGTCACGGCCGCCGGGCGCGCACGCGGTGCGGTCACAGCTCGGCCAGGACACCCTCCCCTACGGTGGCGACCGGAATTACGTGGCGGTCCGGGCGCGCGGTGTCGCCGCACGCGTCCACGTAGGCGCGGCCCGGGGGAGCGGCGCCGGCCAGGCGGAAGATCGTGGCGTGGCGGATCGTGCCGTCGTCGCCGAGCCATGGCTGCTCCATGCGCAGGACGCGGCGTGGCGTGGCCGTGACCGCCTCGATCGCCCGTTCCAGCCCCATGCCGCAGTGCAGCAGCTTGGTGAGCGTGGTGGCCAGGTCGTGCACCGGGCCGGCGATGTTGCGTACGTGGACGTCGGTGCTGATCGTGTGCGGCGGGAAGCCGGCCGCGACCGCGCGGGCGGCCACACCGAAGCTGAAGCTGGCCGCGCCGTGCCCCACGTCCAGCAGCACGCCGCGATCGAGGGCGCGGGCCAGGGCAGGAGCCGGGGCGCCGCCGGCGAGCCACGGGGCGCCGGTCTTGCCGTGGTAGCAGTGGGTGACGACGTCTCCGGCGTCCAGGAGGTCGAGCACGTCGCCGATCAGCGGCGGGGCCTCGCCCACGTGCACCAGCAGCGGCAGGCCCGCCTCCCTGGCCACCAGGCGGCCGAGCTGGAGCG
Source organism: Nonomuraea deserti (assembly GCF_004348685.1). Classification (GTDB taxonomy): domain Bacteria; phylum Actinomycetota; class Actinomycetes; order Streptosporangiales; family Streptosporangiaceae; genus Nonomuraea; species Nonomuraea deserti. Next base: position 45,766 of record NZ_SMKO01000023.1, on the reverse strand, counting down.
GCTGCAGGCCCATCGCGCCGACGATCGCGCCGCTGGAGCGCACCTTCACCCCGCACACGACGTCGCGGTGCCGGTCGATGGCGGCGAGCGTGGCGTCCACGTCGATGAACGCCGGGTCGGCCGTCTCGCGCAGGTGGACCAGGCCGTGGGAGCCGATGTTGAGCCAGGCGCGCACCTGCGTCCTGGCCGCCGGGACGACGTAGCGGACGAGACCGTCGATGGTGGCCTGGCCCGCGCTGCCCGCGTCGGCGACCACGTGCACGCCCGCGTCCAGGCCGGCCCGGTCGGGCGGCACGCTTATCTGCGTCATCGCGTCGTAGACGTGGGCGTGCAGGTCCACCCAGCCGGGACCGATGCAGAGCTCGCCACCAGGGCCCGCCGGTGTAGTTGCCTCGTTGCCGCGCTCCGGTCGTGTCCGGCGGGCCCGCCCGTCCGCCAGCGTCAGGCGGGCCCGCCCGTCCACCAGCGACAGGCGGCCGGTCCCGCCGGCGGAGGGCGGCGGCGCGAGCACGCGCAGGGGTGTGTCGAGGGCGGCGGGAAGGCGTACGTCGCCGCTCATGCCAGCGCCCTCGTGACGGCGGCGTTGTGGAACGTGCGGCGGATGCGGGCGATCCCGTCCGACGCCCGGCTCGGATGCACGCGGTTGGTCAGCAGCACGGCGTAGAAGTCCAGGTCGGGATCCACCCACAGGCTCGTCCCCGTGAACCCGTTGTGCCCGTAGGCCGACGCGGTGAGCAGGTCGCCGCCGCTGCTCAGGTGCGGTTCGTGGCCCTGCCAGGCCAGCGCCCTGCCGCCGGTCCTGGTGCCGGTCATGACGGCCAGCGTGCGCGGCGCGATGACGCCGTCGCCGCCCCTGCACAGCGCCCGGCCCAGCCTGGCCAGGTCGTCCAGGGTGCCGAACATGCCCGCGTGGCCGGCGACGCCTCCGAGCACCTCGGCGTTCTCGTCGTGCACGGTGCCCTGCACGATGCGGCCCCGCCACGGGCAGTCCTCGGTGGCCGCCGCCCGGGCCCGGTCGTGCTCGGGAAGCAGGAAGCGGGTGCCGTCCATGCCCAGGGGAGTGGTGACGCGCTCGCGTACGAGCTGGTCGAGCGGCACCCCGGCGGCGCTCTCCGCGACCAGGCCGAGAATCATGAAACCCTGGGAGCTGTACTCGACGCCCGGCCGCTCGCGCAGCGGCAGGCGGATGAGCGCGTCGAGCAGGTCCTCCCGGGTGGGGCAGCGGCGGTAGAGCGGCTGCCGGCCGGGGATGCGCGAGGTGTGGGTGAGCAGCTCGAACACGGTGACGGAGGCCTTGTCCGTGCCGGCGTAGCCGGGCAGGTGGGACACGACGGTGTCGTCCAGGGTGAGCTCGCCCGTCTCCACCAGCGCCATCACCGCGAGCCCGACGATCGGTTTGGTGAGCGAGGCGAGGTCCCACAGCGTGTCGTCGCCCACCGGGGCGCCGTCCCAGCGCAGCGTGCCGAGCGTGTCTCGCCCCACCGGCCCCGCGGACGTGCCGTAGGCCCAGGCGGCGCCCGAGAACTCGCCCTTGTCGCGGGCCCTGGCCAGAATACGGCCGGCTGTCATACGTTCCTCCCCAGCGCCGCGGAGACCCGGGCGGCGGCGGCCACCACCAGCGGTCCGAGCAGCGGCACATCGTTCTCGTTCAGATTGAGCGTCAGTCCCGCCACGCTGACCGCGCCCACCGCCGTCCCCGCCGCGTCGTGCACCACCGCTCCGACGCATCGCACGTTGGGCTCGTTCTCCTCGTCGTCGACCGCGTACCCGCGCTGCCGCACCGCCTCCAGCTCGGCCATGAGCAGGCCGGGGTCCGTGATCGTGGCGGGCGTGTTGCTGATCAGCGGCGCGGTCGCCGCCAGCACCGCGCGCACCTCCTCCTCCGGCAGGTGGGCGAGGATCGCCTTGCCGATCGCGGTGCAGTGCAGCGGGATCTGCGTCCCGACGCGCGAGGCCATCCGGTACGGCTGCTGCGACTCGACCTTGGCCAGGTAGACGGCCGAGGAGCCGCTGCGGATCGCGAAGTGCACGGTGTGCGAGGTGTTGCGCTGCAGGTTCTCCAGGATCGGCCGTACGAGGGTCGTCATGTCCCGGTCGGTGAGCGCCGCCCCGGCCAGCGCGAGGATGGCGGGCCCCGACGCGTACGTGCCGTCGCCGTGCGAGACGGCGTACCCCTGGGCGATGAAGATCTGCAGGATCCGGTGCACGGTCGTCTTGTTGATGCCGGTCCGCTGGGCGATGTCCGCCAGGCGGCGGGGTTGATCGTGGCCGGCCAGGGCTCCTAAGACGACGAGCGTCTTCTCCACCGAATTCATGGTGACTGTCCCAAAAGGGTTGACTGACATAACCGAAACGGGTCATATTCAACCACGTGATACGCCATTTCACCATGTGAAACGCAAGAAAGGGAGGCGGGGGCTTATGTTCGACCGTGCGTTGCTGGCCCGCCGGGACCTGTTCAAGATCGGCGGCCTGGCCGCGGCGACGGTTTCCCTCGGGGCCTGCGCCAGCACGAAGCCCTCCGGCGGCGGGCAGGGAAGCGCCGGGACCGCACTGCGGGTCTCCCTCGCCTCCGACGCCACCACCCTCGACCCGCAGAAGCAGGGCGACCTGCCCTCCATGAACGTGCTGATCAACATCTTCGACACGCTCACCGTCCGGGACACCGACGACAAGCTCTCCGGCGGCCTGGCCGAACGCTGGGAGTCCAAGGACGACCGGACCTGGCGCTTCCACCTGCGCAAGAACGTCACCTTCCACAACGGCGAGCCCTGCGACGCCGCCGCCGTCGCGTACAGCATCGAGCGCCTGATCAACCCGGACACCCAGTCGCCCATCGTCGAGCTGCGCCTGGTCACCGGCGCGAAGGTGATCGACACGCACACGGTCGACCTGGTCACCAAGGAGCCGGACCCGATCCTGCCGGCCAAGCTGTCGCTGTTCGGCGGCGTGATCGTGCCGCCGAAGCACATCAAGGAGAAGGGCGAGAAGGCCTTCGCCGAGCACCCGGTCGGCACCGGCCCGTTCACGTTCGAGCAGTGGCAGCGCGACAGCCAGATCACGCTCAAGGCCAATCCGGACTACTGGAACGGCAAGCCCGCCGTCGAGCAGCTCGTCTTCAAGATCATGCCGGATCCGTCGTCGTCGCTGGCCGCGCTCCAGTCGGGCGAGGTGGACATCGTGACCGGCCTGACCCCCGACGCCGCGCAGCAGCTCGGCGACGCCCCCGGCTTCAAGGTCGTCACCAGGCCGGGCGTGCGCACGTTCTTCGTCTCGCTCGACACCGAAGAGGGCCCGCTGAAGGACAAGCGGGTGCGCCAGGCGCTCAACCACGCGCTCGACGTGGACACCCTCATCGCGTCGGTGCTCAACGGCGCAGCGGAACGCACCCCGACGTTCATCCCCAAGCAGGCGTTCGGCTTCGACCCCGCGATCCAGCCGTACCAGCACGACGTGGCCAAGGCCAAGAGCCTGCTCGCCGCGGCCGGGCACCCGGACGGGTTCGCGCTCAAGCTCTCGTCCTCCACGGCCGACAAGGACATCGCCCAGGCCATCTCGGGGCAGCTGGCCAAGGTCGGCGTCAGGGCCGAGGTGTCGCTGCTCGACCCGGCCACGTTCAAGGGTCGCCTGGTATCGGACAACCGCAAAGCGCTCGGCGCGATGTACTTCGTCGGTAACTCCGGCTGGACCATGGATGCCTCCAGCAACCTGCAGTCGTTCGTCCGGCACGACCGGCGCCAGAGCCGCTGGAACAACCCGAAGGCCGACGCGCTCATCGACAAGGAGGAGCAGTCGGTCGACCCTGAGGTGCGCCAGGAGGCGTTCACCGAGCTGCAGAAGATGCTGATCGAGGAGTCGCCGTTCCTCTACCTCTATCAGGCGAGCATCCTGTACGCGGTCAGCGACAAGGTGCAGTGGAAGAGCAACGCCAACGGCACCCTCGCGATGGCGAACGCCAAGCTCGCGACCTCATGACCGGATTCGTCGTCCGGCGGATCGGCCACACCCTGCTCGTGCTGTTCTGCGTGGCCACCGTCTCGTTCTTCATCGTCCGGCTGGCCGGCGACCCCGTGCAGCAGATGTTGCCCCCGGAGGCCACCGCCGAGCAGGAGGCCACGCTGCGGGCGAGCCTCGGCTTCGACCGGCCGCTGCCCGAGCAGTACGTCTCCTACATGACGGGCCTGCTCAGCCTCGACTTCGGCCAGTCGGTGTTCTTCCACCGCCCCGCGTTCGAGGTCATCATGGAACGGCTGCCGCTCACGGTCGACCTGGCCGTGGCCGCCCTGGCGTTCACCCTGGTCGTGTCGATCCCGGCCGGGATCGTCGCGGCCGTCAAGCGGGGCAGCGCGACCGACACCTCCGTCATGGCCTCGGTGCTGGTCGGCCAGTCCACCCCCGCGTTCTGGGTGGGCATCCTGCTCATCCTCATCTTCGCGGTCAACCTCCAATGGCTGCCCGCCTCGGGCACCGGCTCGCCCGCCCACCTGGTGCTGCCCGCGGTCACGCTCGGCCTCTACTCGGCCGCGATGATCGCCAGGCTGCTGCGGTCCTCGCTGATCGACGTGCTCGGCGAGGACTACATCCGCACCGCCAGGGCCAAGGGCCTGTCCGGGTTCAGGGCGGTCACCTCGCACGGCCTGCGCAACGCGTCGCTGCCGGTCGTCACCGTCGTCGGCCTGGAGGTCGGCAGCCTGCTCGGCGGCGCCATCCTCACCGAGCAGGTGTTCTCCTGGCCGGGCATCGGGCGGCTGACCGTGGAGGCGATCACGTACCGCGACTATCCGCTGATGCAGGCCACGGTGTTGTTCCTGGCGGCCGTGTTCGTCGTCGTGAACCTGATCGTGGACCTGTCGTACGCCCTGCTGGACCCCCGGGTGAGGTTGAGCTGATGCCGACCGCAGTCCTGCGCGCGCTGCGCCGCAACCACGCCGCCAAGGTCGCCGTGGGCGTCATCGTCCTCGTCGTGTTCGTCGGCCTGTTCGCGCCGCTGATCTCCCCGCACGACCCGAACCTGCAGAACCTCGAGCTGAAGCTGCGCCCGCCGTTCTGGATGAGCGGCAGCGAGCCCGGCTACCTGCTGGGCACCGACAAGCTGGGCCGCGACGTGCTCAGCCGCATCATGTACGGCACCCGCGTCTCGCTCCTCGTCGGCCTGGCCGCCACCGTGCTGTCCGGCGTGGTCGGCGCCGTGATCGGGGTCGTCAGCGGCTACTACCGCGGCTGGCGCGAGCAGGTGTTCATGCGCCTGGCCGACGTGCAGCTCGCGTTCCCGTCGATCCTGCTGGCGCTGGCCATCATCGCGGTGCTCGGCCCGAGCCTGTTCTTCATGATCCTCGTGCTCGGCCTGACCGGCTGGGTGTCGTACGCCCGTGTGGTCCGCGCCGAGGTGCTCTCCCTGCGTGAACGCGAGTTCGTCACCGCGGCCAGGGCCATCGGCGACACCGGGCCGCAGATCATGGTCCGCCACCTCGTGCCCAACATCGTCGCCCCTCTGGCCACCATCGGCACCCTCCAGGTGGCGGCGATGATCGTCGCGGAGGCGTCGCTCAGCTATCTGGGGCTCGGCGTGCCGCCCAGCGTGCCCACGTGGGGCAGCCTGCTGGCCGACGGCCAGCTCTATCTGCGCAGCGCCTGGTGGATCGCGGTCTTCAGCGGCGCTGCCATCATGATGACAACACTCGCGATCAACGTCACCGGCGACCTCCTCCGCGACGTCGCCGACCCGAAGGCATACACCCGATGAACCTCGCCACGCACTACAGGTGCGACGACTGCCACGCCACCTTCCCGCTGAAGACCCCCGCCCTGCTCTGCGAGGCCTGCGGCGGCCTGCTGGAGATCGAGTACGATCTCGGCCCCGCCAAGCCGCAGGACATTCTGGACAGCGCGGCGAGCCGCCGCCACCTGGGGTTGTGGCGCTGGTCGGATCTGCTCCCGCTGCCCGAGCACGCCGAACCCCTCCACCTCGGCGAGGGCGACACCCCGCTGATGCGAACCAGGCGGCTGGGCCGCCACATCGGCCTGCCCGGCCTGCTGATCAAGAACGACACGCTCATGCCCACCGGCAGCTTCAAGGACAGGGGGTTCTCCGTCGCCGTCGGCTTCGCCAGGGCGCTGGGCGTGCGGCAGGCGTTCACCTACAGCTCGGGCAACGCCGGCGCGTCGTTCGCCGCCTACGCGGCCAGGGCCGGCATCGAGGCCACGGTCCTGGTCGAGGACGTCGCCAACGAGTCCAAGATCGCGGCCATCAGCCTCAGCGGGGCCCGCGTGCTGCGCCTGCGCTACCGCTCCAGCCTGGAGATCTTCGCCGGGGTGAGCGCCCTGTCGGAGGCCGGGTTCTACTGCTTCGTCAACTTCATCAACCCCGTGCGCCACGAGGGCATGAAGACGTACGCGTACGAGATCTGCGAGGCGCTCGGCTGGCGGGCGCCCGACGTGATGGTGCACCCGGTCGGCACCGGCGGCGGGCTCTACGGCGCCTGGAAGGGCTTTCGCGAGCTGAAGCGGCTCGGGCTCATCGACCGGCTGCCGAAGATGGTGGGCGTGCAGCCGGCCGCCTCCGCGCCGCTCGTCCGCGCCTTCGCGGAGGGCAAGACGGTCGCCGGCCGCCACGGCGACGCGAACAAGACCGTCGCCCAGAGCATCGCCGGCGACGCCCCCATCCAGGGCGGCTCGCGGGTGCTGCGCGCCGTCTACGACTCCGGCGGCCGGGTCGTCGCCGTCGACGACAACGACCTGTTCGAGGCGATGCGGCTGCTCGGCGAGGAGGGGGTCTCGGCCGAGCCGTCCGCCGCGGCCTCCACCGCCGCGCTGCTGCGCGCCCGCGCCCAGGGCTGGGTGTCCGAGGGCGACACCGTGGTCAGCGTGGTCACCGGGGGCGCGCTCAAGCAGCCGAGCGCCCTCGCCCAGGCCGCGCGCCCGCCCCAGGGGACGGTGGAGGCCGACCCCGCCGAGCTGCTGCGGATCTTCCGGGGAGGCATCGGGTGAGCCTGCTGGAGATCAACGACCTGCACGTGGAGTTCCGCCTGGACGCGGGCACGGTCAAACCGGTCAACGGGGTGTCACTGTCGGTCGAGGCCGGCCAGACGCTGGCCGTGGTCGGCGAGTCGGGCAGCGGCAAGACCGCGACCGCCCTGTCGATCCTGCGCCTGCACCCCACGCCTCCCTGCCACTACACCGGCGGCGAGATCCTCGCGGGCGGCCGTGACCTGCTCAGGCTGCCCGAGCGGGAGATGCGCAGGATCCGCGGCAACGAGATCGCCATGGTGTTCCAGGACCCCATGACCAGCCTCAACCCGCTCAAGACCGTGGGCGCGCAGATCGCCGAGTCGCTCCGCCTGCACCAGGGCCTGTCCCGCTCCGAGGCCCGGGCCCAGGCCGTGGAGGCGCTGCGCGAGGTCGGCATCCCCCACCCCGAGCAGCGGGCGGGGGAGTACCCGCACCAGTTCTCCGGCGGCATGCGCCAGCGCGTCATGATCGCGATCGCGCTCGCCTGCCGCCCCAAGATCCTCATCGCCGACGAGCCGACGACCGCCCTCGACGTCACGGTCCAGGCCCAGATCATGGAGCTGCTCGCGGCGCTCCAGGAACGGTTCGGCATGGCCATCGTGCTCATCACGCACGACCTCGGCGTGGTGGCCCGCTCCGCGGACCAGGTCCTGGTCATGTACGGCGGCCGCCCGGTCGAGCTGGCCGCCGTGGACGACGTCTTCGACGGGCCGCGCATGCCGTACACGAAGGCGCTGCTGCGCTCCATGCCCCGCTCGGACGTGCCGGGCGGCGCGCCGCTCGACCCGATCCCCGGCAGCCCGCCCAACCTGTTCGCGCCGCCCGGCGGATGCGCCTTCCACCCCCGCTGCGCGCTGGCCATGCCCGAGTGCGCCACCCAGGTGCCGCCGCTGCTGGAACGCGCGCCGGGGCACAGCGCCGCCTGCCTGCTCGAAGGGAGCCCGTAGATGGCCGAGCCGCTGCTGTCGCTGCGCCACGTGCGCAAGGAGTTCAGCTCGAAGGTGGTCGCCGTGGACGACGTGTCCTTCGACGTGCACCCGGGCGAGACGCTCGGCCTGGTGGGCGAGTCCGGCTGCGGCAAGACCACGCTGACCCGGCTCATCCTGCGGCTGGTCGAGGCCAGCGGCGGCGAGATCTGGTTCGACGGCAGGGAACTCCTCGGCCTGCGCCAAAAGGAGCTGCTGGCGGTGCGCGAGGACATGCAGGTCGTGCTGCAGGACCCGTACGCCAGCCTGAACCCCCGCATGCGCGTCGGCGAGATCGTCGCCGAGCCGCTGGTCACCCACGGCCGGGTGCGCCGCCGCTCGGCCGCCGCCCGCGAGCGCGTCGCCGAGCTGCTCGACGCCGTCGGGCTGGAGGCGGGCAGCCAGGACCGCTTCCCGCACGAGTTCTCCGGCGGCCAGCGGCAGCGGATCGGCATCGCCCGCGCCCTGGCACTGGAGCCGAAGCTGGTCATCTGCGACGAGCCGGTCAGCGCGCTCGACGTCTCCATCCAGGCCCAGATCATCAACCTGATGAAGCGGCTGCAGGCCGAGCGCGGGCTGACGTACCTGTTCGTCTCCCACGACCTGTCGATCATGCGGCAGATCGCCACCCGCGTCGCCGTCATGAACCTCGGCAGGATCGTCGAGCTGGCCGGCACGGAGACGCTGTTCACGGCGCCGCGCCACCCGTACACGCACAGCCTGCTGTCGGCCGCGCCCGTGGCCGACCCGAAGGTGGAGCGGACGCGGCGGCGCATCGTGCTCAAGGGCGACCCGCCGTCGCCCGCCGATCCGCCGTCCGGGTGCAGCTTCCACACCCGCTGCCCGGCCGCCCGCGCGGAGTGCTCGGCCACCCGCCCGCCGCTGGCGCCCCAGGAGAGCCCCGGTCACACCGCGGCCTGCCTGTTCCCGGTGTCGGACGTGGCCGCTCTGACGTGACGTGGCGCCCCGCCGCACGGGCTCCGGGTGCGGCGGGGCGCCGGGCGGGCGGGGCGGGCCGGAGTGCCCCGCCCGCGACGGCGATGGTCAGGCCTCGATGGTGAGCAGTTTCCTGCCGGTCGAGGTGACCACCTCGAAGCGGTCGACGTCCTTCAGCGGCGTGGCACTGCCGCCGTGCATGTAGAGGGGGTCGGGCGAGCCCGGAACTCCGTACCCGGCTGGAGGTACGGACCATCCGGTCATCACCCGCCGCTCTCCCTTCTTGCCGACCGAGATCAGCTCGCATTCCAGCGGCCCTTTGACCCCGGCCAGTTTGAGCGCCGCGTGGGTGCCCCAGGCCTTGGACTCCACGACCAGCCCGCCGGTCACCCCGTCGACGCCTTTGCCCTCGATGGGGGTGCCGCCGGCGAAGAACTGCTCGGCCGGGCCCATGTTCCCCGCCTCACCCTGCGCGACCGGTGGTTCGCCCGCGCTGAGCTGCGTGCCGATGGTCAGCCCGCCGGCGACCAGCGTGACGGCCGCCGCCATCCCGGCGGCGAACGTCCCTTTGCGCTGCCGCCTGTGGGCCGCCTTCCTGCGCCGGAGGCGGCCGACCACGTCGCCCTGCCCTGTGAGGTCGCCGGAGGACGGCGGGCGGGGGTCCTCGGGAAGGGGGCCGATGCCGTGCAGCACGCTCGCCACGCCGGCCAGGTCAGCCAGCTCGGACCGGCAGGCGGGACACCCGAGAAGGTGGGCCTCGAAGGCGAAACGGTCGTCCTCCTCCAGGAGGCCGAGGGCGTAGGCGCCGACGTCGGTGTGCTCGACGCGGGAGGTCATGCCGTCACCCCCCGCTCCTCCAGCGCGATCCGCAGCGCGCGCACGGCGTAGTAGACGCGGGACTTCACGGTGCCCACCGGGATGCCGAGCGCCTGCGCGGCGTCGTTGACCGAGCGATCCCGCAGGATCGTCTCGTTGAGGATCTCGCGATGTGCCGGCGACAGCGCCTTCAGCGCCTCCGACACGACCACCTGGCGCAGCAGTCCCTCCATCTCGTCGGGCACGGACATGCTCTCCAGCTGACCGTCGCCCGACTCCTGCGGGCGGGCGTCCCTGCGCCGCCGGTCATCGATCACGATACGTCTGGCGACCGTGGCGAGCCAGGGCATGAGCGAGACCGCGTCAGGGTCGAGCCGCTCCGCACTGCGCCAGGCACGGATCATGGTCTCCTGCACCACGTCTTCCGCCCACTGCCGATCGCCGGCCGTGAGCCTGATCACGAAGGCCAGCAGCGGCCTGTGATATTCCCGGTAGAGCGCGGACACGACCACCTCGTCGTCCGGCACCGCGTCGTCGAGCACCGCGTCATCCGGTCGCACCCGCCGGAGCCAGTGTCGTAAGCGCGGCCTGCCCATCGGGAGGGCCCCGTCGGCCGAGGGCGGGGGATACGTGCTGATCCGCATCATTCCCCTTTCTCGCGTCCGTCGGCAGGTGGTACGGCCGGTCCCCCTGGCACGGTTCAACGGAACGCGATACTTAATGCGATTGCGCACGTCGGGGCCGGGTGCGTAGAGTCGCAGCAGCAACCGATCGGGGAGGTGAGGACTTATGCGGGTCGTTCCGAGCGACATGCTGTCCGTCCACCTCCGGGCCCTCGTCTGAGCTGCCCGGTTCCTTCTCGCATCAAAGGCTCACCACGTTGTCATACGATCTTTCCCTGCTCGGCTGGAGCGATTCGCGCGCCGCCGAGCTGCCCGCCGGCACCGTTCCCGCCCGCGTCGCCCGCGTCGATCGCGGCGCCGCCGAAGTGATCGCGGCCGACGGCCAGCATCACGCCAAATACGCCGCTCACGTGCGCAGGGCGGCCGCCACCGACCCGGTGGCGCTGCCGTGCGTCGGCGACTGGGTCGCGCTGTCCTGGCTCCACGAGGGCCGCTACGAGCTCGACGAGGTCCTGCCGAGGACGACCGCGTTCATCCGGGGAGGCGTCGGCCGCACCTCGGTCGGCGGCCTGTCAGGCGACGGCCAGGGCCAGGTGCTCGCGGCCAACGTCGACGTCGTCTTCGTGGCCGAGCCGTCCATGCACTCCACCGATTTCGCCGACCTGGGCCGCATCGAGCGGCTCGTCGCCCTGGCCTGGGAGTCCGGGGGCACGCCCGTCGTGCTCATCACCAAGTCCGACCTGTTCGAGCAGGGCCTCGACCAGTTGCTCGCCGACGTGCGGGTGGCCGCGCCCGGCGTCGACGTGCACGCCGTCTCCTCGCTGAGCGGCGACGGCGTGCGGCTGGCCGGCGACTACCTCCAGGGCTCCCGTACGGCCGTCATCCTCGGCCCGTCGGGCGCCGGCAAGTCCACCCTGGTCAACGCCCTGGCCGGGGAGCCCGTCATGGAGACCCAGCAGGTGCGCGCCGCCGACGGGCGCGGCCGGCACACCACCGTGCACAGAGAGCTGTTCCCGCTGCCCGGCGGCGGGCTGATCATCGACACGCCGGGCATCCGCAGGATAGGCCTCTACGACATCGGCGAGGGCGTCGACCTCGTCTTCGCCGACATCGAGGCGCTCGCGGAGCAGTGCAGGTTCGGCGACTGCGGCCACTCGGGAGAGCCCGGGTGCGCGGTGCTGGCCGCCCTGGACAGCGGCGAGCTGCCGGAGCGGCGCCTGGAGAGCTGGCGCAAGCTGCAGCGGGAGGCGGCGTGGATGGCGGCCAGGACCGACGCGCGGCTCCGTAAGGAGCAGCAGAACAAGTGGAAGGTCATCACGAAGGAGATGCGCCGCTCGGGCCGCAACCGGCCCTGACCGCCCGCTCCTCGCCGCCCGGCCGACTTGCGGGTCCGTGCTGACTTGCGGGTCCGTGCTGACTTGCGGGTCCGTGCCGACTTGCGGTCTGTGCTGACTTGCGGGTCCGTGCCGACTTGCGGTCTGTGCCGACTTGCGGGCCCGTGCGGCTCGCGGGCCTGTGCGGCCTCACGGGCTCGCGCGGCCCGCGCGGCCGGGCCGCGCGCCTCGCGCCGCCGGTCCACGCCGGGGCGGCCGTTCGTCGCCCCGGGGCGGGCGTGCGAAGGCGAGGAGACGGCGTCGGCGGGTAGGCAGAAGTCATGATGCTTTTCGCAGACCGGGCAGAGGCTGGTGCGCTGCTCGCTGAACGGCTGCGGGACGCCCACGACCCCGTGGTGCTCGCGCTGCCCCGCGGCGGGGTGGCGGTGGCCGAGCCCATCGCGCGCCGGCTGGGCGCCGTGCTCGACGTGCTCGTGACCAGGAAGATCGGCTATCCGGGGCAGCCCGAGCTGGGCGTCGGCGCGGTGGCCGAGGGCGGCGAGCCCGTGTTCGACCTGATGCTGCTGCGCCGGCTCGGCCTGACCCCCGAGTCCGTCGCGGACGTGGTCGAGCAGGAGCGGCGCGAGCTGGCCCGCCGGGTGAGCGTCTACCGGGGTGACCGCCCGCTGCCCCCGCTGGAGGGACGCGAAGTGATCGTGGTGGACGACGGCCTGGCGACCGGCGGCACCGCGCGGGCCGCGCTCAGGGCGGTCGGCACGGCCAAGCCCGACAAGGTGACGCTGGCCGTGCCGGTCGGTGCGCGCGACACCGTCAGGTCCCTGCGGAAGGAGGCCGACGAGGTGGTCGTGCTGCTGGCGCCGGTCGACTTCATGGCGGTCGGCCAGTGGTACGAGCGCTTCGACCAGCTCAGCGACGACGATGTACTCGAGCTGCTCCGCGAGGCGGGATCACGGTGAATGGCGTACGCCGATGAGCGGCGGGAGGCACGGTCAGCCGACGAGGACGGCCCAGACGAGCTTGCGCGAGCCACTGGGGGAGAGCCAGCCCCAGGCGGAGCAGAGGGCGTCCACCAGCCGCAGCCCTCGCCCGAACTCCGAGAACACGTCGGGCGCGGCGGCCACCGGCACGGTGTGGCTGTGGTCCGCCACCACGCAGGCGAGCTCCGCGCCATGAGACAGCAGGCGCAGCTGTGCCACCCCGCCGCCGTGCCGCATGGCGTTGGTCACCAGCTCCGAGACCACGAGCTGCGCGTCGAAGGCCACCTCCATCACGCCCCACGCGGCGAGCGTCTGGTCGACGAAGCGCCGGGCGGTCGCCACGCACGAGGGCTCGAGTCGCTGGCGGAAGGGGAAGACGGCGTCGCACTCACCGGCATGACCGTCTACCAGGACGGACGAGAGCCATCCTGGAGGCCGGGAACCGATGGCGGCTTGCGGCCGAGCGTCGAAAGTCGTCATTCAGGCCCCCGAAGCGCGGTCTGGTGATCCAATGCCCATCTTTACGGGGAGTGCTTACCGATGCAAGACTTTTCGTAGTTTACGGATGCGAATCGCATCTGCACGTGCAGATGATCTAGGAGCGGTGCGTGAGCGCACAGAGCGCGGAGGGAAGGCTGCTCAGCCATTCCCCCGGAAGCCCGACGGTGCTGCGAATCCTGCTCGGCACCCAACTCCGCAGGCTCCGCACGGAGAAGGGTATCTCGCGCGAGGACGCGGGGTACTCGATTCGCGCATCCCACGCCAAGATCAGCCGGCTGGAGCTCGGCCAGGTCAGCTTCAAGCAGCGCGACGTGGCCGATCTGCTCACCCTCTACGGCGTCACCGACCCCGCCGAGCGCGAGCCGCTGCTCGCCCTGGCCAAGCAGGCCAACGCCCCCGGCTGGTGGCACAAGTACGGCGACCTGCTGCCGTCATGGTTCGAGGTCTACATCGGTCTGGAGGGCGCCGCCTCCAGCATCCGCACCTACGAGAACCAGTTCGTTCCCGGGCTGCTCCAGACCCCCGCCTACGCCAGAGCGGTCATCGAACTGGCCCACGAGAAGGCCGCGCGGTCGGAGCTCGACCGCCGGGTGGCGCTGCGCATGGCCCGGCAGAGGCGGCTGGACAGCGGCCTCACGCTCTGGGCGGTGATCGACGAGGCCGTCGTGCGGCGCACGCTGGGCGGCCCCGAGACGATGCGGGAGCAGATCGTGTTCCTCCTCGACGTCACGGCCGAGCGCAACGTCACCGTGCAGATCATGCCGTTCGACCGCGGCGGTCACGCGGCGGCCGGCGGTCCCTTCAGCATCCTGCGCTTCCCGGAGCGTGAGCTGCCCGACGTGGTGTACATGGAGCAGCTCACCAGCGCCCTCTACCTGGACAAGCCCGCCGATTCCGACCACTACATGGAGGTCATGGATCGGCTGAGCATCCAGGCCGAGGAGCCCAGGGCGACCCGGCGCTTCCTGGAGCGACTTATTTCCGGCTGAGCTGCTGATATCCCTGTGATCCACGGCATACCAGGATTTTTGGTCGTCCGGTATATGTGCCTCGGCACGCTGTCGTATTGTCAACTCGCAAGCGCGGATGCACGTGCATCCGTAAGATCGCGAGGAGCCGCCCCCATGCACGAGTTCCGGAACGGAACGCCCGCCGGCCGCCTTCCCGTCGTCTGGCGCAAGAGCAAGCAGAGCAACCCCAACGGCAACTGCGTCGAGGTCGCCAGCCTGCCCACGGGGGAGATAGCGATGCGCAACTCACGTTTTCCCGAGGGCCCCGCGCTCGTCTACACGCAGGCTGAGATCACCGCGTTCGTGCTCGGAGCGAAAGACGGGGAGTTCGACGACCTGATCGTCTGAGGCGGGCGTTCGTCGCCGGGCAGGCCGGGTTACGGTCTGCCCGGCGATGCATTTCGGTCACTCGACCGTGGGCGCGGCGGAGGCGCCGTTTCGAGGTTGCCGCGTTCGACGACGAAGAGGCGTGGCCGGCCGTCGGCGAGGCCGCCAGCCGGTGGATCCCGAGTGGGGTCGCTGCCGGCGCGCGGGACTGGGTCGCCGCATGGACTGGGTCGCCGCATGGACGGGGGAGGACCGCCGGTGCGCGGGACTGGCCGCCTGAACCGGGGAGGACCGCCGGCGTGCGGAACCGACAGCCGCATGGACCGGTGAAGACCGCCGGTACGTGGGACTGGTGGCCGCATGGACCGGTGGAAGGACCGCCGGTGCATGGGATTGATGGCCGCATGGACCGGGGAGGCCGCCGATGTGCGGGACTGGATCGCCGCATGGCCGGCCGCGGGTCCTGGCCGGGGTGTCGCCCGGCCGGACCGTCGGGTGAAGCTGTGGATGTGCCTGGGTGAGGTGCCTGATCAGGCAGTTGTCCCGACCGGGTTCGCCAGAGCCTGGACATGGAGGGCCAGGCTCTGGTTCATCGGGACAACTGCGTGATCACGCGGTGCTGGTGACGCAGCCGGGTGTGTGTCAGGCGGCGGAGATGCCGGCGCTGGCCGCGCGGCGCATACGACGGCGACGCTCGCTCGCGCGCTCGTCCTCGTTGAGACCGCCCCACGTGCCGTACTTCTCGGGCCGGGACAGCGCGTAGTCAAGGCACTCGGTGCGGACGGGGCACTGGGCGCAGATCGCCTTGGCCTTCCGCTCACGTACGTCCCGCTCGGGCTGCCGCTCCCCATCGGGGCCGAAGAAGAGCACGAGGTCCTCACCCCGGCACGCGGCATCATCCTGCCAACCCCAGCTGGGGCGCGGGCGGGCGAGCTGCCGACGTACCTGAGACATGAGAAAACCACCTTCGTGAGAGGTATTTCGGAATTGAGCCGCATTGGACGCTTTTGGCGTCACTGTTCCAACGCAAGGTCGGGCCGTGATGTTCCCTGGTCAGGCGAGAGCGGGCGTGGCGTACCGTACAGGCGTGAGCCTGTCCAGCGAAACCAGCCGGTAGGTGGTGATCGTCTCGGCGCAAGCCGTACCACACGGCGCTGTGAACGCCGATGGCTCAACCACAACCTGGAACCGGACGTCGCCGCAGCGCACGATGGCTTTGGTGACGTCGCCGTCCGACCTGGAGGATTCCACGGCCACTGCGCCGACGGAACACTCTCCCGTATGGGCTCGGGCGAAGTGTTCCACGGCTTGCAATGGCTCAGGGATGCCTGCGCGTCCCCGGTAGCGGTCGAGAATGATCTCGCCCGACCGGTACGCGTTAGCCGCTGCCAGTGCAGCAGCCTGAGACATGCTGCCGTAGAAAATTCCGTGTGGCAAGCACACGAGGTTGGCGGCGTAGCGATCGCCGCCAACGTGTGACGTTTCCCACACTCTGTCCGGCAAAGATTCGGCCAGTGACCGAGCGAGGGGCAATCCAATGCGGGCGCAGCACACATTGCGCTTGGCGTGCGTGCAGACCAGAAATACCGGCTCGTCTTCAAGTATGCAGGACTCCGGGACCACTCCGGCCACGAAAGCATCCAGGTCAAGATCGTCGGGACCTGCGACGACGCCCCCTGCGAGCCACGGACGCTCGCCGGTCGCGTGACCCAGTAGCACACGGATGCCCTGCTCCTGCGGGCGGGTCCGCTTTCCCGGGCGGCGGATCAGCTGGGGCCTGATATCGCGTTCGAGTGCCCGGCGGACGAGTTCGGAGATTTCTTGAGGAAGTTCGAAGTTTTCCAGGCGCGAGGGCCAGGCGCCGGTGTATTCGATGAGCAGCCAGAGCCTGGCCCCCACGGTCGCGCTCGCCAGTGTGGGCACCTCCCCCGTGTGGCACCCGATGGGATGCTCGCAGCCCGTCGCCAAC
Organism: Nonomuraea deserti; assembly: GCF_004348685.1. Lineage (GTDB taxonomy): Bacteria > Actinomycetota > Actinomycetes > Streptosporangiales > Streptosporangiaceae > Nonomuraea > Nonomuraea deserti. The sequence continues at coordinate 29,300 of NZ_SMKO01000023.1, read as the reverse complement.
GCCGGTTCCCCTTCCCCGATCAGATTAGGTAAGCCTAATCTAACGGGTTGGTGCCATCAGGCGTGGGGTGTTCCGCGCAGTACGTCCCGTGTCGCGGGCAGTGCGCGGTCCCTGTCCCGCTTGACCAGGCCGATCCTGGTCCGCCGGTCCAGCAGGTCGCCCTCGTCGAGGGCGCCCTCGTGCCGGACCGACCACAGCAGCTCGCCCTTGGTGATGCCGAGCCCGACCTCCTCCGGGTGCGCCTTGACGAGCTCGTGCACGGCCTGCGCCTCGCCGCCGTACCGCTCGGCCAGCCGCACGGGCACCCCGGACGGCTGCGGACCCGCCCCCACGAGCGGGATCTTCTTCGTACGGCTCCGCCCGGCCGGCAACCTCGTGTCCGAGACCGCTCGATCCACCGCGTCCTCGGCCATACGGCGATATGTCGTCAGCTTGCCCCCGACGACCGTGACGACGCCCCCGCCGGACAGGACCGCGTGCCTCCGGGACAGGTCGGCCGTCCGCCCGCCGGCCGCCAGGAGGGGCCTGAGGCCCGCGTACGCGCCCGCAACCGCCTCTCTGGTCACCGGGGCCTCAAGAACGCCGTTCAGCACCTCCAGGAGCGTTCTGACGTCTTCCTCGGGCGCCTCGGGGACGTCCGGCACCGGCCCGTCCACCGGCTCGTCCGTGAGCCCGACGTAGACGCGGCCGTCGTGCTGGGGGAGCACGAGCGCGAACCGGTTGCCCTCTCCCGGGATGGGCACGTGCATGCCCGCGATCAGCCCGGGCAGCGTGCCGGGCGACAGGACGAGGTGGGTGCCGCGGGACGGACGCAGCCTCACCTGCGGGTCCAGCGATCCCGCCCACGCGCCCGTCGCGTTGATCACCGCTCTGGCCCGGACGGTGAACTCCTCGCCCGTCAGCTCGTCGCGTACGTCGGCGCCCTCTTCCGTGAGCCGCAGCGCGCGGCAGCGGGTCAGCACGCGAGCCCCGTGGGCGGCGGCGGTCCTGGCGATCGCCACCACCAGCCGCGCGTCGTCGAGCAGCCGGCCGTCCCACGACAGCAGCGCGCCGCGCAGGCCGTCGCCGCTGAGCACGGGCGCCAGGGTGCGGGTGCGGGCCGCGGTGAGCCGCGTGGGACCGGGCAGCAGGCGGCGCGGCGTGCGGGCGGCGGCCCGCAGCGCGTCGCCCATCCGGTAGCCGGCCGCCACCATGGCCGCCTGCCGACGCGAGACCGCGGGCGTCAGCGGCAGCACGTACGGGTGTGCCTTGACCAGGTGCGGAGCCGTCGTGCGGAGCAGGACGCCGCGCTCGGCCGCGCTCTCGTGAGCCACGTCGACCTGTCCCCTGGCGAGGTAGCGCAGCCCGCCGTGGATGAGCTTCGAGCTCCACCTGGACGTGCCGAACGCCAGGTCGTGGGCGTCGATCGCGGCCACGCTCAGCCCGCGGGACGCGGCGTCGAGCGCGGCGCCCGCGCCGGTCGCGCCGAGCCCCACAACCAGCACGTCCACCCGCTCCTCGGCGACCCGGCGCAGCTCGCGGGCGCGTCTGCGGGCGTTCAGCGAGCTCCCCGCGGCGGGCTCGCCCATCAGCCCGCAGCCCTTCCGTCGCGCCGGGCCGGGACCGCGGCGGCGGCGCGTTCAGCGGCTCTCTCGTGGGTCAAGGTATCCCTCCAGCAAGGCGGCGAGTTCGTCGTCGAGGTCGTCCACGGTCACGGGGTCGAGCATGGTCGGAGCGGACAGCAGGAACGACTGGGCCACCAGCAGCACCGCTCTCGCCTTGCGCGGATCGCCGAAGCCCCGCTCCAGCACCTCCAGCACGGCCTCGTGGGTCGCGCCGCGCCGGTCGAGCAGGTAGGGGAGGAGCAGCTCGGGATCCGCCTCCACGATCTTGCGCCACAACGGGTGCGCGCGCAGCCCCCGTACGCCCGCGACGACCGCGCGGACCGGATCGGACATGTCCAGCCCCGCGATCACCCGCACCCACTCCCTGGTCATCACGTCGGCGACCAGCGTGCGCACGTCGGGCCAGCGGCGGTAGAGCGTCATCCGTGAGACCCCGGCCCTGCGCGCCACGTCCGTGAGGGTCGTCCTGCGCACTCCGTAGGCCAGCACGCAGTCGCGGGCGGCGTCCAGCACCCCGTCATTGTGACGAATCGACGTCATGTGTCACAGTGTACCCATGCCTGGAGAACCCATGTCGTGGTCGGGATGGGGCGACCCCGCCCGCGCCCGGGAGCTGCCCGAGCAGGTCCGCACGCTGCTGCACGACCTGCTCGGCGTGCGAGCGCCCGCCGTCCCCGCCGTCGCGCTGGAGGCGGTGCGGGTCCCGCCGGTCGCCCTGCCGGGGCCGCTGGTCGAGGCGCTCGCCGGGGTGGCCGGCGCCGAGCACGTCCTGACCACGCACGAGGCCCGCGTGCGGCACACGCGCGGCAAGTCCACCCCCGACCTGCTGCGGATGCGCGCGGGCGACGGCTCCGACGCGCCCGACGCCGTGGTGCTGCCCGGCTCGCACGAGGAGGTCGCAGGCCTGCTGCGGCTGTGCTCCGCCGAGCGGATCGCGGTCGTGCCCTTCGGCGGCGGCACCTCGGTCGTGGGAGGGCTCGCGGCCGCCCGCGCCGGATTCGCCGGAGTCGTCGCGCTCGACCTGGCCAGGCTCGACCGGCTGCGCGCGGTCGACACGGAGTCGATGGTGGCCGAGTTCGAGCCGGGCGTGCGGGCCGCCGAGGCGGAGCGGCTGCTCGCCGCGCGCGGGCTGACGCTCGGGCACTTCCCCCAGTCCTTCGAGTACGCCACGCTCGGCGGCTTCGCGGCCGCCCGCTCCAGCGGCCAGGCCTCCGCCGGATACGGGCGCTTCGACGACATGGTCATGGGCCTCACCGTCGCCACCCCGGCGGGCACCCTGGACCTCGGCCGCGCCCCCAAGTCGGCGGCCGGGCCCGACCTGCGGCAGCTCGTCCTCGGCTCCGAAGGCGCCTTCGGCGTCATCACGTCCCTGCGCCTGCGGGTGCGCCGCGCGCCCGCCGAGCGCCGCTACGAGGGTTGGCGGTTCGCGTCGTTCGCGGCCGGCTCCGCGGCCGTGCGGACGCTGGCGCAGGAGGGGCCCGTGCCGGCCGTGCTGCGGCTGTCCGACGAGACCGAGACCATGATCGGCCTGGCCGAGCCGGACGCCATCGGCTCAGGCGGCTCCGGCTGCCTGCTGATCGCGGGCCACGAGGGCGCCTCGGAGACAGGGCGGCGGGCGGCCGTCTCCGCCCTGCTGGCGCGGCTGGGCGGCGAACCGCTCGGCGCGGGCCCCGGCGAGGCGTGGGAGCGCGGCCGGTTCTCGGCGCCGTACCTGCGCGACTCGCTGCTCGCGGCCGGCGCCGCCGTCGAGACGCTGGAGACGGCCGGGTTCTGGGCGAACCTGCCGCGCCTCTACGACGCGGTGCGGCTCGCCCTGCTGGGGGCGCTCGGCTCGCCGCTCGTCATGTGCCACGTCTCCCACGCGTACGAGACCGGCGCCTCGCTGTACTTCACCGTCGTGACCCCGCAGGACGCCGACCCGGTCGCCCAGTGGGAGCGGGCCAAGGCGGAGGTGAACGCGGCCATCGTCGAGGCGGGCGGCACCATCACGCACCACCACGGGGTCGGCCGCGACCATCGCGACGCGTACGCGGCCGAGCTGGGTCCCGTCGGTGTGAGCGTCCTGGACGCGGTCAAGACCCGGCTGGATCCCGCGGGCATCCTCAACCCGGGCGTGCTCGTCCCCCCGGCCACGCCGGCGTGATGGCCCGCGGCGGGTACGGCAGCTGTGAGGGGCAGGCGCGCGGCCTCCCGTGCGCGCCCGTTCCCGAGGCGCGCGGCCGAGCGGGTGACCGGCAGGGGAGGCGTACGCGTGCGGGGCACGGGTGGTGGCGGTGAACGGTCATTCGGGCGGGAGGATCTGGTCGGCCTCCGCCACCAGCGCGGCGGCCTCGCTGTAGCGGTGAAGGGCCTCCAGCACGGCGGCGAGCCGGTGCAGCGAGGCCACCAGCGGGGCGCCGCCCCTCGGACGGTTGAGCGCCACCGCCTCCTCGGCCAGCGGCAGGGCCTCCATGGCCCGCCCGCGCCCGAGCAGCAGCCTCGCCCCCGTGCTCAGGCACCTGGCCAGCAGGCCCGAGTATTCCTCCGGCGACTCCCCGACCAGAACCCGGCTCCTGGCGATGGCTTCGCTCAAGCTCTTGAACGCCGCCTTACCCCACCTGGGTCGAGTCTGGGCATAAGCCAGTAAACCCTCAATAGCGTCCACTTCGGATGTGCCTCTGCGGGTCGCGTCATCAGGGCCGTTACGGGTCATGGGAGCCTCCCCTCGGCGGTCCCAACCGCTTGCTTGGGGGGTGAGGGTACACCATGGTGCACCCTCCGCGTCCCTGGCTGCACGGAGCGTTCAAGATGCGTGATCGGTAGATCACGGTAAAGATGTGGTCATGGTGGAAGTCGCGGCCGAACGCGCAAAGCAGCTTTCCTCGCGGGTGTCGGAGGCGGGCGCCGGGTGGGCGTGCCCGCAGGTGGGGACGTTCGCGCAGCTCAGACCGGACAGGCGAGGTTTCAGCTGGCTCAATCCCCGGACGTTGTGGCGCTCGCGTAACGAGGTGCTCGCCGGGTTGTTAGGCGATCCGTCCGGGCAGGTGCGGGCGCAGTGGGTGGCGGCTCAGGAAGCGCGCGGGATTGATCCGGAATTTCGTATCAAGGCACCTGTCGGGCGGAATTTTAGTTTTCTGCTGCTCGGTGATACCGGGGAGGGAGATGCTTCTCAGTACGCCGTTGTTCCGGGGATGTTGAAACTCGGGCGGGGGACGTCGTTCGCCGTCATTGCGAGCGATGTGGTCTATCCGACGGGATCGGGCAACGAGTACGACGACAAGTTCTTCCGTCCGTACAAGGACTACGACGCCCCCATTTACGCCATCCCCGGCAACCACGACTGGTACGACGGACTCGGCGGGTTCATGCGGGTCTTCTGCGACGCCGAGCTCAAACCGAAGCCCGACCGCGGGATCCGCGGGCTGCTGTGGCGCAAGCCGGAGCCGATCGACGAGGCGCGGCTGGCCGGCGCGCGGAAGCTCAGGGGCAGGCCGTCGCAACAGGCGACGCAGCCGGGGCCGTACTGGGCGATCGAGAGCGACGACCTGCTCATCGTGGGGGTCGACACCGGCATCAAGAACACCATCGACAAGGGGCAGACCGCGTGGCTGCGGCGTGTCTCGCTCGACCCCCGGCCCAAGATCCTCGTGACGGGCAAGCCCATCTACACCGCCAACGCCTACAAGCCGTCGCCGCTGGAGGAAGGCGGCACGATCGACGACATCGTGCGCGACCCCGCGCACCGGTACGTCGCGGCCATCGGCGGCGACGTGCACAACTACCAGCGCTATCCGGTCAAGGTGGGCGACCGGGTGATCCAGTACATCGTGTCAGGAGGCGGCGGCGCGTTCATGCACGCGACGCACACCATCCAGCGGGTCGACGTGGCCGGCGTGCACGAGGACGACTTCAGGTGCTACCCGCTGCGCGGCGACTCGTTGTCGTTCTACAGCCAGCTCTACGCCACCAGGCTGCGGATGAAGTGGCTCTACCTCACGCCCGCGGAGGCCGCGTGCGTCATGTCGGAGCACATCAGGAACCAGCCGGTCAGGACCCCGCAGGGCACCGTCGTGATCACCCGGAGGATGCGGTGGGCGGCGCGGCTGCTCGGGGGCTGGTCGTGGCCGTTCAGGCTGCCCGTGGACAAGGTGTTCCACCGCTACCTGTCCGAGCTGTCCGACTGGGACACCCCGCCCTTCTTCAAGCAGCTGATGCACGTCACGGTCACGCCGGACGAGCTGACTCTGCGCTGCTTCGCCGCCACCGGGTGCCTGGGGCAGGAGCTGGATCCGCCGCTGGAGGACGAGGTGCGCATCAGCCTCGCGTGAGCCACACCCGGCCCGTGCCCGGCTTTGTCGGAGGCGTTTGGCACTCTTGACCGCGTGCATGTCGTGGTCGCGGGGGAGACGCTGCTCCCGGTCGGTGGCTCTCCTCGCCGTCCCGCCGATCTGGCGCGGGCCGTCGCCGAGCTCGAGGCGGCCGAGCGTCCGCGCTGGGTCTGGGCCGACGCCAGGGAGGACTACACGCCCCTGGTGGCGGGGGGCGTGCGGGTCGCGCGCTGCCACGACATCGCGCTCACCGAGGGGCTGCTGCTGGCGCACGAGGGCCGCCACGGCGAGGCCCGCTCCGCCAGGGCCGCGCACGCCAGGCTCCACGGGCTGGCGGTGCCCGATGACGAGCCGAGATCGTCCGGCACGCTGTTCGCGCCCGAGCCGCTCGGCGCGGAGGCGGTGGCGGAGGTGCTGGCCGGCCAGCTCGGACGCATCGCGGCGCTGCCCGAGCCCGGCAGGTTCCGGCTGCTGGTCGCCGCGGAGTCCGCGGGGGCGCTCATCGCGGCCGAGATGGCGCACGACGGCATGCCCTGGCGCGTGGACGTGCACGACGAGCTGCTGACCGAGCTGCTCGGCCCGCGTCCCGTGCACGGCATGCGGCCGGCCAAGCTGCAGGCCCTGGCCTCGGAGGTGGCGGCGGCGTTCGGTCACCCGGTCAACCCCGACTCGGTGCAGCAGCTGGTCAAGGCGTTCAAGGGGGCGGGGGTGACGCTGAAGACGACCAGGTCGTGGGAGCTGAAACGCGTCGACCACCCCGCCGTGGCGCCGCTGCTGGCCTACAAGGAGCTGGCCAGGCTGTTCAGCGCCCACGGGTGGGCGTGGGCCGACCAGTGGGTGCGCGACGGCCGCTTCCGCCCCGAATACGTGGTGGGCGGGGTGGTCTCCGGGCGGTGGGCCACCAGCGGCGGCGGGGCGCTGCAGATCCCCAAGGTGATGCGGCGGGTGGTGGTGGCCGACGAGGGGTGGGCACTGATCGTCGCCGACGCCGCCCAGCTGGAGCCGCGGGTGCTGGCGGCGATGGCCGGCGACGGAGGGCTGGCCAGGGCGGCGGGGGAGATCGACCTCTATTCGGCGCTGGCGCAGTCGTTCGGGGGCGAGCGGGCCAACGCCAAGATCGCGATGCTGTCCGCCATGTACGGCGGCACCAGCGGCGACGCATCCAAGCTGCTGGCGGTGATGCGGCAGCGTTTCCCCAAGGCCTACCAGTTCGTCGAGGACGCGGCGAAGGCGGGCGAGGAGGGGCGGCTCGTGCGCTCCTGGCTCGGGCGCACCTGCCCGCCTCCGTCGGCGCGGTGGAAGGAACTGGTGTCGGGGCCCGAGGGCGCGCGGGCGGCCAGGGACCGAGGGCGGTTCACGCGCAACTTCGTGGTGCAGGGCACGGCCGCCGAGTGGGCGCTGGCGCTGATGGCGGTGCTGCGGGGGCTGCTGCCCGAGCCGGCCAGGCTGGTGTTCTTCCAGCACGACGAGGTGATGGTGCACTGCCCGCTGGAGCAGGCCGACGAGGTGATGGCGGCGGTGTCCTCGGCGGCGGCCGAGGCGAGCAGGCTGCTGTTCGGGCAGACGCCGGTGCGCTTTCCCATGGAGGCCGTGGCGGTCGCCTCCTACGCCGACGCCAAATAGACAAACCGCACGGCACGCCGCCCTCCGGCACGGTCCTCGCGGTGGGCCGCCCGCGCGGCGCGGTGCGTCGACGTGGCCTGCCGCCTTCCTGAACGGGCGCCTGTCCCCGCCCTGCTGATCCTGCCTACGGGGTCGTCGATCTGGCGCCGGGGTCGGTGGCGGTCCGCCTCGCGGTCTCGGCGATGCTCTGGAGCGCGTCCAGGTGGCCGGCGAGAGCCTGGCGGCCTTCGCGGGAAAGGGAGAGCCAGGTGCGGGGACGCTTGCCGACACAGCCCTTGCGCACCTTGACATAGCCGGCGTCCTGGAGGGCGGAGACGATCCGGCTGACACTGGCGTCGGAAATCCGGGCGTAGTCACGGACCGCAGCGAACTCCGCCTCCAGGCAACCCGACAGGAACGCCATGACGGCCAGCCGCGTGGGGTGCTGGATCGTCACGTCCAGCGCGGGCGGCGGATCGTGCTCGGCTCTCATGACCGGGCCTCGCCTTCTTCCCGGACGGTGACCGCCCAGAGCGCGGCGCCGCCCAGTACGGCGGAGGCAACGGCGCCTCCGGCCTGTCCGAACGGGATGGCCATCAGCCAGCCGGAGCCGAACGCGGCGGCCGGGATCAGCTGGCGCAGCACCCGCTGTCCGATCGTGCCGCCGGGCATGGTGATGACCCCACCACGACTGACCACCGCTGCGTGCACGCCCAGGAACGCCAGCACGGCGAGCAGGCCGGCGGCCAGGAACGGAGCCTGATCGGTCCACGGGCCGAGCAGCAGCTCGAATGCGGCGGCGAACAGTAACCCGCGCGCCGGTGCGTACCAGGCGGGAGCCGCAGGCCGAGCGCGGGCTGCTCCCATCGCGTCCCCGGCGAGGTGCAGCGCGTCGCGAGCGGCGTCGACCGGGGTGGCCGAAGAAGCGGACGGCGCTGCTGCGCGCCAGATGGTGAGGTGCCCGGCCTGCGCGCTGCTTCGGGGTGGGTGCGTCATCTGCGGCGGGTCGCGCTGCGGCACGGGCACGGGTGCGTTGTTGAGGCGGGTCGTCCTGCGGCTTTTGAGGCGGGTCGCCCTGCGGCACGGGTGCGTTCCTTGCGGCGTGCCGCCTTTCCGGCGACCACGGCTGACTAGTCGGCGGAGGTGCCGCGCCAGATGGTGACGAGCCAGAAGCCGGCCAGGGCGACCATGACGCCGACGACCAGGCCGAGCATGCCGTAGCCGAGCAGGCCCACGATCGCCCCGGCGACGATCGTGCCCGTGGCGCCGCAGACGTTCATCAGCAGGTCCGACAGGCCCTGTACGGCCGGGCGGCGGGAGATCGGGACGGACTCCGTGACCAGGGCGGAGCCCGACACCAGGCCGCACGACCAGCCCAGCCCGAGCAGCACCAGCGCCGCCGTCACCTGCCACACCCGGTGCCCCGCCGTGCCCGCAAGCGTGGCCGCGCACAGCAGCAAGGCCATGCCGAGCATGAGCACCGGCAGCTTGCCCGCCTTGTCGGCCAGCCAGCCGACGACCGGCGACAGCATGTACATGCCTGCGATGTGCAGGCTGATCACCAAACCGATGACGTCCAGGTTGGAGCCGTCGTGGTGGAGCTTGACCGGGGTCATCGACATGACCGACACCATCGCGGTGTGGCTGATCGCGATCATGATCAGCGCCGTGCGGGCCATCGGGGTCGTACGCAGCGTCTCCCAGGCCGTCCTGATGGTCCGGTTGCGGCCGGGGCCGGGCTTGTCCTGCCCGTCGTCCTGCAGGCCGCGCGCCAGCTTGAGCGGGTCGGGCCTGAGCAGCCCGAAGATGATGACCAGGGCCAGGGCGAACGCCAGCGCGGCGAACGCGAACGGCCCCGCCTTCTCCGCCATCCCCAGCCGCATGCCGATCTCGTCGGCGGGCTCGGCCAGATTGGGACCTGCTACGGAGCCGATGGTGGAGGCCCAGACGACCAGCGACAGGTGCCTGGCGGAGCGGCCCTTCGGCGACAGGTCGGTGGCGGAGTAGCGCGCCGCCAGGCTGCCCGCGCTGCCGCCGCCCACCAGCACCAGCCCCGCCAGCAGCAGCGGCCACGAGCCGAGGCCGATGGCGGCCACGGAGATCAAGCAGCCGGCCAGCGCCGCGAGATAGGCGAGCGACAGGCCGGCCCGCCGCCCGCCGCTGCCCGATGCCCTGGCCGTGGGCAGGGCCAGCAGCGCCGCGCCGAGCACGGTGGCCGTGCCGGCGAAGCCGCTGATCACCGTGGATCCCGACAGCTCGTCCACGACCACCGAGCTGAGCGCCAGCCCGACCGCCACGCCCACGCCGCCCACGATCTGCGTCGCGGAGAGGACCGCCAGGGTGCGACGCTGAATGCTCGGGATCCGGTCAGAGGGCAGCGTCGCGGGCTGGATGGGGGCACTTGTCACCAGTGAAGTCTGACATAACCCCCAACAGCGCCCCAAAGACGACAGCATCCCGATTTTTCGCGAAGAAAGCTGTTTTCTTGCGATCGTTCAGAGGATCGTGACGGCGTCGCCCACAGCGATGCGCCCGGGCCCGTCGGGGATCAGGTTGATCCCGAACCAGACCTTGCCGTCCCACTTGCGGTGCCTGGCCAGCGTCCTGAGGGGCTCCTTGCCCTTGGTGTGCGTCGCGGTGTCGATCGTGGTCAGCACGCAGCGGTCGCAGCCCTTGGTGACCCGGAAGCCGACGTCCCCGATGCGCAACCGCTTCCACTCGTCCTCGGCGAAGGGCGTGCCGACCCCGTCGATCACCACGTTCGGCCGGAACCGGTGCATGGGCAGCGGCGCGGGCGGCTCGTCGCCGCCTTCGAGCGCCGTCTCCGCGATCCAGTCGTTGAGCTGGGCGAGCGAGGCGCTGGTGGTGAGCAGCAGAGGATAGGCGTCCGCCAGGCTCACGCGGTCCTCCGGCCGTCCGTACGCCGGATTGACCGGGCGGCGGGTCGGGTCGTCGAGCCACTTGAGCCGCACCGGCTGCCCGGCGAGCTCCGACAACCACCGGGCCGCGTCGTCGCCGCAGTCGGTGAGCTCCACCGGGGTGCCCCACACGTCTACCGTGGACATCGGAGCGGACGTCGCGGTGGACATCGGAGTGGACATCGGAGTGGACATCGGAGCGGACGTCGCGGTGGACATCGGAGTGGATGTCGCGGCGGGCGGCGGGGTGGCCGGGATGACCGGCAGCGGGGCGGCGTGCGGGCCCGTCAGCGTGAGAGTGTCGCCGTCGAGCTCGGCCACGCAGGCCAGCAGTGCCGGCTCCTCGCGTGCGGTCAGGATGTCACCGTTCTGGTCGGTGATGAGGTAGCGCCGGTCGCCTGCCAAGCCCCACGGCTGCACCTCGGCTTCATCGACGTCATGGCCCGCGGTCGACTTGACGGGATAAAAGCGAATGCTCCCCAGCTTCATACGGCCGACCGTATCTCACTGATCGGCGCGGCCTGAGGGGACGCGCTCCTGCGGTGCCCGGACGCGGCCAGCGCGACCGCGCCGAGCGCGGCCACCCCGATGGCGGCGCCGATCCAGGCGACGGACGGGTAGCCGTATCCCGCGCCGATGGCCAGCCCGCCCAGCCAGGGGCCCACGGTGATGCCGACGTTGAAGGAGGAGACGTTCATCGCGGCGGTCAGCGTGGGGGCGTCCTTGGCGAGGGCGAACGGGCGGGCGTTCAGCGCCGGGTTGGTTCCGAATCCGAACACGCCGAGCAGGAAGACCAGCACGATGGCGAGGACGGGCACGGCCGCGGACGCGGCCAGCGCGGCGGAGGTCGCGATGAGGCCCGTGACCCCGGTGAACAGGACGAGGAACGGCCGCGCGTCGGCGGTCCTGCCGCCGATCGTGATCCCGATGAGCGCGCCGACGCCGTACAGGGCCAGGACGGCGGGGACCCAGGCGGGCTGCAGGCCCGTGGTGCCCGTCAGCAGGACGCTCAGGTAGCTGAAGGAGGCCAGGAGGGCCGCCGTGGTCAGCGCGATCGTGCCGTAGGCGAGCCAGAGCTGCGGGTTCAGCATGGCGCGCAGCTCGACCGGTACGCGCGGCCGCGCCCCGGCCTCGGGACGGCCGCCGGGGATGGTGGCGAACACGCCGACCGCGGCGAGCGCCGACAGCCCGGCTACCGCCCAGAACGCGGCCCGCCAGCCGAGGTGCTGGCCGATGACGGTGCCCGCGGACAACCCGATGATGGTGGCGACCGTCAGCCCGCCCGCCAGGATGCTCATCGCCTTGCCGCGGGCGTTCGCGGGCACCAGGCCGATCGCGGTGCTCGCCGCCACGGCCCAGAAACCGGCGTACACGAAGGCGCCGGCCACGCGGGTGGCGAACACGACGGCGTAGTCGGACGTCAGCGCGCCCACGACGTGTGTGAGGGCGAAGACCAGCATGAACGTCAGCAGCGCCGTACGGCGTGGCCAGCGCAGCGTGGCGATGGCCAGCACCGGAGCGCCGACCAGCATCCCGATGGCGAACGCCGAGATCAGCAGCCCCGCCTCGGGGACGGACACGCGCAGGTCGTCGGCCATCTCCGGGAGCAGCCCGGCCAGCATGAGCTCCGACGTGCCCTGGGCGAATATCGACAGGCCCAGTATGTAAACCGCTAGTGGCATGGCGATTCCTCCACAATTTTAGATTGATCAGTACAAAATCAGGAAAAGAAAAACTCAGAACGCGTCCAGCGCGGTTCGCGCGATGGACGCGAGGGTTTCTCGGCCGGCGCCGCCGCAGGCGGCCACGCGCATGCCGCTGACCGTGGCGACGACGAAGTGCGCCAGGGCGAGCGCGTCCTTGCCCGCGTCGATCTCGCCCCGGGAGATGCCGACCTCGAGCGCCGAGCGGATCATCCGCACCCGCCTGTCGTTGTCGAGCCGCAGCAACTCGGCGATCTCCGGGTCGTGCGGGGCCATCTCGACCTGCGAGTTGACCACCAGGCAGCCGGCCGGCTCCTCGGGGTCGGGCTCGACCGCCCACCCCAGCACGGTGCCGACCTTCTCCTTGACGGGCAGGTCGGAGTCCATCAGCTCGGCGAGCCTGGCGTTGCGCCCGTCCATGTAGTGGCGCAGCGCCTTCTGGAACAGATCGTGCTTGCTCGCGAAGGTGTTGTAGATGCTGCTGCGCCCGAGGCCGGTGGCCGCGCACAGGGCCTGCGTCGAGGTGTTCTCGTAGCCCGCGCCCCAGAACGCGTGCATGGCGGCCTCGACCGCACGGTCCTCCTCGAACGTCCTCGGTCGCGCCATGCCCGGCACGCTACCAGTTTTGGAACGACCAGTGCAATACCCGAGGATCCACCGCGGGGGATCTCACCATCGCGCCGATGTCAGGTGGTTCGCCGGAACGAGTCGAGGAACACCTTGCGCGTGCCGGCCTGGTCGTCCCACTTCAGCTCGGGCAGGTCGAATGTGATCGTGAACCCGGTCTTGTCGTCGATCGTGACGTATCGGGTCAGCGCGTGCATGGGGACGCCGTTCGCGGTGGTGTAGGTGTACTCCCAGTCGGTGGCCTTCCATCCCCGGTAGGACACGGCCCGCAACTGCACCTGGATGTAGCTCTCCCTGCCGCCCTCGGACTCCTCCCTGCTCAGCCGGGACAGCCCGCCGTCGGCCTGAGCCGTCGCCCGCTCCACCACGATCCGCATGCCGGAGTCCGCCGGCCCGTCGAACGTGGTCTTGCCGTCGGACTCCGCCGGCTTCCACCCCTCCGGAACGCCGGCCGCGAACCCGGCAGCGGTGTGCTCCTCGTAGCCCTCCGGCACGGGGGACGGCTCGCCGCCCGCGGCCGCCGGGCTCGTCGTGGCGTTTGCGGTCCCGGTCGCGGCGGTGACCGCGGCCGGCTCCTGCGGTGATCCGCCGGACAGGAAGATCATTACGGCGCCCGCGACGACGGCCACCGCCACGATCGCGCTGATGAACGTGAGCGGCGTCGGCCGGCCGACGCGCACCCACGCGCCGCCGCCGTCGTCCTCGCTCCTGCGCCTGCTCGTGCCGGTGCGCGGGGAGGCGCCGGGCGGCGCGGCCAGGCGGCTGCGGCCGAGGTCGTGCGTCAGGTCGCGTGACTGCTCGCGCAGGTCGGCGGGGGAGGCCAGCGGCCACGGGGTCGCGCCGGACGTACGGCTGTCGGACGTCAGCGGCAGGATCGGCCGGGGCCGCGGTCCTGAGGGCGCGTCCAGGCCGTCGGCGGAGTCGTCCACGGACCGGTACGGCCCGAACGGGGCCGGCCCGCCTGACGAGGGCGCGCCATCGGACGAGAACAGGCCACCATGTGAAGGCGAGCCGCCGGACGAGGACGGGCCACCATGTGAAGGCGAGCCGCCGAGTGAGGACGGGCCACCGGGCGCAGGCGAGCCGTCGAGCGAGGGCGGGCCGCCGGCCACGGGGAAGCCGCCCGAGGACGAGGGGCCGCCGAGCGACGAGGGGCCGCCGGGTGAAGGCGTGCGGTCGAGCGAGGGCGGGCCGCCGGCCACGGGGAAGCCGCCCGAGGACGAGGGGCCGCCGAGCGACGAGGGGCCACCGGGCGAAGGGGCGCCGTCATGTGAGTGCGGGCCGCTGTCCGGCCACTGCGGCCCCGAAGGGCTGCCGAACGCGTCGAACCCCGGCGCCGACGATAACTGGTCGGTGCTGTGGCTGCCCGACGGGCTCGTCATCCCGTCATAGGGCATCGAGTAGCCGCCCGACGGGCTGGTCATCGGGTCGTACGGCACCCGCACCGGCCCCGAGGGCGTCTCCACGATCCGCGACGGCATCGGCCCCGAGGGGTGTTCGAGCGGTGGCAGCAGCCCGGCGGGCGTCGGGTCGGCCTGGCTGGGCAACGTCTCCGGCGGGCGCGGCCTGGTGGAGCCGTGCGCGCGCAGCACCGTCTCCAGCATCTCGATGACCTGGGCCGAGGTCAGCCGCTCCGCGGGGCTCTTGCGCAGCAGGCCCTCGATCACCGGCATCAGCGCCCCGGCCCGCTGCGGCCTGATCGGGTCCTGCGTGAGGACCGCGCCGAGCACCGCGATCGGGTCGGGCCCTTCGTACGGCGGCCGCCCCTCGACGGCGGCGTACAGCGTGGCCCCGAACGACCACAGGTCGGCCGCCTGCGTGATCGGCTGGCCGGACAGGCGCTCCGGCGGGATGTACGCGGGCGACCCCATGAGCAGCCCGGTCTGCGTGATCGTCACGTCGCCCTCGATGGCCGCTATGCCGAAGTCGGTCAGCACCACCCGGTCGGAGGTCAGCAGCACGTTTCCGGGCTTGATGTCGCGGTGCATGATGCCGGCGGCGTGGGCGTGCCGGATAGCGTCGAGCACCCTGATGCCGATCTCGGCCGCCTGGATCACCGGCAGCGGCCCGCTCTGGCGTACGGCCTGCTCGAGAGACCACGCGCGGACCAGCTCCATCACGATCCAGGGGCGGCCGTCCTCCTCGACGACGTCGTGCACGGTCACGATGCCGGGATGCGTCAGCCGCGCGGCCGACCTGGCCTCGCGCAGCATGCGCCGGTGCGCCACCTGCTTGCCCGCGTGGTCGAGGCCGTACGGCAGGATCAGCTCCTTCACCGCGACGTCCCGGTCGAGCAGGACGTCGTGGGCCTGCCACACCATCCCCATGCCGCCCCTGCCGACGGGCGACATCAACCGGTAGCGCCGGCCGATCAGGCGGCCCTGGCTCTGCGGGGTGCCGCTCGGGGGGCCTCCCTCCGCGCCGGGGCCGCTGAGCAAGCGGTCGGCTGCCATGTTCCCGCCCCCATTTCGCCTCATCCGTCACGTGCGTTCTCACGCTACTTGCAGATTGCCACTGAGAAATCCGCCGGACGCATGCCGCAATGGGCTTTTTCCAGGCGCGGCACCGGGGCCGCAGCGGGTTTCTTGCTGGCCTGAGGTTCGTTACGATATCGGCGCTATAACCGCAAGGGAAGCTGACATTGCCTGACAATAGTGCTGACGTGCGGCTATTTCGCTATTCAAAGGGGTCACTTACTGAGCCTGCCAACGCCAGCAACGCGCTGGTGAACGCCTCGGCGGGCGGCTTGACCAGGCCCGCGCCGACCTGACCCGTGCCTGCCACGCGTCCCGCGATCCCGGTGTTGACGACGGGCAGCAGGCCCGTCCTGGCCACCAGAGCGACGTCGATGCCGGCGGGAGTGCCGCGGAAACCGAGACCCGGGATCTGGTAGGCGGGATGCTCGGCGAGCGTGATCTCGTACATCGAACGGGTGGCCCTGACGGCGTCGGAGACCTCGCCGCCGACGAAGCGCACGATGGCGGGCGAGGCCGCCATCGCGAAGCCGCCCAGGCCGGAGGTCTCGGTGATGGTGGAGTCGCCGATGTCCGGGTTGGCGTCGCCGGGGCCGTACGCGCCGAGATAAAGCCCGTCGGGCACGCCGGCCGGGCCGGTGAACCAGCGTCCGCCCAGCCCCGAGACCTGCACGCCGAAGTCGGTGCCGTTGCGTGCCATCGCGACCACCAGCGAGGAACCGGGCACGTCGCGGGCGGCGTCGGTGCTGACCTTGGCCGCGGCCATGCCGGCGTTGAGGAAGAAGTGGTCGTTGCCGTTGATGAAGCGCAGCACCTGCGCGGCGGCGCCGGGGGCGGCCTCGACCACGGCGGGTGCCAGCTCGCGCAGCAGCAGCGAGGTGGCGGCGCGGTTGCGGTTGTGCAACTCGTCGCCCATCTGCAGCGCCTGAGCGATCAGCGAACGCAGGTCGAGCGGCCCGGTGCGCTCCAGCGCCGCGGCCAGGGCGGGGCCGAGCACCTCGTCCATCCAGCGCAGCCGCTCCAGCACCTCCGGCCCGTACGCGCCGTAGCGGAGCACCTTGCCCAGGCCCTCGTTGAGCGAGCAGTAGGCGGTGCCGCCGTGCTCCTCGTCGCGCACTTCGAACAACCACATGGACGGGCTCACCACGCCCGCCATCGGGCCCACGGTGGCGTGCTCGTGGCACGGGCGCAGCGTGACGCCGCCCGCGGCGAGCGCGCGCCCGGCCTCGTGCTCGTCGCCCGCCAGGCCCTCCAGCAGCATCGCGCCGATGAGGGCGCCGCGCATCGGGCCGGACGCGCGCTCCCACGTGATGGGCGGGCCCGCGTGCAGGAACGTCCCCTCCGCCAGCACCTCGGAGGCGCGCCGTACGCCCACCAGGTGCGGGCGGGCGGAGGTCAGCCGGCTGACGGCCAGCTCGTTGGCGGCGTGCCTGCGCGGGTCGGCGAGGACCCTGGCCAGCGCCTCGGCAGTGCCGGGCAGCGGCGGCCGCCACGCCACGGGGACCGTCGGCACGGCCTGGGCCCTGAGCGCGTCGTCGAGGAGGCCGGCGCCGACGGTGACGACGCGGGGCGGTGCGGAGAGCAGGGTCACAGCAGGCTCCTGGCGTGCCGGGCGGCCTGGGCGTTGGAGGTGAACACGGCCGCGCCCGCCTCGCGGAAGGCGGCGGCCTGGCGGTGCAGGTCCTGGGGGTCGCCCTCGGTGCCGATGAGGGCGACGACGACGGTGGCGGGGGCGCGGGCTACGGCGTGCGCGAGCGAGGCGGCGGGGTCGGGGTCGGCGCCGTGGCCGAGCACGACGTCCATGAGCACCACGTCGGTGTCCTGGGTGTGGGCGAGCGCCTCGACGCGGAGCGCCGGGTCGATCATGGGATGGGCGCGTCCCCTGGTGTAGGCGTCGTCGCCGTAGTCGACGATGTCGCGGGAGCCGGCGATCATCGCGGCCTCCGCACCGAGCGTGCCGCCGGCGTAGAAGCCCTTGATCGCCTTGGCGGCCGGGCGGCCGCCCGGCCACGACGGCCAGGACGGCCATTCGGGGACGGGCCTGCCGAGCGCGCGCAGCACCCGCTCCGTCGCCTCCGTGAGGTCGGGCGCGCCCTCCTGGAGCATCGCGCGTACGACGGGCGTGCGCAGCCGGCCCACGGCCTCCTCCACGGCCCGCGCCACCTCCGGCGACGGCGGCTTGGAGATGAGCACGATCAGCTCGGTGGCCGGATCGTCGTCCAGCATGCGCAGGGCCCGCATCGCCGACAGGCCGCCCACCTCGGCCGACAGGTCCCTGCCGCCCACGCCGAGCACGTGGCTGACGCCCGTGCCCGCCCAGTCGAGCAGGGACGTCACCTGCTGCGCGCCGGTGCCCGAGGCCGCCACCACGCCCACGGGGCCGGGGCGGAGGACGTTCGCGAAGCCCAGGCCGACGCCGCCGATCACCGCCGTGCCGCAGTCGGGGCCCATCACGAGGACGTCCCCGGCCCGCTGAAGGAGCGCCCGCTCCTTGAGCAGGCGTTCCTGCCACACGGGCATGCCGTCGCTGAAGATCATGACGGGCAGGCCCGCCTCGACGGCGTCCAGCGCCTCGGCGAAGGCGTGCTCGCCGGGCGTGGAGACGAGAACCAGGTCAGCCGGGGTCCGCGCGGCCGAGCGTGTGGTCAGCGGCGGCTGGTGCTCCGGCGCCGGATCCGCCCGCTGGAAGGTGGTCAGTTGCCGGTCGGCCTCCTCGACGGCGGCCTCGGTGTCGCTCGCGCGTACGGCGATCAGCAGGTCGCCCGGGTCGGTCTCCGGGATCGTGAACCCCAGCTCGCGCAGGATGGAGACGTTGAGATCGGTGGCCATGGCGACCATGGCCGCCGTCACGCCCGGCATGTCGGACAGTGCCCGGCTGACCCGCATGAGGGTCACCGAGTCGTGATAAGTCCCCCGCCGTACCAGCACCACTTCACGTGCAGCGGCGTCGTTCACCGGCCCGGCTCCTGGTCGCCCAAGGAGAGGACCGCGTTCACCCCGATGGCGATGCCCTGCGCCAGATCGGCCCCCGAGGTGTGGCCGAGCCGGTGCAGCCGCCGCAGCGCGGGTTCGAGCGGCTGCGTGCCGGCGATGCCGCGCAGGACCCCGATCACCTCGGGGCTGGCCGCGCCTCTGGCCGCGCAGTGCAGCAGCGTGGCCGAGATGGGCGTCGTCCGCGTGCGGGCGTCGAAGGTGACCGTCGCGCCGAGCCAGCCGGCCAGCCAGACCGCCCGCTCCACGCCGGCCGCCGCGCCCACATGCCGCAGCGTCACCAGCAGCCCGGCCAGGACGTCGTCGCCGCTCGGCGTGAGCCCCGGCCCCAGGCCCACCAGCTGCTCGGCCGCCGTCACCGCGCCCAGCAGCCAGCCCTTGGCGCATCCGCCCGCCAGCATGTCGACCGCGGCGTTGCCGGCCAGGCCGGGCTCGGGCGGGTCGGTCAGGCGGGCCGCGGCGCGCGCGAGGCTCGCCCGGTCGACCGTGCCCAGCGGCGGCGAGGGATCCCACCAGCGCCGGACGGTCAGGTTGAGCGGGCCCAGCTCGATCGAACGGTCGCCCACCGAGGCGTCGTCACCCACCGTGACTCTCGGGAGCGGGCCGGACAGCAGTACGGAGTTGGGCAGCCGGATCGCCTCGCCGGTGATGACCGCGATCACGGAAGGTTCGAGATCGGTCCTGACCTCCAGGTAGATCCCGCCGGGAAACGCGGCGAGCACGCGCGCCGGGCGGCGGGACGACTCCAGGACGGGACGTACCGCCGTGCTGGCCGCTCCCGTGACGTGGACGCGGGTACGTCTCGCGTGAGTACTGACCGTCACCAAACCTCCCAACCGACCCTGGTCCTGACCGTAGAACGGGCCGGGAACCCTCCGTACGGGTAAATTTGCCAACAGTGAGCGGGAAGGTTGGCTCTTCCTGACAGACGGTCTCCGGGGTCACAATCTCATCCATGGAGCCCCCCGTCCGGCTGGCGAGCACCGGAACGATCACCCATGGCGTGTCCGTCGGCGAGGTGCTCGGCGTGTCCACCCTCGCCGATGCCAGGCTGATCGCGGGCGAGAGCGGGCTGGGCCGCATCGTGCAGCGGCTCAACGTCATGGAAGTGCCCGACATCCTGGCCTGGGTCAAGCCGCACGAGCTGCTGCTCACCACCGGCTACCCGCTGCGCAACACGCCGCAGTCGCTCGGCAGGCTGGTGGCCGACCTGGACGAGCGCGGCCTGTCCGCCCTGGCGATCAAGCTGGGCCGCTACGTCGACGAGCTGCCCGCCGAGATGGCCGAGCAGGCCGACAGGCTCGGCTTCCCGCTCATCCTGCTCCCGAACGACGTCGGCTTCGACGACATCCTCAACCAGGTGCTCACCGACATCCTCAACCGCCAGGCCGCCGTGCTCGCCCGCGCCGAGGAGGCGCACCGGGCGCTGGTGCAGGTGGTGCTGGCCGGAGGCGGGCTCAACGAGGTCACCGCCGAGGTGGCCAACCTGCTCGACGTGTCGGTGGCCGCGGTCGACGGTTCGGGCCGCGTGCTGGCCGCCGCCGGGCCCGCCGGACACGTGACCGTCCTGTGCGAGTCGATCACCCACGAGGGCTCCCCGGCGGCCGAGGCGGCCCGTACGCCGGACGCGGGGCGGGCGCGGTCGTTCGCCTCGGTGCCGGTGCTGGCAGGAGGGCACCACCACGGCAGGATCGTCGCCTACAGCCCGTCCGCGGCCATCAGGGACAGCGACATCGGCATCCTCGAACGCGCCGCCACCGTCGCCGCGCTCGTCGTCACCCGCCAGGAGGCGGTCAACGCCGTCGAGAGCAAGTACCGGGCCGACTTCCTGCGCGACGTGCTCACCGGACGGGCCGGCACGGTCGAGCGGGTCACGGCCAGGGCCGGGGCGTTCGGATGGGACCTGTCGCGGCCCGTGACCGTGCTGGTGGCCGAGCTCGACCCCGACGGCGACGAGCGCAGCGCCCAGGACCGGCTGGTGGCCTGCTGGACGGCCGCGATCAGGCGGCACGACCCGCACGGGGCGGTGGCGGGTTTCTCGCACGAGGTGGTGGCCGTGGTCGACGCCTCCGCCGACGTGGCCAGGATGGCCAAGGACGCCGCCTGCGCCTTCGCCGACGCGCCGCCCGCGACGTTCTCGACCGGCACGTCCCGGCCGAGCCCGGGCGCGGAGACGCTGCCCGAGGCCTATGCGCAGGCGCTGAAGGCCGCCAGGGTCGGGCGGCAGCTGCACGGGCCCGGCGCGGTGGCCCATTTCGATCAGCTCGGCGTCTACCGGCTGCTGTCGCTGGTGAACGACACCGACGAGCTGCACGCGTTCGTCCGCGAGACGCTCGGGCCGCTGGCCACCGACGACGACGCCGAGAACGCCGACCTGCGGCGCACCCTCCAGGCCCTTCTGGAGACCAACCTGAACGTGGCCGAGACGGCCAGGCGGCTGCATTTCCACTACAACACGCTGCGCTACCGGATCGGGAAGTTGGAGCGGCTGCTCGGCGGCTTCACGGACGACCCCCACCTGCGGCTCAACCTCACCCTGGCCCTGCACGTGCTGCGCATGCGCGGCATCTAGGCGGCGGGTGGTGCGTCTAGGCTTGGGGCCCGTGGACTTCGAACTGCGCTCCGACTTCATCCCGCTGTGCGACCTGCTGAAATACTGCGGCATCACGGAGACGGGCGGCATGGCCAAGCAGCTCGTCGCCGAGGGCATGGTGCTCGTGGACGGCGAGGTGGAGCTGCGGAAGCGGGCCAAGATCCGGTCGGGCCAGGTGGTCAGCGGCGAGGGGTTCTCGATCCGGGTCGAATGAGCGCGGGCGGCGCACGGCACCTGACAGGCGTCCCGGGCGCCGAAGGCCCGCGCGCGAGAGCTTTTCTCTGGTTCCCGGCGTAGATTTGGCAGATCATGCCCGTGTAGGAGTGGTCCGGCGGGCCTAATGTGCCCGCAACGGAAAGCGTGTCGCCGGCCCAGCGCAACGCCCGGTACAAGAGGGGCTCTCATGGTTTTGGGATGGACCAAGCACGGTGACGGCAAGCATCTGGCCCCGGGAGAGGTGGTCAGGCCCGACGAGCGGCTGAGCTGGCCCCGGATGGTGGGGTTCGGGGCGCAGCACGTGATCGCGATGTTCGGCGCGACGTTCGTCTTCCCCCTGGTGATGGGGCTGGACCCGAACATCGCCGTGATGATGTCAGGGGTCTCGACGATCCTGTTCCTGCTGATCGTGAAGGGCAAGGTGCCGAGCTACCTCGGCACCAGCGCGTCCTTCGTCGGCGGGGTGTTCGCCATCAGGGCGGCGGCGGGAGGCGACACCGCGGGAGCGGACGCGATCGTGACCGGCGCCATTCTGGTCGCCGGGCTCGTGCTGGCGCTGGCCGGGCTGGCCATCCACTTCCTCGGCGTGCAGATCATCCACCGGGTCTTCCCGCCCGTGGTCACGGGCGCGGTGGTGATGCTGATCGGGTTCGGGCTGGCGTTCGTGGTGGCGGACACCTACTGGCCGCAGGACCACTGGGTCGCCCTCGTCACGATGCTGATCACGTTCGTGGTGATCGTGCTGTTCAAGGGGTTCATCGGCCGGATCGGCGTGCTGGTCGGGCTCGTCGCGGGGTTCGTGCTGTCCTGGGTGCTGGACAGGCTGGCCGGGCCGATCACGTCGGTGCTGCCCGGCCAGAACCTGCGGGGCGCGTCCGGGGCCGCCTGCGAGTCCGAGGGCACGTACTGCGTGGCGACGGCGTTCCCGCACGACCGGGTGAACTTCGAGCCGGTGGCCGAGGCGGAATGGATCGGCTTGCCGGAGTTCCACGGGCCCGACTTCAAGACCTCCGCCGTGCTGCTCGTACTGCCCGCGATCATCGCGCTCATCGCCGAGAACATCGGCCACGTCAAAGCGGTCGGCGAGATGACGGGCACCGACGTCGACCCGTACGTGGGCCGCGCCGTCGCGGCCGACGGCCTCACCACCGCGCTCGCCAGCTCAGTGGGCGGCTCGCCCACCACGACGTACGCCGAGAACATCGGCGTCATGGCGGCCACCAAGGTCTACTCCACGGCCGCCTACTACATCGCGGGGGTCATCGCGATCCTGTTCGGCCTGTGCCCCAAGTTCGGCGCGCTGGTCGCGGCCACTCCCGGAGGCGTGCTCGGCGGCGTCACCGTGATCCTCTACGGCATGATCGGGCTGCTCGGCGCGAAGATCTGGATCGAGAACCGGGTGGATTTCGCCGACCCCGTGAACATGGTTCCGACCGGGGCGGGCATCATCCTGGCCATCGGACCTGTGCAGCACTTCATCGGGGGCGACTTCACCTTGGAGGGCATCGCGCTCGGCACCATCGTGGTGCTCGGCGGCTACCACTTGCTCAGGGCCATCGCCGGGCGTGCCCCCGTGCCGGCCGGGAGCGAGCCCGCGTGAAGCCGCCGCCGTTCGCGTACCACGCACCCCGTGACGTCGGCGCGGCGCTGCGCACGCTCGCGCAGGTGCGCGGCAAGGTGCTGGCCGGCGGGCAGAGCCTGATCCCCCTGATGAACATGCGACTGGCCGCGCCCGAGCATCTCGTCGACATCAACCGGATCGGCTCCCTGTCCGCGATCGACGCTACCCCGGCGGGCGTCAGGGTGGGCGCGCTGGTCAGGCACTCCGATGCCGAGCACGCCGGAGCGCACCCGCTGCTCACGCGGGCGCTGAAGCTGGTCGCCCACCCGGCGATCCGCAACCGGGGCACGGTGGTGGGCAGCCTCGTGCACGCCGACCCCGCCGCCGAGCTGCCGGCCGTGCTGGCGGTGCTGGACGGCACGGTCCGGCTGGCCCGCTGGGACGGCCGGGCCGTGGAGCGGGAGGTGCCGGCGCGGGAGTTCTTCGTCGGGCCCCTGGAGTCGGCGGTCGAGCCGGGCGAGCTGGCCGTGTCGGCGTTCTTCCCCGCGCTGGCCCCGCGCACCGGCACCGCCTTCGAGGAGGTGGCCCGCAGGCACGGCGACTACGCGCTGGCCGGGGTCTGCGCCGTGGTCACGGTGGACGGTGACGCGCGCGTCACCGCCGCCAGGGTCGCCTGCGTCGGCGTCGGACCCGTGCCCGTCGTCGTGGACGTGACCGGGGCGTGCGGGGGAGTGGACGTGCCCGGGGCAAGTGGGGGAGCGGACGTGACCGGGGCGTTCGGGGAAGTGGACATGACGGGAGCGTCCGGGAGCGCGGCCGGCGGCTGGGCGGAGGCGGCGCGGGCCGTACAGGAGGAGACCGAGCCGGAGAGCGACGTGCACGCCTCGGCCGCCTACCGGCGGCACCTGGTGGGCGTGCTCGCCGAGCGGGCGCTGCGGAACGCGGCCAGGGAAGGGGCGGCAGCCCGTGGAGCATGAGATCACGCTCGTCGTGAACGGCGCGACCAGGCGGGTGAACGTGCCCGCCCGCCGGTTGTTGTCCGACTGCCTGCGCCACGACCTCGGCCTGACCGGCACCCACGTCGGCTGCGAGCACGGCGTCTGCGGCTGCTGCACGGTGCTGCTCGACGGCCGGCCCGTGCGGTCGTGCCTGACGTTCGCGGTAACCGTGGACGGGCAGGAGATCACCACCGTAGAGGGCCTCGCCCGCGAGGGAGCGCCGCCGCGTGGACTGAGGAGCGCAGGGAGCGCGGCGACCGGAGCGACGGGGGAAGGCGGCGGCACCGAGCGGCCGAGCCGCCCTCACGACGTGGAGGAGGTGAAACCAGCGCTGTCGCCGGTGCAGCGGGCGTTCGCGGAGTGCCACGGGCTGCAGTGCGGGTTCTGCACGCCGGGGTTCCTGTGCACGGTCACCGCGTTCCTCAGGGACAATCCGGCGCCGTCGGACGACGAGATCGTCGAGGGCATCTCGGGCAACCTGTGCCGGTGCACCGGCTACCAGAACATCGTCAAGGCCGTCCACCGGGCCGCCGAGCTGCTGGCGGAGGAGACATGACGACGAGGCTGTTCGGGGAGCCCGTGCAGCGGCGCGAGGACCCCAGGCTGCTCACCGGGCAGGGGCGCTACCTCGACGACCTGGGCCGCGACGCGCTCGCCGCCGCCTTCGTCCGCTCGCCGCACGCCCACGCCCGCATCCGCGACATCGACGTGGCCCCCGCCCTGGACGTGCCGGGGCTCGTCGCGATCTACACCTGGGAGGACCTGCCCGAGCGGGTGGGCAGGGCGCTGCCGCTGCTGATCCCGCATCCGGCGCTCACCCACGGCCGCACCGCCTACCCGCTGGCCCGCGACGTGGTCAGGCACGTCGGCGAGCCGGTCGTCATGGTCGTGGCGAGCGACAGGTATGCCGCCGAGGACGCCTGCGCGCTCATCGAGGTCGACTACGAGCCGCTCAAGCCCGTCGTCGGCCTGGAGGAGGCCGTGCAGGGGGCCGCGCTCGTGCACGAGGACGTGCCCGGCAACGTCGGCGCCCACCTCGTGCAGGAGGTCGCGGCGGCCGACGGCCGCGGCGCCGGCGAGGTGATCGAGGCCGCGCCGCACACGCTCTCCTTCCGGCTCGACATCGAGCGCAGCGCCAGCATGCCTTTGGAAGGACGCGGCGTCTACGCCCGCTGGGACGGCAGGGACCTGCGCGTCTACTCCAGCACCCAGACCTCCACCAGCGTCCGCATGGCCGTCGCCGCCACGCTCGGCCTGCCGCTGCCACACGTCGAGGTGATCGCGCCCGACGTCGGCGGCGGCTTCGGCGTGAAGATCGTGCACCCGTGGCCCGAGGAGATCCTCGTGCCGTGGGCCGCCATGACGCTCGGGCGCGAGGTCAAGTGGGCGGAGGACCGCAGGGAACACTTCATCTCCTCCGCCCACGAGCGCGCGCAGATCCAGCACGTGCGGGTCGGCTTCGACGACGACGGCCGCGTCCTCGGACTGGACGTGACGATCCGGCACGACCACGGCGCCTACACGCCCTACGGGATCATCGTGCCGATCGTGACGTCCACCCAGCTGCTGGGACCGTACAAGATCGGCGCCTACCGCGTCGCGTTCACCTCCGTCTACACCAACACCGTGCAGGTCACCCCCTACCGGGGGGCGGGCAGGCCGCAGGCCGTGTTCTGCATGGAGCGGACCATGGACAAGATCGCCCGCCATCTGGGCAAGGACCGCACGGAGGTGCGGGCGGTCAACTTCATCGGGCCGGAGGAGTTCCCGTACGACCAGCACATGACCTTCCAGGACGGGCGCCCGCTGATCTACGATAGCGGGAACTACCCGGAGATGCTCCGCATGATCAAGGAGCTGATCGGCTGGGACGAGCACGAGAGGCGTCCCGGGCGCGGCATCGGCATAGGCTGCTACGTCGAGGGCACCGGCGTCGGCCCCTACGAGGGCGGGCACGTGCAGGTCACCTCCGACGGCCGGGTGCACGTCTCCACCGGGCTCACCTCGCAGGGGCAGGGGCACGAGACGGTGTTCGCCCAGATCGCCGCCACCGAGCTGGGCGTGCCGATCGAGCGGGTCAGCGTGGTCACCGGCGACACCCGCAGGTTCGGCTACGCGGTCGGCACGTTCGCCTCCCGCGCGGCCGTCATGAGCGGCAACGCCATCGCCCTCGCCTGCAGGAAAGTACGCGAGAAGGCGCTGCGCATCGCCGCCGACGCGCTGGAGGCCGACCCGGCGGACCTGGCGATCGACGACGGGATGGTGCACGTGGCGGGGGCGCCGTCGGCGTCGATCCCGCTGTCCACGGTGGCCGTGCTGGCCAACCCGCTGAGGTACGCCTTCGACGACGAGGCGGCCAAGGCGACCCAGTTCTCCGCTACGGCCTCCCCCGACCGGCCGCCGGTCGCCGAGGGGGAGGAGCCGGGCCTGGAGGGGCGCGACTACTACTCGCCGGTCAGGTCCACGTTCGCGTCGGGCATGCACGCCGCCATCGTCGAGACCGACCCCGACACCGCCGAGATCAAGGTGGTGCGCTACGCCGTCGTGCACGACTGCGGGCGGCTGATCAACCCCATGATCGTCGAAGGGCAGATCCACGGCGGAGTGGCGCAGGGCATCGGCGGGGCGCTCTACGAGCGCATGGTGTACGACTCGCACGGCCAGCTGGTGAACGCCTCCTTCATGGACTTCCTCATGCCGTACGCCACCGAGATCCCGCACGTCGAGACCGCCCACCTGGAGACGCCCTCGCCGCTGAACCCCCTCGGCATCAAGGGCGCGGGCGAGGCCGGCGTGATCCCCGTCTCCGCGGTCATCGCCTCGGCGGTCGAGGACGCCGAGGGCATCGACGTCGACCGCATGCCCATCTCCCCGTCCGAGCTCTTCGAGCTCCGCGAGCTCCGCGAGCTCCGTGCCGCCATGGAATGATCCGGTGTCGTGCCGGATCTGCGTGCCCCCGGAGCGGGGCTGACCTCCTTCCCCGACGTTCCCGACGACGTCCGCCTGATCGACCTGGCCTGGAACGCGATCACCGAGGTGCCCGGATGGGTGGCCGGGCTCGGCTCGCTGGAGGAGCTCAGGCTCGACGGCAACCGCCTGCGCGCCCTGCCCGACCTGTCGGGGCTGGCCGCGCTGCGCGCGCTGCACCTCGACGGCAACGCGCTGACGGCCGTCCCGGCCTGCCCGCCGCGCCTGGAGTCGCTCTCCCTGTACGGCAACCGCGTCCGCACGCTGCCAGAGCGGCTCGGCGGGCGGCTGCGGCACCTGGCGGCGGGCCGGAACGCGCTGACCGAGGTGCCGGGCTCGTTGTGGAAGCTGACCCGGCTGGAGTCGCTCAACCTGGCCGAGAACGCGCTGACCGAGGTGCCCGCGGCCGTCGGCGGGCTGGCCCGGCTGCGCATGCTCGACCTCGGGCACAACCGGCTCACCTCCATCCCGCCCGAGCTCGGCGACCTGGCGCTCACCGACTACCTCTACCTGAGCGACAACCTGTTCACCGAGGTCCCCGCGGCGATCGGGCGGCTCGACCGTCTCGCCTACCTCAACCTGACCGCGAACCGGCTCACCCGCCTGCCGGAGGCGCTGGGAAGGATGGCCGCGCTGGTGGAGCTGCGGCTCTACGACAACCGCCTGGAGTCGTTGCCCGAGACGGTCGGCGGGCTGACCCGGCTGCGTGAGCTGCACCTCCAGGGCAACCGGCTGACCCGGTTGCCCGCGGCCGTCGCCGAGCTGGAGGAGCTGCGGGTGCTCGACCTGCGCGACAACCTGCTCGGCGCGCTGCCCGACGCGTTGCCGCCCGGGCTCAGGCATCTCGACCTGCGCAACAACCGGCTGCGCGGGCTGCCGGACCGGCTGCCCCCGCTGGACAAGCTCGACCTGCGGTGGAACAAGCTCGACGGCGAGCCGGAAGTGCTGCGCCGGCTCGCCGCGCGCGGGTGCGTCATCCTGCGGTGAACCGGGGTGCCGGGTCTTGCGTACCTCCGCACATGACGACTTTTCCACGCTTGGCCGCTTTCGCGCTGCTGGCCGGGCTGGTCGCCGGGTGCTCCTCAGGGAGCTGGAGCGACTACGTCGCAGCAGGCGAGAGCCAGAGGCCCGCGGCCCCGCTGACCGTCGAGCAGCTCTCCGCCAAGGTCGGCTGCAAGCCGAAGATGCAGGTCGAGGCCGACGACCTGCGCACCGGGTTCTGCAAGACCACGGATGGCAGGTTCTTCGTCAACACGTTCAAGACCGAGGCGCTCAAGGACGAGTGGATGGACCGGGCACCCGAGTACAACCCCCACCTCGTCGGCCCCCGCTGGACCGTCCTGGGCCCGCTAGAGGTGCTGGAGGCGATCCAGGAGCGGCTCGACGGCGACCTGCACCTGACCGACCACCGGGTCTCCCAGACGCCCACGCCGGCCTCCTGACCGTGCTGACCCCCGTGGAAGGCGTACCTTCGCGCATGACGGCACCCCGACGCCTCGCCGCGCTCGCGCTGCTGGCCGGACTGGTCGCCGCCTGCTCCGCGGGCGGCGGGAGCGGCGGCTACCTCGCGGCGGGCGGGCGGGCCGGCGCCGCCCCCCTCACCGTCGAGCAGCTGTCCGCCAGGGTCGGGTGCGAGCCGCGCCTGCAGGCCGACGGCGCCGGCATCCGCTCAGGACACTGCACGACCCCTGACGGCGAATTCGTCGTGACGACGTTCGCCACGCGGGCGGGCAAGGACGCCTGGATGGGCGCCGCCCCCGCGGGCGCCCCGCACCTCGCGGGCGACCTGTGGACCGTCATGTCCAGCCGTAAGGTGCTCGACCTGCTCAGCGAGCGGCTCGGCGGCGAGCTGCACATGACGGACCCGGGGAGCGGCGAGATGCGGGTCGTCGGCTAGTCCCGCTCACGGGTGGCTCCGCTCCAGCGTGCGGCGGGGTGACTCCGCTCCAGCGCACGGGGTGGCCCCGCTCCAGCGTGCGGCGGGTGGCTCCGCTCCAGCGTGCGGCGGTTCGCTCCGCTCACGTGTGCGGCGAGGCCGTGGAGGCCCTCACCACCAGCTCGTGCGTGGTGCGGCGGCGGCGCGGCCGGCTCGCCGGCGGCCTGAGCACCAGGTCGAGCGCCTGCCTGCCCATGTCGGCCATGGGCAGCCTGATCGTGGTGAGCGCCGGATAGACGTCGCGCGCCACCGGCGCGTCGTCGAACCCGGCCACCGAGATCTCCCCGGGCACCCTCCGCCCGCTGTTGAGCAGCCAGGACAGCGCGCCCACCGCCATCGGGTCGTTGAGCGCGACCACCGCCGTCAGGTCAGGGTGCGCGCGCATCAGCCTGGCGGTCGCCGCCGCGCCTCCCTCACGGGTGAAGTCGCCGTGCACGACGGGGACCGAGCGCCAGTCGAGCCCGGCAGCGCCGAACGCCGTGCGCAGCCCGGCCAGGCGGTCCTCGACCGTGGTGAGGTTCGGCGGCCCGCCCAGCACGCCCAGGCGACGGTGGCCCAGGTCGAGCAGGTGCCGCATCAGCGTGGCGCCGCCGGCGGCGTTGTCGGGCAGCACCGCGTCCACGGGCAGGTGGTGGCGGCCGATCACGGCGAGCCGGCCGCCCGCGGCGGTGAACGAGCGCACCTCCGCGGCCATGTCGGCGCCGGCATCAGCGCCCGCCCCTGTGCCCGCCCCTGTGCCCGCCTCAGCGCCCGCCGCTGTGCCCGCCGCGATGCCCGCTTCTGTGCCCGCCGCTGTGCCCGCC
>NZ_SMKO01000239.1 GCF_004348685.1 Nonomuraea deserti | reverse complement strand
GCAAGGGCGTCACCCCATTGACCTGACCACCCATCAGGACCACCCCGGCCATCAGTATGGATTTCTGATGGCCACCAGTTGAGAGAACCCAAGTCCACCTACCTGGGGATCTTCATGGCCGTTGACAGGCCGTGCCTTGGCCGCTGCCGACCACGATGGCGCAGGGGCCGGATGCACGCTCGGGCAGTGGCTGGGACGCTGGCTGGCCACCAAGGACGCCCTACGTCCGTCGACCCGGCAAGGCTACGCCACACACATCCGTCTCTACCTCATCCCGCAGTTGGGAAGGATCCTGCTCCACCAACTCACCTCCCGCGATGTCAACGGACTGCTCGCGGCGCTCGCGTCCCGTCCCTCGCCAACCGGCCGCCAGCTGTCACCCGCTACCGTGGTGCGGATCCACGCCACCTTGCGGACCGCGCTGAACGCGGCGGTGCGCGCCCGGCTGATCCCGGTCAATCCGGCCAACGGAGCCGAACTCTCCCATCCCCGGCGACCGCATCCGGTCGTCTGGACCGCCGGGCGGACGGCCCGGTGGCAGCAAACGGGTGAACGTCCGGCGGTGGCGGTCTGGACCGAACAACAGCTCGCGGCCTTCCTGACCGGCGTCGCGCAGGACCGCCTGTACGCCTACTGGTGGCTGGCCGCGCTACGCGGATTGCGCCGCGGTGAGCTGGCCGGGCTACGCTGGACGGACGCCGACCTGCAGGCCGCGGAGCTGACGGTGACACAACAGCGGGTGCACGCCGATGGTCACGTCGTGATCGGGCCGCCGAAGTGCACCGCCAGCTGCCGGGTGGTGGCCCTGGACGCGGAGACTGTGCGGGTGCTGACCCGGCACCGCGAGCGCCAAAAGGAGCTGAGCGCGAGGGCGGCCACACGCTGGCAGGACTCCGGGTACGTGTTCACCACCGCGGACGGCGAGCCGCTGCGGCCGGACTACCTCACCGGTCCGTTCCGCCGACTGGTGACGACCTCCGGACAACCGCCCATCCGGCTGCACGACCTGCGACACGGCGCCGCCACGCTGGCGCTGGCCGCGCGCACCGATCTGAAGGTGGTGCAGGCCATGCTCGGGCACGCCAGCATTGTGCTCACCGCCGACACCTACGTCTCGGTGCTACCGGAGGTGGCCCACCAAGCCGCCAGGGAAACGGCCAGGCTGGTGCTGAACGCCGCGTCCGCGCTGGGGCGGCCGCTGGGCGGCTGACTCAGCTTTGCCCCACATTTGCCCCATGCCGTCCCAGCGCACGGGCGTAGCCTGAGTTTGCCCAGGTGGAGAAGCGCGCCCTGCAGGATTCGAACCTGCGACCGTCGGATTAGAAGGATCCTCTGATGTCGCGGGGTGCCATTTGAGGGTAGTTCGTACCGCCTCCGCGCGCATTGCGTATCAGGCGGTGCCGGGCCCTGACGCCGCGCGACGGGGCGTTCGAGCACGCACCGAGCACGGTGGATCGCTGATTGATCATCGCATTCTGGGCCGCAGGATAAATACCGTGCCCCAAACTACGCCAGCACTACACTGTGCAACGGCCGCTGTGCTCGGGCGTGCTCCAACACCCCGACACCGTGCGGATTCCCCCACGGGCAGACCGCAACCGGCCTGCCCGGGAGAGCGCTCCCTTCCACCACCGACCCGAACTAGGTAGCCGGCGCCATGGGGCACGGGCGGTGTCCTATGCGCTCGCTGCCCTGCCTCGGGCTAGGACAGCGAGGCGCACGATCGCGGATGCGAGCCGCTCGGCGTCGTGCAGCGCCGTCCCGTTGTCGCCGTATTCGTGGAACCAGATTTGTGCATCATCACCATCGTGGGTAAGCCATGCCCCTTCGATGGCGCCGCTGTCACACACATCCTCTGGCCAGTGGTGGGTGCACCATGGTCGGCAGCCTGGCCTCTCGCTGATGACCGACGGTGGTTCCGGAACCGCGGATCGGTTGCGTCCCGCCGAGACGAGCACGAGAAGGTGAAGGGCGATCTCCTGCGCCTCGTCGAGGGTCATGTAGTAGGTGGCGTGATCTCCGGTGTCTCCGAAGCAGATGCGCGGCTCGGCTTCGCGATAGTGCTGCACCAGATCCGTCATGATGCTGGTCGGCTTGTACGCGGGCTTGTCCCCATGCCTGTAATTGATGTACGGCATCGTCTGCAGGGCAGTGTTCAAGTACAGGCTGCCGTGCTGCCGGTCCTCCGGATGGTCGGAGCCGCTGTGTTCGTCTCGGCACCAAGCCGGGCAGGGGCTCACTGCGAGCCATTCGGCTGGGCTGGCAGCGAGGCGGCGTTCATCCTGATGTGCGTCGCACTCGACCACCTTGATGTCGAGCAGAGTGCCTGCAGGTGCTAGATACCGGTCTTCTCTCCCACATCGAATGCATGCGCGACCTTCGAGCTGGGCCGGGGTCAGGGACTGACGTGGGCCATCCGGGTCGCTGTGCTTGTCGGCGATGGACGAGCTTTGGGCCACCTCCGCATCGACGGGTTGGCGCTGAGCCGGGACTGAGCCGACCTGAGGGACTTCCACATCGGCGGCCGTGCTGGTGTCGACGTTGATACTCATCGGGGTCACGCACCTTTCGTTCTGAGGCAGTCACCTGTCTGAGCGCGGGTGCGTTGCACGCTCTCAAAACAGTCATACGCCAGATACGCAAGTCGGTAAAGGGGCTGACGGTACTGCCGTGAGGTCAGTGAGCGGTTCGCCGCATGAGACGAAGGTATTGAAGGGGCCAGAAGTGCAAGTGCATTAGAGCTTCAACTCATAGATATTTCGGCTGGCCCGTATCAAGGCGGATGGCGCAGAATGAAACGATCTCGCGGAATCTTCGGAAAATTGTCACACCTATTAGTCACACTTTGCTGGTGAGGCTCGGGATCACGGTGGTCCTTAGGAGGTGGACGTGGAGCAGCCCCGACGATGGTGGCAAGCGGTTCTGCCTGCTGACTGGACGGTGTTCGCCCTGCCCGACGATCTGGCGCGGGAACGGTACACGGCGCTTTTGGCCGCTCTCGAAGAGCTGTCGACTCGAGGGCCCATGTCGAGCCTGGAGGAAATCACGGCGCAGGTGCGCAGCGTCGGATTTCACGATCCGCTGCCGGAGCCGGAGTTGCGGGAGACGCTGGATCACCTCGCCAAGTGGGGGTTCGCCGAGCCGTTTCGCGACTACACGGCCCCCGTGCGCAACTACCAGGGCCTGATCGTCCGACGGGAGGCCTGGGCGCTGACACGCAAGGGACGCGGCATCGTGGCCGCGGTCCGGGCGGCTGTGGTCGATACGCGGCGGGCGCTCCAACTTCCGAGCAGGCTGCTTGACAGCGTCGAGTTGACCATTCGCAAACTCATCGATCATTTGATAGATCAGAGTGGCATCCTGCCCATGGATCTGGACGACGTGCGGACTCGAATTGAGGAGCTGCAGCGGGTCACCGCCGATTTCTACACCGCGTTGGCGCAGATGGTGCAGTCGGACGTGACCGACGACGAACTGTTCGGCGACAACCGGGACCGGGTGATCGAGGCTCTGCGACAGTTCCCGCGCGAATACGGGCGCGCCTTGCGGCGAGTGGAAATAGCGCTGCTCGACCTGCGCGGCGCAGGGCATCGGCGGATCGTCGAGGCGGCCGTCGCACACGCAGGACTGATCGATGTTCGTGACCAGCAGTACTGGGTCGAGGAGCGGGTGCGCTGGATATCGGATTTGGAGGCTTGGTTCGCGCCGGACGGCACCGTTCACCGGCTGATCTCCTCTGCGACCGGGGCAGTGTACACGTTGCTGGTGGCCATCGAGCGCCGCTATTCGGCGCGCCGCCGGGGCTCGGATCTCGGGCTGGACTTCCATGTGCTCGCGCGGAGTCTGTTCAGGCAGCCGAGCGACGAGGAGGCCAGGCGTGTCTTCGCGGCGGCCTTCGGCGACTGGCCGGCATGGCACGCAATGGCAGGGGGCCTGGAGGAGGATGTGGCCCACGGCACCGCAGCGGCCGCAGGCGACTCCCCGTATCGAGTCGAAGTGACGCTGCGCGAGCACGAGCGGCAAGGGCGCGCCAGCGGGCGCCCGCGCAAGGTGGCCGACACGTCGGCGGCGCGCGCGGCCGCGGTGACCGAAGCCGCCGCCGAAGCCACCCGGCGACGCCGTCTGGCCGCGTTCCTGGTCACGGATGGAGAGGTAGGGCTGGATCATTTCGCGGGTCTGGATTCGGAGACCGCCGCCGTGCTGCTGCGGGCGATCGAGATCGCGCTCGCACAGTTCAACCCCAGGGAAGGTCGTGGAGTGGTGCCTGTTGACGGCGCGAATGTCCTGGTCGAGGTGCGGCCAGGTGTCGCCGGCCGCACTGTGACGGTCGAACTGGCCGATGGACGGTTGACGGGTCCGGATCTGAGAGTGCGTGTCACCTCCATCGAATCCGGCACCGCGGCTGGAGCGTTCCGTCCGGCGGGCGAGCAGGACGGAATGGTCGCATGAGCGGACTCTATCTCGACGCCGATCTGTGTGAGGCCGCTCGGACCCTGGCCCTGACCGGGCGGCTTCGTGCCGAGTGCGATCCCGAGTACTACCGGGCTGCCGTCAAGGGGCGCCATGATCTGACCGCGTTCTTCCGGCACCAGTTCGGTTGGACTTTGGAGGTCTTGGAGGTGGCCGAACTGGTCCGTCTCCACAAGCGACGTGTGGACGTTCCCGCCGATCGAGGACCACGGTTGGAGCGTGGACGCGGCGATGGCCCCTTGGCGCCCAAAGACGTGCTCGTATGCGTCGCGCTGGTGTGCGAGCAGCTCTGGCGACGCTCCCGGATGAGCCTGCGGGAACTGCTTCAGGCGATCGCGCACGTCTGCGCATCGGAGGCGCGGCAGGGCACGCTCCCCGAGTTCCAGGTCGTGGCTCCGGACGGTGTCGGCAAGCAGGCGGCACGGCGGAACCGGCAGCACCTTGTGGATGCGCTCAAGCTGCTGGTGGCTGAAGGAACGATCACGGTGGACGCCGACCTCGACCATGCCGTGGACGATGAGGACAGTGATCTGGTGGTCACCGCGGCCCGGGATCGCTTGGCCGCCAAGTTCTCCTCTCTGTCCCCGGTGTTGCTCGGCTTGGACGCGCTCCCGCCCGAGCGGCATGTCGCCGCCCTGTCGGCGCGATCGCTGCTGGATCGGGAGGACGTCACCGATGCGGGTACGCCGCCGAGCTTGGAGGATCGCAGGTTGCGAATGATGCGCCGGCTCGTCGATGACCCGGCGACCGATCCCGGCGACGATCAGACCGAGGGTTCGCCGTACCTGCACACTTTGTCGGGCCGGGAACGCGCCCTGAATGTCATCGGGTCCCTCGGTTACGCAGCCGCGGTCAGGCGGGACTGGTGGCAGGTCACCGACCCAACGGGAGTCGGAACCGGCACCTCGTTCCCGAACGGTCGCCGCACCGAGCGGCAGGCCGCCCTCGCGCTGCTTGCGGCTCTCCCCCACCGCGAGGATCCCATGGCGCCGCTGCCCGTCAGTGAAGTGCTGGGCGTGCTGGAGAAGGCTCGTGAAAAACTGCCGCGGTGGGCTGCGGCCTATTCCGGGCGGCTGTCCGCCCTCGCCCGCGCTGCGGCCGCTGAACTGGTCGCAGTGGGGCTGCTCCGCGAGGACCGAGAAGACCCCGGTATCTGGCACCCAACCCCTGGAATTCACCTGTGGCGAGTACGAGTCCGCCCCAGTGCCACCACCAAGACTCCGGGCGAACCATCCGATGCCGGGCTCGCTCAGGATCCCCTTCCTCTCACCGCCGAAATTCCAGGAATCCCGTCATGACGAAGACCGAGCATCCAGCACACCTGCTCGCCGCGGGCAACATAGCGACGCTCGGAGTCCCGGGCGCCGATGACCGGTGGCAGCCCACGCGGGCCGGCATGGTCAACTCCTGGGCATGGTCCGACGAGACGCTGCTGTTCGCCGATGGATGGCTTGCCCTGGCCGGTCCCAACGGCTCGGGAAAATCCTTGACCGCGTCCATGCTGATCACCCTGTTGCTCGACGCCGAAACCTCCCAGACGGCTCTGTCGGTTTCGGGTAAGGCAAGCGGGACTCTCACCAGCAGGCACACCGATCGGAACGAGCGCGAGGACCGGACGGGGGCGTGGTGGCTGGAGTACGGCCTGCGCGACAGCGTGAGCGGTCAGACGTCGTACTTGACGACCGGTCTGTGGCTGCGATCGACCGTCAGCGAACTGCAACGTGCGTTCTTCATCGTGCCTGGCCAGGTTGGCCGTGATCTGATCCTGCAGCGCGATCACGAGGCGATCAGGATCGCCGACCTGGCGGAACAACTCGCCACGCTCCACGGAGAGCTGTTCACCTTGTCGTCGGCCTTGCGCCCGCAGGCGACGGCACATCTGCAATCCGTCGGCGACGAGCGCGGTTACCGGCAGGCCGTCCGGACCCGGCTGTTCGCCCCTCTGGACGAGGTTCAGTTCGAGGCGCTCATCGGTGTGCTTCGGAGCCTGCGTAGCGTCCGTACGGCCGAAGCGATCTCGCCGGTGAAGATGCGTGAGGTCCTCACCGACGCCCTGCCCGCCCTCGAACCCGATCAGCTCAAGCTCATCGCCGAGGCGATGGAACGCATTGCCGAACTTGAGAACCAGCTCGATCGTGCCCGCAGCGAAGCAGGCCTCCTGAAGGACGCGCACCGCCTTTACGGCCGCTATCTCAACGCCGTCAGCCAGCTTCAGGCAGCTGAGCTGTCATCGGCCAACAACGCCTACGACGACCAGACGCGACGCGCCAGGGAGGCGACCGAGCAGCTGAAGGAGGCGGAGAGCGCCAGAGCCTCGGCCGAGATCGGGTTGAAAGCGACTCGCACTGCGGTTTCTCGGCTGGAGGGCGAGCTCGGAGCCGCCGACCAGGTTCTCAGCGAACACGCCGGTGCGGAGCTGTCACTCCTGCAGGAAAGAGCCGACGAGTTCACCTTGGCGGCGAGTGAGGCGGACGTACGAGCAGAGCAGGCCACGAACAGCGCATCCGACGCCGCCTACCAGGCTCAGGAGTCAGCCGATTCCGCCTCGGACGCGCAGCGTCACCTTAACGACCTCGCCGACCAGCTACGGCGCGATTCGTCCGCGGTGGGCGCGGAATCGGCTTTCGACCGGCTCTTGGTTGCCCTCCATAATCTTGCAGTTGGCGAGCCGACGGCTTCGGCTCCTTCGTTGGATCTGCCGCAGCTCTGCGGGACGCCGCTCGCGTGGGTCGAGGCCCGTGTCCGGCAGATTCGCCGAGTTCAAGACGCACTCCATAAGCACAGCGAGGCGCAGCACACCGAGCAGGCAAGGGCCGAGATCAGGCGCCGTGCGGAGGAGGAAGAGGACAAGGCCCACGGGGCAGTCGAGGATGCCTCGGGAGCTGGCCGGCAGGCCGAATCCGCGTTCACCGACGAGCTCACCGTCTGGTCTGCGACTCTCCGCCACCTCGAGCCCCCGCCCCAGGAGCTCAGTGCTCC
Organism: Nonomuraea deserti; assembly: GCF_004348685.1. Lineage (GTDB taxonomy): Bacteria > Actinomycetota > Actinomycetes > Streptosporangiales > Streptosporangiaceae > Nonomuraea > Nonomuraea deserti. The sequence goes on along the minus strand of NZ_SMKO01000239.1, from coordinate 6,490 downwards.
CGATCCCATGTCGGCAGATGGGCGCTTGTCACCCGGCAAGGTGAGCGAGTGGCTGGAGCTGGCCGCTTCCAGGACTCGCGACCGTATAGATGTGGCGGGGCACCGCGAACGTGCCACGACCGATGCGGCACTGGCCAGCCAGGCCGCCAAGGTCGCAGCCGACGCCGGGGCCTCACACAGAGCCGAGTTCATCCGCGTGGAGAAGGCCGCTGCACGGCTTCAAGAGGTCGGTGCCGAGATCGAGGCCGAGTCCGTGGTGGACGAGCAAGAATGCTCGCAGGCGTACGAAGATCACGCAGCAGAACGGGCCGCTGCTGAAGCCGAGGTGGCTGCTGCTCGGCAGCGCCGTTCCGATGGTGCGGCCGCTGTCGTCGTGGCCGCAGGCGACTGGCTCACCAAAGCGCACCGCTGGCGGAGTTCTCTGGTGTTCCTCGACCCGGGAACGATTGCCCTGCCCAGCCCTGCGGCACACATCTCGTCCGCGCAGCTCGACGCACTGGATCCCACTGCGATCCGCTTGGCGGCGCACAACGCGTATGCCCACGCGGTCCCTGTTCTTCACGATCGGGTGTCTGCTGCTCACAACCAGGTGCAGCAGATCGCTGATCACATGGACATCGTCGAGACCGACCTGGCACAGGCTCGGCAGGCAGCCCCTGTTCCACCCGGGCCTGTGTGGCGGAGCCGGCATCCTGATGACGGCGTCCCGCTGTGGGCCCTGGTCGACTTCGCCTATCATCTGACGCCGCACGATGCCGACCGGCTGGAGGGCGCGCTGCTGGTGTCCGGCCTCCTCGACGCTCTGATCACTCCTGATGGCCGGTTGGCGGCTGGAGACCTCGTCATCACCGCACGGGCACCGGCCGCGGGACGAACACTCGCTGACCTACTCCGTCCCGAAAGCCACCCTGACCTGTCGGTCGGCCAGATCACGCACGTGCTGCGTACCATTCCGGTCGACGCGCACGAAACCAGCCAAGTCCCCGACACGCTGACCCATGGCGTGCTTACCGCCTCCTGCCCATCCGGCTATCGCGCGGCCTACATTGGGCGGACGGCTCGCGAGCGCGCCCGCCGTCAGCGCGTCAGCGATCTGGAGGAGGAGCTGGCGCGGCTCGAGGGCGACTTCGCCGAGGCCCAAGATGAGCTGACCGCACGGAAACGGGACGCGGAAGCCGCCGCCGAGGAGCGGGACGGCATCCCACCGGACGGTCCTCTCAGCGCCGCCCGCCATCAGCTCGACGAGCTCACCGCAGCCCTCGCCGGCGCCGAGCAGGCGGCCACCCGCCGCACCACTCAAGCCGACCGAACGCTTGCCGAAATCCTGGCCGGTCTGGAGGCCAAATCCGCTCAGCGCTCCGCACGACTGGCCGCGGTGCGGCAAGACATGCACCATGCCGAGCAAAGCGCTCTCGCGGCGAATACCCGGGCCACCGAAGCGGAGATGGAAGCGGCCGAACTCGCCCAGATCGCGGCCGACAGCGATACCGTGCATGCGGAGGCTGCCCGTGCGCAGGAGGAGGCCGATGCTGAACGGTCAGCCTTCCCCCACGTGTCGCTGGCCACCGTGGTAGAGGCACACCAGGCCGAAGATCGTGCCGACGTCACCCTGATCGGAGCGCGCGCCGCCGTCATTGACGCCTGCGAACGACACACACAAGCCACTGACGCCGTCAAAAAGGGACTCCGCACGCTGAACCAGGCGGCGGCTCTGCCCGACGGTTCCCTCTTGCCCACCTCACGGGACACGCTCGACGATCATCTTGAGGCGGTCTCATCCCTGACCCGTGTCATCGACGGCTGCTCCGCCGCCGCCCGGCGCTGCGGTGAGCTGATCCAGCTCGCCCAGCGAGATGCCCGCAATGCCGCCGCTCAGCAGACCGCCGCCGCCAAGGCCACCGAGGCCGCCATGAAAGCGGGGCTAGCGGCGACGAAAGCAGTCGCGCACGTCGCGAAGATCCGCACGCTGTACGGCACCGAATACCAGGAGTTGCTCGAGGAACGTCAGGATCTGGCCGACCGGCTTCAGCAAGCCAAGGACGCGGTAGAAACGCTGCTTACCGAACGGCAGACCGCTGAGGTGGACGCCGTGCGGGCTCGCTCCACCCTGGAAGGTATCGAACCTCATCGCGCCGAGGCCGAACGTCGCCGAGACCATGCTCTACGTCTGCTCGGCCGCCTGGTCGACGAACGCCTCGCCACGCTGCCGGACGATATGCCGGCCGACGAAGGGGGCCGACCCGCGAACCTGACCACCGGCCTCACCTGGGCCTACCGCTTGCTCGCCGGCAAACCCTCGGGCCCCGAACGCCTGAACGCCCTCACTCAGAACCGCAACCGGGCACTCGTCGCGCTGGAGAACAGCGTCCGCACCGCCAGCGCCGCCCTCGCCCGCTTCAACCGCCAGGTCGTCCTCGTCACCGTGGAGGACACCGAATGGCGACGGGCCATCATCGCCGACCCGAACGCCACCCGGGGCGACGACCTAGATCTCGCACTTCAAGCCCTGCACGGGAGCATCGCCCAGCTCGAAGAAGACCTGCGTGACGATGTCAAACAGACCATGAAGACCGGCATGTTCACCAAACTGCGCCGCGACATCCAGGTGCGCCGAGATGCCGCACGCGAGCTGGTCCGGCAGATCCGGGCAACCCTGCGGGAGGTCCGCACCGGGGTGGCCAACGTCGGCGTGCAGGTCGACTGGGATGTCCGCAAGGACGAGGACGCCCAGCATATGATCAGACTCATCACCCAGCCTCCCTCCGAGGCCACCTTCGAGCAGATGTACACGGTCCTGCGGCAGCGGATGGACGAAACGGTCGGCGAACCGTGGCCTGACCGTGTCGCGCACACCTTCGACTATCGTGCCTGGCATGAGTGGGACATCTCCGTCACCCACTCTTCTTTCGGCGACGGCAGCAGTGAGGCGTTCCGGAAGGTCTCCTCCCGCTCCAACCCGTTGGAATCACTGTCTACCGGGGAGCGCCGGCTCGCCACCATGTTGCCGCTTCTGGCCGCCGCCTGGTCAATGTACTCCGGCGACACTTATCGCGGGCCCCGACTGCTGTCGATCGACGAGATCGACGCCGCCTTCGACGAGCCGAACCTCCGCCAGATTCTCGGACTGCTTCGATCATGGAACTTCGACGTCCTGGCCACAACGCCGTCCATATCCCCAATGATCAAACGAGAATCCGGCCGCACCATGATCCACGAGGTCATCGCCGCCGGACGGCAACGCATCACTGTCCCCTGGCTGTGGGAAGGACACGGAGATCCGCAACCCCTCACCCTAGAGCTGAACAGCCCATCATGAGCCACGGCCTCGACCTGATCGTGCACGATCCCGACTTCGCCCCGCTGTGGGCCGCCCTCCACGACCGCCTGTGCTCGGGAGAAGAAGCCAACGCCATCGCTACGCTCAGGGTGCGCGATCTCCCGCCGTCCGCGATCGCCGAACTAAGGTCCTGGTTGGACACCACCACCCGACGCCGCCGCAGCCGATCGGCGATCCCCATGACCGGCACAACCGCACACGTCCCCATCCGGGAACTGCTGTCGGTGCTCGAAATCTCTCCACACGAGCTGATCCCACTCACCGAGAAAGCCACCGGCAAGCAGATCGTGAACCGAGCCGCCGCCCGCAGGGACGCGGCCGCGCTGCGCCAGGACCTCTGGGCGTACGCCACCGAACAGCTCCCCCGCCTACCACGCTTGGTCGCCCGCATGCGCTCAGCCGGGGTCGGCGACGACGAACCCGCACTCCGCCGGCTGATCACCGCCCTTGCCGAAGTCATTAAGAAACTTCCCGCCCAACCTCCCGTCAGCCTGCCCAAACTGGCCCACGACAGTGCTGGCGACCCCCACTACTTCGACCTGAACACCCCCAACGGCGCACGACTGGTCTCGGCCGTCGCCGAATTCACCGGGCAGCCAGAACCCATCCGGCCCGATCTCGTCCGCGCCCTCCTCTCGGACGCCGGCATCGTCGCTGATCGGCTGTCAGCCACAGTTCTCCTATACCGGATCAAGGTCGTCGGAGACGGCGTTATAGACCGGCGGCTGCGGGAGGCGACGACGCCAGTGGCGGTAACCCTGCTTGATCTCGTCATGCACCCACCCGTCCTGTCTCAACAGATCCTGACCGTCGTCGAGAATCCATCCGTTCTCGAAGCGGCCATGGCCTTGGACAGTGACCTTCCCCTCGCCTGCACCAGCGGCCACCTGCGGGGAGTCGATCACGCCCTCCTCCAGCTCGCCTTCGACCAGAACATCGCCCTGCGGTACGCGGGTGACCTCGATGCCGACGGCTTTCAGGTCGCCAACTACATTGCTCAGCACTACGGCGCCGAACTCGTGGCGATGGACGCGGAGATCATCGCCGAGGTCGGATCGGCACCCTCCGCGGTGCCACTCGGCCCTCACACTGATCCGACGTTAAAAGCAGCACATGGACTGCCCGAGTACGTCCTCTTTCAGGAACACGACGCCGTTCTCCGGCGCATCTTAACCGACCAGGAGTCGCCCATGAGATCGGAACCGACATGAGCGCTGCACCGCGTCAAGAGCAACCATGACAGCTCCGACCTGTGGTTGACGAGTTTCGTACCCGCAGTGAAATCATTCGGGCGGCCATCGGGAGAGCGCCCGACGGTGGCGGTCTGGACCGAACAACAGCTCGCGACCTTCCTGGCCAGCATCGCGCAGAACCGCCTGTACGCCGCTTGGTGGTTGGCTGCGCTGCGCCATCTGCAGCGGGGCGAGCCGGGCGGGCTGTGCTGGACGGACATCGACCTGCAGGCGGCGGAGCTGACGGTGGCACAGCAGCGGGTGCACGCCGACGGTGGCACAGCAGCGGGTGCACGCCGACGGCCAGGTCGTGGTCGGACCGCGGCCAGTGTTCGACGCCTCCGGAGCATGCCTATTCGTCCTCGACGTAGCCATGCCTGGCGATCTCCACGAACTCGAAGACTCTTGCCAGGTCACCTAGATTCTCAACCGCCTGCGCACTCGAGCAACCTCCTTGGTGAACGCCTTCAATCTGCGTTCGTCTACAGATATTTCTAAAGTGATCTCGATATGCCGCGGCGGCGGGTTGGGCATCGCAAGCCACACGGGAATCTCTCCAAATTCCCGAATGACTCGATCCATGAAGAAGAGAGTTTGACCTATGGGTTGTCCAAGGATTGCCGATAGCATATCCGCGGCCTGACGAAACTCGTCCGCATAGACCGTTCCTCGGACCTCACTTGCAAGATTGAGAAGGTCTTCGCAAGTGGAGACTATGCGGCCAGCGAATTGCACGATGGTACCGACATCACCAGCGAATCCCGGCGGCCCAAAGGCGCGGACGTTTATGTCGGACGCAAAGATTGCATTTAGTCCTTTCGCTATCAGGAGTCCGTCATTTAATACCCCCTCAAGCTGGGCCAGAGATGACGGTCGGTCTAGATACCTGCCCGTTCGGCGCCCATAACCATTCTGATAGTCACGCCACCTTAGATCTAGAGCGACACGCCCTTGCAAGAGCACACCGGCGAAGAGTAGGTATTCCCAGGCGCGTGGCATCTGCTCGATCAGTGCCCGCTGTTCATCCGGGTTTCTGGGCACCCAATTTATTGCCAGCGGCTTCGGTGGGGCGAGCGAATCCAAGCGCCTCATGACATCGTCAAGCTTCTCGGCGACCTCGTTAGCCATGAGATTCGGGAAGAGCTCTCGCAGGCCTTTGAATCGCTGAAGTCTATCCGCAAAATACTCCGGCCCTCGCCAACTGACTTCAATACCAGCGGCATTACCAGCTTGCACCATACTGGCGGCGATATGTTCCGGCATGGGATAGTTCGAAAGGAAGGTCCAGCGGTTTATATCCCAGGCCCGATCTTGCTTGAGCTGGATCGCCTTCTTCAGGTCGCCAGCCATCTTCGTCCTGATCTCGGCGTCAATGCTGCGGTTCTGCGCTCGCTTAAAACAGTGTGCGGCAAACATTCTCCGCTCGGACTTCAAGAAGCCGTCGTTTCCCCTATCGGGCCGGTCATCATCAATCGGAAGGAAGTCGTCCCCATGCTCTGCCTGCAGAACCGCATTACACAGCCGGACAAAGTCCTGTGGGTTGGTAATGAGCTCAATCTGCGCCCGCAAGTTCACAGGCGGAATTGTACTAACTGAGCCACCAGAGATCTACATCGTTGGGATTTGCAACGCTTGTTCCGCTCGAGAACATGGTTTCGCGCTGCGATCTGGGGTTTGCTGCGCGATCAGAGCGGCGGCTGCGACCATCGTCAGGCATTGTTGTCGCTTGTCTACCGGCGGGTGTAGGGCTTGTTCGGCCTGGTTGCGGTGCTGGTACGCGCTGATCTGTCCAAGGAACCTATTTCAGCCTCACGCGGCCTGCTGGGCTACACGATGGTTTTGAAGGATGGCGATGGCCTTGCAGAGGTGGCCGGCCTTGGACGGGCTGCAGCGTAGCTTTCGGAGGATCTTCCAGCTCTTC
>NZ_SMKO01000238.1 GCF_004348685.1 Nonomuraea deserti | reverse complement strand
CTCTCCAAAAAAGGTCTGAACCCTACTAAATAAAGGAATCCGTCAAAACCGACCATGTCGGTCGACGGGGTTGTGCATCATGCACTGGCTTTTAACACACTGTTGAGTTCTCAAGAAACGCACGCGTCCATCCTCACCAAAACCCCGAACCCGGGATCCTCGCTCAGAGGCGTTCATTTCGTTGTGTCTTAACTCTTTCAGCCGTTCAAGTCTCTGTCAAATTGACCGGACCTGCACAACCTGCGAAAATTAAGCGCCGCCCCCTTTCGGAGACAACCCCTCTAACTTACCAGCCCTTCAGAGTGGACGCGAACATCCACGAGGTGGTTTGCCTGGAGGTGGCCCCCGAGTGAGATCGGCGATCAACGCCGCTCTCGTGGGACTGCTGAACTCTATGTACGCCTCCCGGAACCGTCAAATCGGCGGTGCCCCCGCCGGCTTCGGGTAGGTAGGGGGCGTGCCAGATCAACCCATCCCCAGGGCGCTCATCATCATGGTGGGAATCGCCGCCGCGGTGGTCGCCCTCTTCGGAATCCGCGAGGTCGCCTCGATCGCGGGCCCCGTTGTGCTGGCGCTCGTGCTCGTAATCGCCGTCTCGCCGGTGCGCACGTGGCTCGCCGCCAAGGGGGCGCCCACGTGGCTGCAGGTCTCCGTGCCCTTCCTCATCGTCGTGTTCGCGTTGCTGGGCATGGTCGGCATCCTGACGATCTCGGTCACCCAGCTCGTCTCGCTGCTGCCGGCGTACGCCGCCCAGTTCGACCAGCTCCTCGCCGACGCGCTGGCCTGGGCCGCCGCGCACGGCGTCAGCAACGACGTGCTCGACAGAGGGTTGCAGGCGTTCGACGCGGGGTCGATCCTCGGCCTGGCGCAGAGCCTGCTCGGCAGCCTGATCGGCGTGCTTTCCGCGCTCTTCCTCGTCATCGTGCTGCTGCTGGCGATGTGTCTCGACGCGCCGGTGACGTCGAAGATCCTGACGACCGGTGAAGGGTATCGGCCGCAGTTGGTGAAGGCGCTGGCGACGTTCGCGCACAAGACGCGGCGCTATCTGATCGTCTCGACCGTCTTCGGACTGATCTGCGCGACCCTCGACGTGGTCGCCCTGTCGGTGCTGGACGTGCCGCTGCCGCTGCTCTGGGGTGTGCTGGCGCTCATCGCCAACTACATCCCGAACATCGGCTTCGTCATCGGGCTGGTGCCGCCGGCCATGCTCGCCCTGCTGGACGGCGGCGTGCAGACGATGGTGCTGGTCATCGTCGCCTACAGCGTCATCAACGTGGTCGTGCAGTCGTTCATCCTGCCCAAGTTTCTCGGGGACGCGGTGGGGCTCTCGACCACGATGACGTTCCTGTCGCTGATCGTGTGGACGTTCGTGCTGGGACCGCTGGGCGCGATCCTCGCCATCCCGCTGAGCCTGCTGACCCGGGCGTTGCTGATCGACAGCGATCCGCGCGCCAGGTGGGCGCAGAGTCTCGTGTCAGGCGGCCCGCCCCGCAGGTGAGAGCAGGCGGCGCATGGACATGCCGCTCAGCCGCCTGACGTCGTGGGACAGGTGGGTCTGGTCGGAGTAGCCGGCCGTGACGGCCGCCTCCGCCAGCGGGACGCCGGCGCGGGCCAGGCCGAGTGCGTGCTGGAAACGCATGATGCGCTGGAGGGTCTTCGGCGCGTAGCCGAACGAGGCCAGGCTGCGGCGGTGGAGCTGGCGCTCACTGAACCCGAGCTGCCAGGCCACCTCCGCGACCGTGCGGCCCTCGCGCAGCGCCCTCGTGAGGGCGGAACCGGCGGGGTCGGCGCCCGCGGTGGCGGCCAGCCGCCGCCTCACCCCGGCGCGCATGGCGGCCGGCCGCGCGCCCACCCGCGGGGCGGCCTCCTCGATGCGCCCCGCCGGGAAGGGCAGGTCGGACAAGGCGACGCGCCGGTCACGCAGCTCGTGGAGCGGCACGCCGAAGAAGTCGCCCACCGCGCCGGGCCGGAAGCGCACCCCCGTGAACGTGTCGCCCGCCGCCATGGGCGTCGGCATGGGCCCGGTGTCGGGGCCCGCCACGAACAGCCCGCGGGGGCCCCAGATGAGGTCGACGCAGGCGTCGGGCACGACGAGCTGGGTCTGCTCCGTCTCGCTGACCAGGTGCCACACGCAGGCGACACGGCCGGCGAGATCGGGGGCGGGGGGCCGTTCCGCGTACATGTCCCCAACGTACGCGGCCTCACCGACAGAACGGTCTCACCCCTTCAGCCGTCCGTACGCGCGCAGCGTCTTGAGCCGATGGACGGTGACGTAGCCGCCCCATTCGTGCCCCACCAGCGGCGTCCACATCGGCCAGTTGCCGCTCCAGCCGCCTTCCTCGGACTGGGCGGCGGCGAGCGCGTCGAGGTGGGTGTCGAGGACGTCCTGCGGGAACAGCGGCAGCCGTGACGGCTCCGGCGCGAAGTCCAGCGGGAAGTGCGCCTCCCCCGTGGCGTGGGGGTCGAGGGCGACCGTCGCGAGGATGGCCTCCTTGAGCCGGTCGAACTCGGCCTCCGCCCTCTCCCGGTCGGGCACCAGGTCGAGGAAGGTCACGACGGCGCGGGCTTCGTACGGACTCGTCTCGCCGATCTCGGCGATCCGCGACCAGCAGAACGCGGTGGCGGCGGCCAGCCACGGGTGGGTGCTGCCGTGCTTGTGGAGCAGCCCGGCGATCGACGCGGTGGGCACGAGACTGCCGGGAGGGTCGTCGGCCGTTTCCCACCACGGGGCTCTCGGCGTGTTCCTGACCGACGGCAGCACGAACGGCACGCCGCCGTCCTCGGCGCTGACCCGGGCGAGGTAGTCGCAGGCCGCGGGCACCATCGGGGAGTCGAAGGCGTCGAGCTCGCCGAGGATCCAGAACGCGACCTCGACCGGCTCGGGCTGGCTGCCCCGGCCTCTCAGGTCGGGCTCCAGCGCGTTGCCGAAGCCGCCGTCGGCGTTCTGGTAGCAGCGCAGCGCGTCGAGCACCCGCTCACGTGGTCCGTCGCCGAACAGCGCCTCGAAACGCAGCCTGTCGATCAGCCTGCCGTGCAGCTCCAGGTAGCGCCGTGCGCGGTCGAGCATGTCCATGTCAGCTGTTCCTTCACCGGTGGAACGTCGGTCGTCACGGTGAAGCTACCCAGGGCGAGGGCGTGGGTCTTGTCGGAATCGGACATGGGCGGAGGCCGGTGCCGGCTCATTTCACGAAGAAGACCGGGCCGCGCGCGGTGAACGGCAGGTGCGCGCCCTGCGGCACGAGGAACGCGTGTTCCCTGCGGATGCGCAGCACGTCGCACTGCCCGTCGGTGATCACCAGGATGGGCCCGTCGGGCGGGAAGTCGTCGGCTCGTTCGAGCAGCTTGACGCCGGGCTGGAGGATCGTGCCGCCCCGTCCGCGTACGCGGACCCGGCCCGCGATCTCCTCGACCGGCAGGTATCCGGCGTCGTAGGCGGTGGCGTCGCAGAAGACCACGCGGGCCTGGGGCACGTCGCGGGCCGCGGCGTAGGAGGCGATGGCGCCGAGCGCCTTGCCGAGCAGCTCCACGTCCATGGAGCCGGAGGTGTCGAGCACCACCCCGAACGTGGCCTTGCGCACGACCTCCTCAGGGAGCAGCCAGCCGGGTCGCGGGATGCCGGGGCTCGACGCCTGCCTGCGGGAGGCGCGGGCGTAGGAGCGCCGCTTCTCCTCGGGCTGGAAGTGCTCGTCGAACCAGCGCGCGAGCTGGGCGTCCCACGGGAGGGGCGGATGGTCGAGGGCGCGGATCTCCTGTTCGAGCCCGGCGGGCAGGAGGCCGCGGCCGCCCGTCTGGTGGTAGGCCAGCCCGGTGGTGAGCGCGTTGCGGTAGTACTCGTCGAGGTCGACGTAGCCGCCGATGCGCCGCGGCGGGCGGTCGAGCACGTCGCCGAGCCCACGCCCGCGCAGGGTGGCGAGCTTGCGCACGCGCCGCAGGTCGGTGGTGATCCGGTCGTAGACGGCCTCGGCCGACATGCCGGTCAGTGCGTGGTCGAACAGCAGCCCTTCCGGCATCTCTCCGACGCCCATCTCGACCAGCCACCCGTTGATCACGTAGTCGCAGGCGATGTTCCACAGGTACGGATCGCGCAGGCCCGCCCGCTCACCGTGGCGCAGCGCCGCGTGCAGCATCTCGTGGGCCAGCACGAAGCGCCATTCGGCCTCGGTGTGGGTGGCGAGCGGATTGACGTAGATCTCGCCGGCCTCGGCGCTGACCGCCGCGATCGCGATGTCCCAGCCCCTGGCCAGCTCCGCGTCGGAAACGATCTTCATGCCCGCGGCCAGGGCGCCGAGCAGCGGGTAGGACGACACGAACCAGCGCAGCGCGACGTCCCACGGGCCCTTGACGTGCCCTTCGACGGGCGTGCGCGGCCGGCCCGCCTGGTCGAGGGCGCTCGTGGCCGCCTCGGCGACGCCGATCGCGAACGTGCGCTGGAAGTCCCAGTACTCGGCGTCCTTCGCCGAACCGATCCGGAAGTCGGGCTCCCCGAGCGGGGCGAAGCGGGGCGGGATGCCGCGCCTGCGCCAGAGCTCGGACAGCGTCACCTCGTCGTTGCCCGGCAGGTCCTCGGGGAGCGGCGCGGGGCTGCGCCCGAGCTTCAGCGTGCGGAGGAACCCGTCGACGGACAGGCAGCACGCCGCGTGGTAGGCGGGGCCGGGCTGGTCGCCGTCGACGTCCTTCGGCGCGCAGGAGCGCGGGTCGGCGTGGCCGAAGCCGAGGTGGAGCAGCAGGTGGGCGAAGACCCACGACCACTCCTCGGCGGGGGCGCGGCGCCTGGGGTGGAAGTGCACGTCACCGTCGTGGGTGACGTACGCCCAGGTGTCGTTGGACAGCTCGCCGTCGTCGGCCGGCAGGAGGAGGGCGGAGCCGGTGAAGACGCCGAACAGCGGGTGCCGGGTGACGGTGTGCCAGCCCTGCTGGACCTGGGCGCGCCAGGGGTCGACCTTGGCCTTGCGCCTGCTCACGACCTTGCCGCCATGAGGCGCGGTACGTCCCTGCCGACCTCGACGAGGAACCAGGAGGGCAGCGCGGGCGCGCCGTCGGCGTTGTTGGCGATGACGAGCTGGGCGCATTCGAGGGAGATCTCGGCCAGCTCGACCAGCAGCGTCTTGGCCCGGAAGCCCAGGTCGCGGCCGCGGGCGGAGGCGCCGCGCTTGTCGGCGGGCAGCTCCTTGATGAGCCGGGCGCGGAAGGCCTCGGCCAGGAAGTAGAGCAGGTCGCGTTCCTCGGGCCGGCGCGGCCACGGGGCCTCGCCCTTCAGCACGGCCTCCAGATCGTACGCGTGCCGCACGGTCTTGACGTACGCGCGGAAGGCCGAGGCGTGGGTGCCGGTGAGCGTGCCGAACGCGAGCATGGCGAGGGTCTCGTCGGCGATGTCGTCGCCGTAGGAGGTGATCACGTCGGACAGCATGTGCCAGGCCCGCGGCGAGGAGAACGGCTCCTCGGTCTTCGGCGGCGGGCTCCACAGGTGGTCGGGGCGCTGCACGAGGTAGTCGATGATCCACGGGTGGATGCCGTTGCCCGCCGCCCACTTGAGCCAGTCGTCGGACGAGGCCCGCAGGTGCACGTGGATCAGCCGGTTGATCAGCGCGGAGGCCATCGGGCGGGCCAGCGCGTTGTCGGTGGCCCGGTTGCCGGCGCCGATCACCACCGAGCCGGCCGGCAGCTCGTACGTGCCGATCCTGCGGTCGAGGATCAGGGAGTAGAAGGCCTTCTGCACCTCGGGCGCGGAGGCGTTGAGCTCGTCGAGGAAGAGGCAGTAGGGCTCGTTGCGGGCGATCGATTCGGGCGGCGCGAACCGGCTGCGCCCGCCGACCAGCTCGGGCACGCCGATCAGGTCCTCGGGGGCGAGCTGGGTGCCGAGCAGCGTCACGCACTCCAGGCCCAGCGAGCCGGCGAACTCGCGGACGAGGGAGCTCTTGCCGATGCCCGGCGCGCCCCACAGGAAGACGGGCCGGACCACGGCGACGTGCAGCAGCAGCTCGGGGAGCTGTGCCGGAGTGACTGTGACCGTTGCCTGCACGCACTCCAGGGTGACGGCCCCGCCCTCGCCGACGCGACCGATTTAAATGTTTTGCCCGGTCGACGGGGGTCGGCTTAGGGTCGGCCCCATGTCATGCATGTTCTCCTGCCAGGTTTTCATCCGCATCCGCCGCGGCCGGGCTCTGGCCCGCTAGCGGACGCGATCACCTGAGGCTGGGCGTCCGCGCGCGTGCCCAGGGCCCTTCGAGCGACCCGTTGTCTCGAGGACCCGGAAGGGCAGTGCTGTGGCGCGAAATCACGCACACGGAAACTATTCACACACTCAGAAGAAGGCCAGGAACGGCGGTGGCGGCCGCACGCCTGTGGATCGGGCGCGGCGCACGCTCTCGCAGAACTTCCTGGTCGACCGGCATGCCGTCGACCTGATGGTCAAGGCCGCCGGTCCGGAGGGGCTGGTGCTGGAGCCCGGCCCCGGCGAGGGCGCCCTCACCCTGGCGCTGGCCGAGGCGGGCGCCCAGGTGGTCGGCTACGAGGTCGATCCCCGGCTGGCCGGGCGGCTGGCCGCGCGCACCCGCAGCGACCCGCGGATCGACATCGTCAGGCGCGACTTCACCACCGTGAGGGCGCCGCGAGAGCCGTTCGCGGTCGTGGGCAACATCCCCTACTCGATCACGTCGAAGATCGTCGACTGGTGCCTGCGGGCGCCGGCCCTGACCTCGGCGACGCTGCTCACGCAGCGGGAGTACGCCCGCAAGCGGGCGGGCGGCTACGGCCGCTGGAGCCTGGTCACGGTGGAGTCGTGGCCGTGGTTCAGCTGGAGGCTCGGCGACACGATCGGCAAGGAGAGCTTCCGGCCCGTCCCGTCGGTCGACTCGGCGATCCTGCGCCTCCAGCGCAGGCCCGAGCCGCTCGTGAGCGGCGGCCGCTCCTACCAGGAACTGGTCGAGGTGGGGTTCGGCGGCGTGGGCGGGTCGGTGCGCGCGTCGCTGAAGACCAGGTACGACGGGGTGGACGCCGCGCTGGCGGCGGCCCGGGTGGCCCGCGACACCGTCGTGGGACACGTGCACCCCGACCAGTGGATCACGTTGTGGGAGCGCCTATGCCGGTGACGTGATCCTCGAGTCGTCGGACCACCCCTGCGACGGGACCGGTCCTGGGGCTGTCGCCACGCGGCGGCGGCCCCAGGGCATGGCCAGGGCCAGGATCGGCAGCAGCAGGATCGAGGCCCGCGACCAGTCGGCGTGCTGCAGCCACCACCCGTTGAAGTCGAACTGCGTCATGTAGAGGTAGCCGTAGCCGGCCCAGAGCGAGGCGCCGATGATGGCCGGCCAGGCGAACCTCGTGGGCCTGGCGACCAGGAACGGCATGAACCACATGAGGTATTGGGCGCCGAGCCGGGGCGTCATGACCATGAAGACCAGCAACACGGCGATCGTCATGTCGACCGGGTCGGCCCGCCGCCAGTAGAGCACGGCGGCGACGACGCTCACGTAGATCAGCTTCGTGCCGAACGAGGCCAGGTCGGGCCGGAGCGCCCACTGCCCTTCGGTCAGCCACGGGGTCCAGCCCCATTCGCCGACGATGGGCCGGATGTCCTGGATGGTGTGGATGACCGCCGGGATCTGGTCGAGCGACGTGCCCGCAAAGACCGGCAGCGTCACCAGGAAGAAGACGGGCACCAGCCCGGTCGCGAACAGGGCGGCGACGCGGGCGCGCAGATTGGGCAGGAGCAGCAGCATGCCGGGGATCAGCCAGATGGGCCAGCTCTTGGCGCACAGCGCCAGGCCCATCAGCAGACCGGCCAGCGCGCCCCGCCTGAGGGAGACGCGATCGTCCTCGCCCGGCAACAGCGAGCGGTGCAGCATGCCGCCGGGGCCGATCACCCGCGGGACGGCGCCCCGGACGCCGTGCGCGGCCAGGCCCGCACGCACCCGCGCGATCACGTCGGTGGTCATTCCGGGGCGCTCGGGCGCGCCCGGCCCCCTGGCGACCACGAACGCGGCGACGCCGAACACGAGCGCGACCGGCTCGACCTGGCCATGGATGCAGGCGACCATCAGGGCGAGAGGGTTGAGCGCGTACTGGAGGGCCCGCAGCGACGCCTTGGGGCCGCCGGCCAGCTTGGCCACCAGCGGGATGAGCACGATGTCGGCGACCACGGTGACCAGGCGCCCGGCGTATTCCCACGGGATGCCGAGCCACAGCAGGATGCCGTACACGTAGGGGATCGTCGGCAGGAAGTGCCAGCCGCCCTCGCTGGCCAGCACCGGGTCCTCACCCCGCAGCACGGCCTCGCCCGCGGGCTTGAAACTCTCCACGAAGTCGACGGGCTGCCACGAATCGATCGCCGACGTGTACATGATCAGCACGCGTACGGCGATGCCCACGGCGACGGCGACAAGGAGCGGCGGCCGCCAGTCGCGCCACTGGGCGACGAGGGCGAGCACGACACCGGTGACGAGGACAATGCCCGTGAGAACTGCGTAATCCATGGCGAGATATAGCCTGCCGCACCCGGAGCGCAGCCGCCACCAGGGGTTCCGATTCTTATCCCCGACATGCCGACACGTATAGCGATACGGCATCACTCTTTGTGTTGAACTTTTCGCATGGGGGGATCGCAGGTCAACCAGGCACTGGTCAGGCTCTATTTCGAGGTGAGGAACGGGCTGCGCGACCCGGTCGCGGCCTGGGCGAAACTCACAGCGAATTCACAGGAATACCAGCAGGCCAGGGGTGAGCGACGGGTGCCGCTCGACGACGCGACGGCCGCCGAGCTGGTGGCGGCGGCGATCGTGCACACCGCTGACGAGCACGGGCCCGAGCGGGTGGCGGCGCTGGCCAGCTCCCCGCTCGCGCGCCTCGTCGGCGAGCTCGGCGGCGCGGTGCTGACCGAGCACCCGTGCGCCCCCGAGCAGGTGCTGGGGCCGCGCTTCGCCGGTCCGTCACGCGCCGAGGACTGGGCGCGTGCGGCGTACGTGCTGCTGTGGGGGGAGAACAACCGGCTCGTACGCTCGGCGGACACGCCCTGGGTGATCGCCGGGCGCTACAAGGGCCAGAAGGTGGTCGCGATCGGCACGCATCCGACGCGGTTGTCCGACGAGACGCTGGTCGTGCGGCCCGGCACGGACGGCGCGCTGGCCATGGCCATGGGGCACGTGCTGCTCAAGGAGTTCTTCCTGGACCGCACGCCGTTCGCCGGGCAGGCGATGGAGAACACCGATCTGCCGCTCCTGGTGCGGCTGCGGGACCGCGAGGAGGCGTACGTGCCGGGCGGGCTGACGGGCGGCGCCTGTGACCGGCTCAGCGTGTACGGCGGCGAGGCGGTGGAGGTGCTGCTGCCGCGCTTCGACGACGGCCCAGGAGTGCTGCGGCGCGGCGTGCCCGTGCTGCGCGACGGCGGCGAGCTGGTGACGACCGTGTTCGACCTGCTGCTGGCCGTCTACGGGGTGGCCAGGCCCTGGCTGCCGGGGGTGTGGCCGCGCGGCTATGACGACCGGGCGCAGCCGTACACGCCGGCCTGGCAGGAGGCCTGCACCGGGGTGGCCGCGTCGCGGACGGTGAAGATCGCGCGGGAGCTGGGCGTGACGGCGGAGAAGACGGGCGGCGAGTGCGTGATCGTGCCCGGGCGGCTGGAGACGCCGCACGCCGACACCGCCTACCGGGCGATGCTGGCGCTGCTGGTGCTCACCGGGTGCGGCGGCGGCTGGGCGCAGGCGGGTGGCGCGGGGGTGCCGCTGGTGCCGTACCTGTGCCTGCACGCCTGCGGCGAGGACCGCTCCGACGTGGGCGCGCTGAGCTGGGCGCTGGCCGACGGGTTGTTCGCGCACAAGACGTCGCGCTCGGTGTTGCTGGAGGCGGTGCGCGACGGCTGGCCGATGGCCCCGCCGCCGCGCGTGCTCGCCCTGCCGCGCCCGATCTATCCGCTGCCGCCCGACGTCGACCTGATCATCGGGCCTGACGACCACTGCGACCTGTCCGCGCCGGACACGGAGCTGGTGGTGGCGGCCGTGACGAGGATGATCGGCCGGGTCGACCCCGCAAGGCCCGGCAGGGTGCCGCCTGCCGGGCGGATGCGGCTGCTGGTGGACCACGCCTGGATGCACGAGTACGGCGAGGCCCTGCCCACCTACCGGCCGCCCGGCCTCGGCGTCCCGCTCAAGCCCACCCAGCTCGTCCGCGTCAGGTGAGCCCGTCCAGGTACGCCCGGTGGTTCCGGGAGAACTCGTATCCGTTGTGCCGGTCCCAGTTGATCGACCAGGCCATCAGACCCCGCAGCCCCGGATAGACGCCGCGCGGCCGGTACGTCCCGCAGCCGGTGCCCGTGGCCAGGCAGCCGAACGCCTTCTGCACCTCCGTCACGGTCGTGTATCCGTTGCCCGCGTTGACCGAGGCGGGCAGCCCGATGGCCACCTGGTCCTGGCGCAGCGGCGGGAACACGTTGGCCGCATCGCCCATGATCGGGAAGCCGGCCAGCAGCATGTCGGTCATGGCGACGTGGAAGTCGTGCCCGCCCATGGTGTGGTACTGGCCGTCCAGGCCCATGATCGGCCCGGAGTTGTAGTCCTGCACGTGGAGCAGGGTGAGGTCGTCGCGCATCGCGCATTCCTCAGGGACCTCGCCCATCTTGACGTATCCGGATCCGTTGGCGAACGACGCGTGCAGGTAGCCCACCAGCACCGGCTCGGGCAGCCCGCCGTCGCCCCCGTTCCCCGCAGCGGCGGTGGTGCCGCTCGCCTCGGGGCTGTAGGCGGAGCAGTTGCCCGCCGCGTCGCACGCGCGGACCTTGAAGCGGTATGTGGTGTCCGCGCTCAGCCCGGTCGCCCGGTGGCTCGTCCCGGTGACGGCGACGGGCGAGCCGCCGTCGCGCGACACCTCGTAACGGGTGACGCCCACGTCGTCCGTGGCGGACGGGCCCGTGGTGAAGGTCGTGCGCAGCTGGGTCCAGGCCGCACCGGGCGAGCCCCAGGTCTGCGGGTCGGCGCCGCCGGTGCCCGTGGCGCCGAGGAAGACGTAGCCGCCCTGGACCCAGGCCGACAGCGTGTACGACGACGACGGCCGCACGCTGACCTGCCGGCCGCATCGGGCGAGGTCGCCGCCCTGCGGGGTGGCCCGGAGCGCGGCGGCGCCGCCGTGCACGGGGGACGCCACCGCCTGCGCCCCGGCGGTGCACGTCCAGCCGCTGAGCCCGGACTCGAAGCCGGGGTTGGGCAGGATGTTCGCGGCCTGGGCGGGGGTGGCGTGCAGGGTGGCGAGTCCCAGGGCGAGCGCGGCCGTGGCCGCTCGGAGATTCATGACGTTCCTCCTGGCCCGGCCCGCCCCGGTGTGGAGGGGCGGGCCGGATTCGCGCGGATCAGAAGCCGGCGGTGGTCCTGGTGAACTCCCAGTCGGACTGGGCGATGCCGCTGCAGTTGGAGGTCACGCCGCCTCCCGGGCAGGGCCTGTCACGGTTGACCGCCCAGTACGCGAGCCTGGTCAGGCCCTTGGACCTGGCCCAGTCGCGGATCTGCGTCCAGGTGCCGGGGGAGGTCAGCTCCTGCTGGTCGGACAGGCCGTTCATGCCGGAGATGCCCATGTGCGCGTACGCCTGGGCGTCGGACCAGCCGTACGCGTTCTTGAGCGCGTTCTTCAGGCCCTCGGACGCGTTGACGGTGTCCTGGTAGATGTTGGAGCTGCCGAAGTCGAACGGCATGATCGTGAAGTTGTCGATCGGCACGCCGAGGGCCCTGGCCTGGTTGATGAGGCGGACGCCGTGGGCGTTCGGGCCGCTGGTAGTGGTGCCGAAGGTGACGACGATCTTGACGTTCGGGTTGTTCTGCCTGACGATCTTGAGGCCGTTCAGGATGCGGTCCTGGACGGTGTAGTTCTCGAACTCGTCGGTGTTCTCGATGTCGAAGTCGACGACGGCCGGGCCCACGGCGTTGATGACCTGCTGCACCGCGCCCGCGAACGCCTGCGGCGAGGAGCAGTTGGGGCCGAGCTTGTTGCCCTGCCAGCCGCCGAAGGAGATCTGGACGCTGCCGCCCTTCGACTTGATCGTGTTGATCGCCTGCTGGTCGGCGCCGCCGGTCAGCGGGCGCTGCCCGTCCCACGCCGGGGTGCAGCCGCCGCTGGACAGGATGAACGCCATCGTGAACGACTTGACGCCGGTGGCGTCCATGACGGTGCCCGGGTTGGGCGGGTTGCCCCAGCCCATGTAGAGGTAGGGGGCGCCGGGCATCTTGCTGGGGTTGTTGCCGGTGCAGCCCGACGTGGTGGCGGTGGCGTCGCGGCCGGCCGACTCGCCCGCCGCGTTGTACGCCTTCACGGTGTAGGTGTGGGTCGTGCACGCGCCGAGCCCGGAGATGGTGGCGCTGGTGCCGGAGACCTGGGCGCGCCGGGTCGATCCCTCGTACACGCGGTAGCCCGACACGGTTCCACCGGCGGCGCCCCAGCTCAGCGAGATGCTGGAGCTCGTGACCGACGTGCTCACCGCGCCCGGCGCGCCGGGGGCGCCGGGGTCGGGGTCGCCGCCCGAGGTGGGCTTCCAGAGCGCGGGCACGGCGGACGGCTCCCAGCCGGGCTGGGACGTGTGGGCCTGCAGGCAGACGTAGTCGACGCCGTTGTAGGTGACGACCGCGCCGGTGGCGTACGCGGTCCACGGGGCCCAGGCGGCGGCCAGGCGCTGCACCGTACCGGTGGCGTGGGCGGCGGATCCGATGGTGGTCAGGCCGGTCAGGGCGAGGGCGAGACCGGTCGCTAATGCGACCATTTTGCGGCGTAATTTCATGACATTCCCTGAAGGTGAGGCTTGACGGTCTTGGAGAAGGACCAGTTGTTGCTCGCGTCCCAGTTGATGGACCACGTCATCGCGCCCCTGATGTCCGGGTAGGCGCGCGGCGGCACGAAGGTCCCGCAGCCGGTCCGCTCGGCCAGGCAGTCGAGCGCCCGGTTGACGACCGAGGGCGGCACGACGCCGCCGTTCGCGGCGCCCGGCCCGGCCGGCAGGCCCAGCGCCACCTGGTCGGGACGGAGCCCGTTCTCGAGCTGGATGCAGGCCAGCGCGGTGATGAAGTCGACCGTGCCCTGCGAGTACGCGAAGGCCTGGTCGCAGCCGAGCATCGAGCCGGAGTTGTAGAACTGCGTGTGGACGACGGTGAGGATGTCCTTGATGGACAGGGCGAGCTTGAAGTACTCCATCCCGGTCGACTGCATGTCGATGGTCTGCGGGGCCATGGTGATGATCAGCTCGGAGCCGGCCTGGGCGCGCAGCGCCCTCAGCGCCTGACCCATGTAGGTGGCGTTGAGACCGTTCTCCAGGTCGATGTCCACGCCGTCGAAGCCGTAGCTCCGCATCAGCGCGTACACCGAGTCGGCGAAGCGCGTGGCGGCCGCGGCGCTCGCGACCTGCACGCGACCGGCCTCGCCGCCGACCGACAGGATGACCTTCTTACCGCGCTGCTTCAGCGCCTGGACGTCCGCCCTGAACTGGGCGTCGGTGTAGCCGCCCAGCGCCGTGGCCAGCCCGGGGTCGACCCCGAACACGACCTCGCCCGGGGTGGCGGTGGCCTCGCCGAACGCCACCGCGATCAGGTCGTACTCGTCGGGCACGGCCGACAGCTTGAGCTCGACGGCGGGATTGACGAAGTTGTGCCAGTAGCCGGTGAGGAAGTGCCTGGGCAGCGTGCCGCTCTGGCAGCCGGCCGTGGTGAAGCCGAAAGGATCGCCGGCGGGGCCGTCGCCCGAGGCGCCCGTCGCGGTGATCGTGACGGTGTGCGAGGAGCAGGCGTCCAGGCCGGTCAGGGTGTGCGTGGTGCCGGTGACGGTGACGGCCGCCGCGCCGTCGAGCCTGACCCTGTAGCCGCTGGCGCCGGGGACGGCGGTCCAGCTCAGCGCGGCGCTGGTGGCGGTGGCGGAGGTCAGCGTGATGCCGCCGACCTTGCCGAGCCCGCCGGGGTCCTCTCCGGCGTCGCCGCAGGGAGCGCCGTTCAGCGTGCAGCCGGAGACGCCGGGGAAGTTGCCCGGGCTGCCGTTGAAGCCAAAGCTCGCGCTCGCCCCGGCGGCCAGCGCCGACGCCCAGGACGGGTTGGTGAACGTGTAGTGCTGCCCGCTCCTCGACATGACCGCGTCCCACGCGGACGGGATGGAGAAGCCCGCCGGAACGTCGAACTGGACGTTCCAGCCGTTCATGGTGGTGGAGGTGCCGTTGGTGACGGTGACCCTGCCCTCGAAACCCGAGCCCCAGTCGGAGACCTTGACGAAGGTCGCGGTGGCGGAGGCGGCGTGGGCGGGCGGCTG
>NZ_SMKO01000237.1 GCF_004348685.1 Nonomuraea deserti | reverse complement strand
CGGCACCGCCGGCCAGCTCACGCAACCCCGCCACCAGCTCATCCCGATCGGCACCGACCACCACCGCACGGTGATCGAACACCGACCGCGACACCACCAGCGAATGCGCCACATCCACCGGCCGCACACCCGCCACCGCATCAGCCAACCGGCCCGCCTGAGCCCGCAACGCCTCAACACTGCGACCCGACACCACCCACGGCACCACCGGCGCCTCATCCACCGGCTCGCTCACCGGCTCATTCACCAGCTCATTCACCAGCTCATCCACCGGCCCATCCGCCGGCCCATCCGCCGACTCGGACTCCGGCTCCGTGGCGGGGCCCTGCTCGATGATCACGTGGGCATTGGTGCCGCTGATCCCGAACGACGAGACGGCCGCGCGGCGGGCATGCCCGTTCTGCTGCCACGGCTGCGGCTCGGTCAGCAGCTGCACCGCGCCGGCCGACCAGTCCACATGCGGCGACGGCTCATCCACATGCAACGTCCTCGGCAACACCCCATGACGCAGCGCCATCACCATCTTGATCACACCCGCCACACCCGCAGCCGCCTGCGTATGACCGATGTTCGACTTCACCGACCCCAACCACAACGGCCGATCCCCCGGCCGATCCTGGCCGTAGGTCGCCAACAACGCCTGAGCCTCGATCGGATCGCCCAACGTCGTACCCGTGCCATGCGCCTCCACCGCATCCACCTCAGCCGCCGACAAACCGGAATTCGCCAACGCCTGCCGGATCACCCGCTGCTGCGACGGACCATTCGGCGCCGTCAACCCGTTACTCGCACCGTCCTGATTCACCGCGCTGCCCCGCACCACGGCGAGCACCCGATGCCCCAGACGCTCCGCATCCGACAACCGCTCCACCAGCAGCATCCCGACGCCTTCCGACAGCCCGAAGCCGTCCGCCGCGCCGGCGAAGGACTTGCACCTGCCGTCCCTGGCGAGCGCGCCCTGCAGGCTGAACCCGATGAACCCGACAGGGCTGCACATCACCGTCACGCCACCGGCCAGCGCGAGGTCGCAGTCGCCGTTCCGCAGCGCCTGCACGGCCAGGTGCAGCGCGACCAGCGACGACGAGCAGGCGGTGTCGACCGTCACGGCCGGCCCCTCGAGGCCCAGCGTGTAGGCGACCCGTCCGGACACGATGCTGCTGAGCGTGCCGGTGACGAGGTGCCCCACCGACTCCAGCGGGATCTGGTCGGAGTTGCGGCCGTACTCCTCGTAGGCGGCGCCCACGAACACGCCGGTACGGGTGCCGCGCAGCGAGGCGGGGGCGATCCTGCCGTGCTCGATGGCCTCCCACGATGCTTCGAGGAGGAGCCGCTGCTGCGGGTCCATGGCCAGCGCCTCACGCGGTGAGATCCCGAAGAACGCGGGGTCGAACTCGCCCGCGTCGTACACGAAACCGCCGTCCTGCGTGTACGAGGCGAGCGGGGCGTCCGGGTCGGGGTCGTAGATGCCGTCGACGTCCCAGCCGCGGTTGTCGGGGAGCGGGGAGATGGCGTCCCTGCCCTCGAAGACCAGCCGCCAGAGGTCGTCGGCGTTGTGCACGCCGCCGGGCATCCGGCAGGCCATCCCGACGATCACGATGGGGTCGTCGGCGACGGGGCCGCCCGCTCCGCTCGCGGGCACGATCTCGGCCTGCGTGCCGAGCAGTTCGTCGCGGACCAGGCTCGCGAGCACCTTGACGTTCGGGTAGTCGAAGATCACGGTCGCGGGGAGCCGGACGCCGAGTGCGGCGTTGAGCCGGCCGCGCAACTCGACCGCCGTGACCGAGTCGAAGCCGAGGTCCTTGAAGGCCCGCTCCACCTCCACCTCGGCGGGGGCGTACCCGAGCACGGCGGCCACCTGCTCGCGCACCTGCTCCACCAGCAGGCGCTCGCGGTCCTCGTCGCTCATCGGCAGGAGGCGGGCGCGCAGCTCCGAGGACTCGGTGGTGGTCTCCGTCTCGTTCTCGCGGGCCGCGAGGGCCTCGGGGACGCCGTCGAGCAGCGGGCGCGGCCTGGAGGCGGTGAAGACGGGTGTGAAGCGCGCCCAGTCGACGTCGGCGATGACGAGGTTGCTCTCGCCGTCGTCGAGCGCCTGCCGCAGGCCGTCGATGGCCATCGCGGGATCCATGAACTTGACGCCGGTCCTGCGGGCGTCCTCCTCGTCGAGGAGGGTGGTCATGCCGCCGCCCGCGGCGTCCCAGAAGCCCCAGGCGACGGCCGTGCCGGCGAGGCCGCGGCCGCGGCGGTGCGCGGCGAGCGCGTCGAGGTAGGCGTTGCCGGCGGCGTAGGCGCCGTTGTGCGCGCCGCCCCAGATGCCGGCGCCGGAGGAGAAGAGCACGAAGGCGTCGAGCGGGCCGGTGAGGATCCGGTCCAGGTTGGCCGCGCCGGTGATCTTCGCCTGGGTGGCCTGGGCCAGCTCGTCCGGGGCGAGCCCGGTGATCGCCTGGATGTGGGGCACGCCCGCCGTGTGGAAGACCGACCGGACGGCGTCGCCGCCGTCCTCGACCTCGCGGACGAGTGCGGCGAGCGCGTCGCCGTCGGCCACGTCGCACTTGGCCACGGTCACCCGCGCGCCGAGCTCTTCCAGCTCGGACACCAGCTCGGCGGCTCCAGGGGCGTCGGCGCCGCGCCGGCTGGTGAGCACGAGGTGCCCGGCGCCGCTACCGGCGAGCCACCGCGCGACGTGCGCGCCGAGGCCACCGGTGCCGCCGGTGATCAGTACGGTGCCGCGCGGCCGCCAGCCGTCCGCAGGACCGGTGCCCGTTCTGGGCGCCCTGGTGAGCCTGCGGGCGAAGATGCCGGAGGCGCGGACGGCCACCTGGTCCTCGTCCTCGATGCCGGCGAGCACGGCCGCCAGGCGGCCCGCAACCCGCTGGTCGAGCCTCTCCGGCAGGTCGACGTGGCCGCCCCAGCGGCCCGGGTGCTCCAGGCCGAAGACGCGGGCGAGCCCGGCGACCGCGGCCTGCTCGGGGTCGCGCAGCAGGTCGACCCGGCTGACGCTCTCGGCGCCGTCGGTGGCGACCCAGAGCGGCGCGTCCACGCCGGCGTCGTCCATGGCCTGCATCAGGGCGAGCGTCTCGGCCGGGCCGCAGTAGAGGGACAGCACGCCGGCCGGCGGGTCGCTCTCGCGCAGCAGCGCGGCGAGCTCCTCCCTGCCGGCGGCGTGGACCGGCTCGCACCGGGCCCCGTGCCGTTCGAGCGCCTCGACGACGCAGGCCACCGCGCCGTCCACGTCCCTGCCAGCTTCCCTGGCCGAGTCTCTGCCGGCGTCCCTGTCCGCGGTCCTGTCCGCGGTCCTGTCCGCGGTCCTGTCCGCGGTCCTGTCCGCGGGGACGACGATGCGCCAGGTGCCGGACAGCGCGGGCGGCTTCCCGCCGGGAACGGTGAGGGGCGCCCAGGTGACGCGGTAGCGCCAGGAGTCGAGCACGTCCTGGTCGCGCCTGCGCCGCCGCCAGGACGACAGCGCCGGCAGGATCGCGGCCAGCGGGGAACCGTCCTCGATGCCGAGCGTGGCGGCGAGGGCGGCCACGTCCTCCCGCTCCACCGCCGCCCAGAACTCGGGATCGACGGAGTCCGCGGCCGGCTGCTCGGCCGCGCCGGTGCCCGGCATGTACCAGAAGCGCTTGCGCTGGAAGGCGTACGTGGGCAGGTCGACGCGCCGGGGGCAGGCGTCGGCGAAGTAGGCGTCCCAGTCGACGGTGACGCCCCGGCAGTGCAGGTGGCCGAGCGCCTCCGCGAAAGCGCGGGCCTCGTCGCGGTCCTTGCGCGCGGCGGTGACGAAGGCTGCGGCGTCGTCGCCGTCGAGCGTCTGCCTGGCCAGGCTGGTCAGGGTCCCGTCGGGGCCGATCTCCACGAACACCGTGGCGCCGCCGGCGCGGGCGGCGGTGACGGCGTCGGCGAAGCGGACCGCCCGGCGTACGTGGTCGACCCAGTAGCGGGCGTCGGTGAGCTGCCCGGCCTCCGCCTTCCTGCCGGTGACGTCGGAGATGACGGGGATGGCGGGCTCGTGGTACGTGAGCGACCCTGCGACCTGCCCGAACTCCTCCAGCATCGGCTCGACCAGCGGCGAGTGGAAGGCGTGGGAGACGCGCAGCCGCCGGGTGCGCACCTGTCGCCCGGCGAGCGCCTCGGCGATCTCGTCGACGTCGGCCGCCGAGCCGGAGACGACGACCGCGCCCGGCGCGTTGACGGCGGCGATGCCGATCCGGCCGGCGCGGCCCTCCAGCAGCGGCAGCACGTCCTCCTCGGGTGCGGCGACGGCGAGCATGGCGCCCCCGGCGGGCAGGGCCTGCATGAGCCGGGCGCGCGCGGCGACCAGCGTGCAGGCGTCGGGGAGCGAGAGCACCCCTGCCACGTGGGCGGCGGCGATCTCGCCGACCGAGTGCCCGGCGAGCACGTCCGCCTCGACGCCCAGCGAGGTCAGCAGCCGGTACAGCGCCACCTCGAAGGCGAACAGCGCGGGCTGGGTCATGCCCGTCTCGTCCAGCACGCCGTCAGGGTCGGTGAACATCACGTCCCTGATGGGGTGCGGCAGCAGCGGGTCGAGGACCTTGCAGACGTCCTCCAGCGCGTCGGCGAACACCGGGAACGCCCCGGCCAGCGCGGCGCCCATGCCGACCCGCTGGCTGCCCTGGCCGGCGAACAGGAAGGCGACCTTGCCGCCCGCCCCCGCGCCGGTGACGGTTCCCGGCGCGGCGGCGCCGCCGGCGAGGGCCTGGAGCCCGGCCATGAGCTCGTCCCTGCTGTCCCCCACGATGACCGCGCGCTGGTCCAGCGCGGCCCGGCCGGTCGCGAGCGACCAGCCCACGTCGGCGGGGCGCAGGTCCGGCCGCTCGTCCAGCCAGCCGGCCAGTTTCTCCGCCTGCGCGGCGAGCGCCTGCCGGTCGCGGGCGGAGACCGCCCACGGCAAAAGCGGCAGGTCGAGCCCGGCGGCCTCCTGCTCGTCCTCGGCCGGCGCCTCCTCGATGATCAGGTGGGCGTTGGTGCCGCTGAAGCCGAAGGCGGAGACGGCGGCGCGGCGGGGCGCCTCGTCCCGCTCCCACTCCCGGGCCTCGGTGAGCAGCTCGACCGCGCCTGCCGACCAGTCCACGTGCGTGGACGGCTCGTCCACGTGCAGCGTGCGCGGCAGCGTGGCGTTCCGCAGGGCCATCACCATCTTGATCACGCCGCCGACGCCCGCGGCGGCCTGCGCGTGGCCGATGTTCGACTTGAGCGAGCCCAGCCAGAGGGGCCGGCCGCCGTCACGGTCCTGCCCGTACGCGGTGATGAGCGCCTGCGCCTCGATCGGGTCGCCCAGGGTCGTGCCGGTGCCGTGCGCCTCGACGGCGTCGACCTGGGAGGCCGACAGTCCCGCGTTGGCCAGCGCCTGCCGGATCACCCTGACCTGGGAGGGCCCGTTCGGGGCGGACAGGCCGTTGCTGGCGCCGTCCTGGTTGACCGCGCTGCCGCGGATGACGGCGAGCACCTGGTGGCCGTTGCGCTGGGCGTCCGACAGCCGCTCGACCAGCAGCACGCCCACGCCCTCGCTCCAGCCGGTGCCGTCGGCGGAGTCGGCGAACGACTTGCACCGGCCGTCGGCGGACAGGCCGCGCTGCTGCGAGAACTCGATGAACGTGTTGGGGGTGGCCATGACGGTGACGCCGCCGGCCAGCGCCAGCGAGCACTCGCCGCGCCGCAGCGCCTGGACGGCGAGGTGCAGCGCCACCAGCGACGACGAGCAGGCCGTGTCGATGGAGACCGCCGGCCCCTCCAGGCCGAGCGCGTACGAGACGCGGCCGGAGATGACGCTGCCGAGCGCCTCGGCCCGGAAGTAGTCGTGGTACATGACGCCGGCGTAGACGCCGGTGCGGCTGCCGCGTACCGAGGCCGGGTCGATGCCGGCGCGTTCGAACGCCTCCCAGCACGACTCCAGGAACATCCGCTGCTGCGGGTCGGTCCCGAACGCCTCGCGCGGGGAGATGGCGAAGAAGCCGGCGTCGAAGTCGGCGGCGTCGTAGACGAAGCCGCCCTTGCGCGCCGTGGTCGTCCCGGGGTTGTCGGGGTCGGGGTGGTAGAGGTTCTCGCTCCAGCCACGGTCGGTGGGGAACTCGGAGATCGCGTCACCGCCGCCGTCGACGAGCCGCCACAGCTCCTCGGGCGAGGTGACCCCGCCGGGGTAGCGGCAGCTCATGCCGACGATCGCGACCGGCTCGTGCTCCCTGCCTTCGATCTCTCGCAGTTGCTGCCTGGTCTGGTGCAGGTCGGCCGTGACCCGCTTCAGGTAGCCCCGGAGCTTGTCTTCGTTTGCCATCGAACGTAGCCCTTCTCAGCCGCTGCGAAATATCAAGAGATCTCAAGCTCGTTGTCGATGAAGGCGAACATCTCGTCGTCGGAGGCGGACTCGATCTGGTCCACGACGTCGGATGTCCCGCCGAGGCCGTTGAGGCCGGACAGGAGCTCCTTGAGGCGCGTGGTGAGCCGGCTGCGCACCGTGCTGTCCTCGGCGAGTGTGGTGAGTGATTCTTCGATCTGGTCCAGCTCCGCGAAGAACCGCAGGATGCCGGCCTCCTCGTCCTTCGTCTCGGCGAAGTACCCCATGAGGTGCTCGGTCAGGGCGACCGGGGTGGGGTAGTCGAAGACGGCGGTGGCGGGGAGCCGCAGCCCCGTGGCCTTGCCGAGCTGGTTGCGGAACTCGACCGCGGTCAGGGAGTCGAACCCGAGGTCCTGGAACGGGCGCTGGGGGTCGATCGCCGATCCGTCGGCGAAGCCCAGCACGGTGGCCGCCTGGCCGCGGACGACGTCCGCCAGTGCCGAGCGGCGCTCGTCCGGCTCCAGCGTGGCCAGCCGGTCGGCGAGCCCGTCGCCGGTGCCGGCCCGCCGTACGGAGGTCCTGGCGCTGGTGCGGGCCTGCACGAAGCGGGCGGGGATGAGCAGTGCCCTTCCTGCCGGTACGGCGGCGTCGAACAGGCCGAGCCCGTCGGCCGCTGACAGCGGCGCCAGCCCCATCCGCGCCAGCCTGCGCAGGTCGGCCTCGGACAGCTCGCCCGACATGCCGCCCTGCTCCCACAACCCCCATGCCAGCGACGTCGCCGCCAGCCCTTCCGCGGCCCGCAGCTGGGCGAGCCCGTCGAGGAAGGCGTTGGCCGCCGCGTAGTTGCCCTGGCCCGCGCCTCCGAGCACGCCCGCCATGGACGAGAAGAGCACGAAGGCGGTCAGGTTCCGGTCACGGGTGAGCTCGTGCAGGTGCCAGGCGGCGTCCGCCTTCGGCCGCAGCACCCGGTCCAGGCGCTCGCCCGACATCGACGTGATGACGCCGTCGTCCAGGACACCGGCTGTGTGGACCACGGCCGCGAGCTCGTCGACGCCCTCCAGCACCTGGGCGAGCGCGTCACGGTCGGCCACGTCGCAGGCCGCCACGTTCACCTCGGCGCCGAGCTCCGACAACTCCGCCGCCAGCTCGGCCGCGCCCGGCGCGTCCGGCCCGCGACGGCTGAGCAGCAGCAGCCGCCTGACGTCGTGCTCGGTCACCAGGTGGCGAGCCACCAGCGCGCCCAGCCCGCCCGTGCCGCCCGTGATCAGCACCGTGCCGTCAGGTCCGAACACCGGCTCCGGGTCCGCCAGGTCCGCGGCCCTGCCGAGCCGTGGCGCCAACAGCTCACCGCCTCTGATCGCCAGTTGCGGCTCTCCGGTGGCCAGCGCCCGGCCGACCACCGCCGGGTCCGGCTGGTCGGTGTCCGCGTCCAGCAGCACGAACCTGCCGGGCTGCTCGGCCTGCGCGGCCCTGACGAGCCCGCCCACCGCCGCGTGGGCGAGGTCGGGACGCTCGCCGGGGGCGGTGGCGACGGCGCCACGCGTGAGGATGACCAGCCGCGCGGATTCGAGGTGCTCCTCGGCCAGCCAGCTCTGCAGCAGTTCGAGGGCCCGGTGCGTGGCGGCGTGGTGGTCGGGCCCGGCCGGGCAGCGGACCAGGACGGCCTCGGGCAGGTCGGCCGGGTCGTGCAGCGAGCCGAGCGTGGCCGCGTCCGGGTAGGTCGCCGCTCCGGTGCCGAGGTCGTCGGCTCCGAGCAGCGCCCACCTGACCGGCTCCTGCTCGGGCGCGCCGGTGACGGGGGTCCACTCGATCTCGTGGAGCGCGCCCCGGTTCGCGCCGCCGAGTTGCGCGGCGGCCAGGGGGCGCAGGGAGAGGCTGTCGACGACGGCGACCGGCGCGCCCAGTTCGTCGGCGACGGCCAGCGTGATGGCGGTCCCACCGGCGTTGGCGAGCCTGACGCGCAGGCTCGTCGCCCCTGCCGCGTGCAGCGACACGCCCGACCAGGCGAACGGCAGGTACGGCCGCCCAGCCTCCGGCCGGGGCAGCAGGCCGCCCAGCGCGGTGGCGTGCAGCGCGGCGTCCAGCAGCGCGGGGTGCAGCCCGAACCGGCCGGCGTCCGCGTGCGCCTCCTCGGGCAGCACGATCTCGGCGAACACCTCGCCGCGCCGCTCCCAGGCGCGGGTCAGGCCCTGGAACGTCGGCCCGTAGTCGAGCCCGATCGCCACCATGTCGTCGTAGAGGTCCTGGACGGCGACCGGCTGGGCGCCCGCGGGCGGCCACTGCGCGAGATCGACGTCGGGCTCAGGCACGCTCTCCGTGAGGGTGGCCTGCGCGTGCTGGGTCCACTCGGTGGCGTCCTGCGCCCGCGAGTGGATGGCCAGCGCCCGCCGGCCCGGCTCCTCGGTGGCCGTGGACACCAGCTGGAGTTGCACGCCGCCGTCCTCGGGCACCACCAGCGGGGCCTGCAGGGTGAGCTCCTGCAGGTGCGGGCAGCCGCTCTCGTCCCCGGCCCGGACGGCGAGCTCCACCAGCGCCGTGCCCGGCACGATGACGCTGCCCCCGACCACGTGGTCGGCCAGCCAGGGGTGCGTGGCGACCGACAGCCGCCCGCTGAAGATGACCGTTTCGCCGCCGGCCACCTCGGTCGCCGCGCTGAGCAGCGGGTGCTCGACGGCTCCCAGGCCCGCGGTGGTGACGTCGCCGGTGCCGGGTCCTGGCCGGAGCCAGAAGTGCTCGTGCTGGAAGGCGTAGGTGGGCAGGTCCACGCGGGACGGGCGCGCCGCCGCGAAGTACGCCGCCCAGTCGACGGTGACGCCGTGCGCGTGCATCCGGCCGAGCGCCTGGACGAACGTGCGGGCCTCGTGCCGGTCCTTGGCCCTCGTGCTGACGAAGGTCTCGTCTCCTGTGAGGGTCTGCTGGGCGAGCCCGGTCAGCGTGGTGTCGGGGCCGAGCTCGACGAAGACGGTGGCTCCCGCCGCACGGGCGGCGGCGACGCCGTCGGCGAACCGCACGGCTCCGCGTACGTGCTCGACCCAGTAGGAGGGGTCGGTCAGCTGCCCGGGTTCGGCCAGGCGGCCGGTCACGTTGGAGACAACCGGGATCGTGGGCTCGTGGAAGGTGATGCCGCCGATCGCCTCGGCGAAGTCGGCGAGCATCGGCTCCATCAGCGGCGAGTGGAAGGCGTGCGAGACCCGCAACCGCCGGGTTCGCGCCTCCGTCCGGCTCTCGATCTCCGCGATGGCCGCCTCGTCACCGGACACCACCACCGCGGCCGGACCGTTCACCGCCGCGATCCCGGCCCGGTCCTCGTACCCGTCGAGCAGCGGCAGGACGTCCGCCTCCGGCGCGGCGACGGCCAGCATCGCGCCACCGGACGGCAGCGCCCGCATCAACCGGGCACGGGCCGCGACCAGCGTGCAGGCATCCTCCAGCGAGAACACCCCCGCCACATGAGCAGCCGCGATCTCGCCCACCGAGTGCCCGGCCAGCACCGCGGGCGCGACGCCCAGCGATTCCAGCAACCGGTACAGGGCGACCTCGAAGGCGAACAGCGCCGGCTGGGTCATGCCCGTCTCGTCCAGCACCTCGGCGGGGCCGTCGGCCATGGTCGCGCGCAGCGGGTGGGGCAGCAGCGGGTCGATCGCCCGGCAGATGTCGTCCAGCGCCCGCGCGAAGACCGGGAACGCGTCGGCGAGCTCCCGTCCCATGCCGACCCGCTGGCTGCCCTGGCCGGCGAACAACATCGCCGCCTTGGCCCTCGAACGGGCCAGGCCGGTCTCGACCGCCGGCTCGCCGTGCCTGCCGTCGGCCACCGCCGCCAGCGCCGCCAGCAGCTCGGCGCGGTCGGCTCCGGCGACGACCGCACGGTGCTCCAGCACCGCCCGGCCCGTCGCCAGCGACCAGCCGACGTCGGCCACGTCCAGTTCGCGGCGCGACTCCATCCAGGTGCGCAGCCGTGCCGCCTGCGCCGCCAGCGCCTCCTCGCTCCTGCCGGACAACACCCACGGCACCACCGGCAGCTCGGCCGCCGGCTCGGGCGCGGGCTCCGGCTCGGCCGGCGACTCCTCCAGCACGACGTGCGCGTTGGTGCCGCTGATGCCGAACGAGGAGACGGCGGCGCGGCGCGGCGCCTCGTCGCGCTCCCACGGCCGGGCCTCGGTGAGCAGTTCGACCGCGCCGGCCGACCAGTCCACGTGCGTGGACGGCTCGTCCGCGTGCAGGGTCTGCGGCAGCTCGCCGTTCCGCAGTGCCATGACCATCTTGATGACGCCCGCGACTCCTGCGGCGGCCTGCGCGTGGCCGATGTTGGACTTGATCGACCCCAGCCACACCGGCCGGTCCTCGGGACGGTCCTGCCCGTACGTGGCGAGGATCGCCTGCGCCTCGATCGGGTCGCCCAGGGTGGTGCCGGTGCCGTGCGCCTCGACCGCGTCCACGTCGGCGGCCGACAGCCCGGCGTTCGCCAGGGCCTGCCGGATCACCCGCTGCTGCGAGGGCCCGTTCGGGGCGGTCAGCCCGTTGCTGGCGCCGTCCTGGTTGACCGCGGAGCCGCGCACCACGGCGAGCACCTGGTGCCCGTTGCGCCGCGCGTCCGACAGCCGCTCCACCAGCAGCACGCCCGAGCCCTCCGAGAGCCCGACGCCGCCTTCCGACTCCGCGAACGCCCGGCACCTGCCGTCGACGGCCAGGTTGCGCTGCCGGGAGAACTCGATGAACGTCCACGGCGTCGCCATCACCGTCACGCCGCCGGCCAGGGCGAGGTCGCAGTCGCCCGACCGCAGCGCCTGCACCGCCAGGTGCAGCGCCACCAGCGACGACGAGCAGGCCGTGTCCACGGTCATCGCCGGGCCTTCGAGCCCGAAGACGTACGACACGCGGCCGGAGGCGACGCTGCCGGAGTTGCCGGTGCCGATCAGCCCTTCGAGCTGGTCGGGCACGGAGGAGAGCTGGCTGGCGTAGTCGTGGTACATGACGCCGGCGAACACGCCGGTGCGGCTGCCGCGCAGCGCGGTCGGGTCGATCCCGGCCCGCTCGATCGCCTCCCACGACGTCTCCAGGAGCAGCCGCTGCTGCGGGTCCATGGCCAACGCCTCGCGCGGGCTGATCCCGAAGAATCCCGGGTCGAACTCGCCCGCGTCGTGCAGGAAACCGCCGTGCCGGGAGTAGGAGGTGCCGCGGTTGCCGGGCTCGGGGTCGTACAGCGCGTCCAGGTCCCAGCCGCGGTCGGCGGGGAACTCGGAGATCGCGTCGCCGCCCTGGGCGAGCAGCCGCCACAGCTCCTCGGGGGATTCGACGCCGCCGGGGAAGCGGCAGGCCATGCCGACGATCGCGATGGGTTCGTCGTCCGCCGCCGTGACCCGCGCCTGGACGGCGGTCTCCTGCTTGCCGAGGAGTTCGCCGGACAGGTAGCGGACGAGCGCTTCCGGGGTCGGATAGTCGAAGATCAGGGTAGCGGGGAGCCGCATGCCCGTGGCCGCGTTGAGCCGGTTGCGGAACTCGACGGCCATGAGCGAGTCGAATCCCAGCTCCTGGAACGGCATCCCGTCGTCGACCGCCGACGGGTCGGCCATGCCGAGCACCACGGCGACCTGGGAGGCGACGAGATCCCGCAGCGCGGCCTGCTGGCCGGCCGGCGGAAGGGCCGCGAGCTGCTGTTTGAGCCCGGCCGCGGCCTCCGACGCGGCGGTCACCACGCGCCTGCCGGACCCGGAGACCAGGCCGCGCAGGAGCGGGGGAACGGCGTCGGCCTGGGCGCCCATGGTCCTGATGTCGAGGTGGGCGGGGACCAGCAGGGCGCGGCCGTGGCGGAGCGCGGCGTCGAACAGGTCGAGCCCGTCGGCCGCGGACAGCGGCGCCACGCCCATCCGTGCCAGCCTGCGCAGGTCGGCCTCGGACAGCTCGCCCGACATGCCGCCCTGCTCCCACAACCCCCACGCCAGCGACGTCGCCGCCAGCCCTTCCGCGGCCCGCACCTGGGCGAGCCCGTCGAGGAAGGCGTTGGCCGCCGCGTAGTTGCCCTGGCCCGCACCCCCGAGCACGCCCGCCATCGACGAGAACAGCACGAACGCCGACAGGTCCAGGCCGCGCGTCAGCTCGTGCAGGTGCCAGGCGGCATCCGCCTTCGGCTCCAGCACCCGGTCCAGGCGCTCGCCCGACAACGACGTGACCACGCCGTCGTCCAGCACGCCCGCCGTGTGCACCACGCCCACCAGCGAGTCCGCGACCGAGGTGATCACTCCGTAGAGCGCCTCGCGGTCGGCCACGTCGCAGGCCGCCACGTCCACCTCGGCGCCCAGCTCCGACAACTCCGCCACCAGCTCGGCCGCGCCCGGCGCGTCCGGCCCGCGACGGCTGAGCAGCAGCAGCCGCCTGACCTCGTGCTCGGTCACCAGGTGGCGGGCCACCAGCGCGCCCAGCCCGCCCGTACCGCCCGTGATCAGCACGGTCCCGCCCGCGCCGAACGCGGGCCGCCCCTCACCACCGGGTACGGTCCGGCTCAGCCTCGGCACCCACACCTGGCCGTCGCGCACGGCCAGCTGCGGCTCGTCCGACGCCAGGGCCTCGCCGATCGTGCCGTCCGCGCCGTCGTCCAGGTCCAGCAGCACGAACCTGCCGGGCTGCTCCGCCTGGGCGGCCCGCACGAGCCCCCACACGGCGGCCTGATGCACGTCCTGTACGGGCGCGTCGCCGGCGGGCACGGCGCCGCGGGTGACCACGACCAGTCGCGAGGCCGCGAACCGGTCGTCGGCCAGCCACTCCTGCAGCGCCGCCAGCACGTCGTGGACGGCCAGGCGGGTGCCGGCGGGCGCTTCGACCAGCACGCGCTCAGGAACCGTCGCGGCGCCGGTCAGCGCCGCCAGGCTGGAGACGATCTCGTAGCTCGCCTCGGCCGCGCCGTTCTTGGGCAGCGTCACCCAGTCGAGCTGGAACAGCTTGTCGCGATGCTTCCTGGTACTGGAGCCGTCCTGCGGCCCGACCGGCACCGGGCGGGCGGCCAGAGCGCCGATCGTGGCCACGGCCAGCCCTTCGGTGTCCATCAGCGTCACGGAGACCGCTCCCTGGCCGGCCGGGGAGATCCGCACGCGCAGTCTCGTCGCCCCGGACGCGTGCAGCGCCACATCGCTCCAGGCGAACGGCAGGTACGGCCTGCCGGGCTCGGGATCGGCCAGGAACCCGCCGAGCGAGATCGCGTGCAGGGCGGCGTCGAACAGCGCCGGATGCAGTCCGTACCCGTCGGCGTCGGTGTCGTCCGGCAGCGCCACCTCGGCGAAGACGTCGTCGCCCCGCCGCCAGGCCGCCCGCAGCCCGCGGAACGTCGTGCCGTAGTCGAGGCCCATGCCGGCGAGGTCGTCGTAGTGCTCGTCCAGGGCCACGGCCCGCGCCTGCTCCGGCGGCCAGGTGCCGACCGGCTCGGGGACCGCCGCATCGGCCGCGGCCAGCACGCCCGCGGCGTGCTGCACCCAGTCGGTCGTGTCCTGGATCCGCGAGTAGACGCCGAGCTGCCGCCGCCCGTCCTCGTCCGGCGCGCCCACGGCCAGCTGGAGCTGGACGGCTCCGGGGTCGGGCACGATGAGCGGCGCCTGGATGGTCAGCTCCTCGAGGAGGCCGCAGCCGGCCTCGTCGCCTGCCCTGATGGCCAGCTCGACGAGTGCCGCGCCGGGCAGGAACACCTGCCCGTTGACCTTGTGGTCGGCCAGCCACGGGTGGGTGGCGACGGACACGCGGCCGGTGAGCACGACCTCTCCACCGGCGGCGAGGCCGGTGAACGCGCCGAGCAGGGGGTGGCCGGTGGCCTCGAGACCGAGGCTGGCCGCGTCGCCTGCGCTCGCCGACCCTTGCAGCCAGTAGCGCTGGTGTTGGAAGGCGTAGGTGGGCAGGTCGACGATCTGCGGGCGGTCACCGGCATACGTTTGCGGCCAGTCCACCTCGACACCGCGGACCCACAACTCGGCCGCGCTCGACCACAACCGGGCAAGACCACCATCATCACGCCGCAACGTCCCACACGCCGTCACCTCCCGAC
>NZ_SMKO01000236.1 GCF_004348685.1 Nonomuraea deserti | reverse complement strand
GCCTCTTCCAGGAGGAGGGGGTCGTAGCCGGTGGCGGCCGCGGCGGCCAGCCCGGCCGCGACCAGGCCGCTGGTGTGCAGCCGGCCGCGGCAGAATTCCCGCAGGGTCGCCACGTCATGGACGCGTCCGGCGGTGACGGCCGCTTCGGCTCCGCCGGAGTGGGCGTGCCCGCCGGAGGGGAACCGGCCGTCGGCGAGGACGAGCAGCGCGGCGCGGCTCATTGGGCTCACCTTTCCCGTGGTGGTCAGAACAGGAAGTACCGCTGCGCCATCGGCAGTTCGGCGGGGGGTTGGTGGTGGTCGACGATCTCCTCGTCGACGATCACCTGGTAGGTGTTGGGGTCGACCTCGATGCGGGGGGTGACGTCGTTGTGGCGCATGTCCTTCTTGAAGACCTTGCGGGTGTCACGGATGGGCCTGAACCGTTTGCTCGTCTCCACCCGCTCGGGCAGGCCGGCCTCGATCGCCCGCGTGGTGACGAAGTTGACGGAGTTGGCGGCAGGGGCGCGGCCGGTTGCTCCCCACATCGGGCGGGGCAGGATGGGCTGTGGGGTGGTGATGGAGGCGTTGGCGTCGCCGACCTGGGCGTAGGCGATCTGGCCGCCTTTGATCACTCGGTGTGGTTTGACGCCGAAGAACTTCGGCTCCCACAGCACCAGGTCGGCGAGCCTGCCCACTTCGACCGAGCCGACCTCGTGGTCGATGCCGTGCGCGATGGCGGGGTTGATGGTGTATTTCGCGATGTAGCGGCGGGCCCGGTGGTTGTCGGCGCCGTCCTGGTCGTTTTCCAGGGCGCCGCGCCGTTGTCTCATCACGTGGGCGGTTTGCCAGGTCCGCGTGATCACTTCGCCGATGCGGCCCATCGCCTGGGCGTCCGACGACATGATGGAGATGGCGCCGAGGTCGTGCAGGATGTCCTCGGCTGCCATCGTGGCGGGTCGGACCCGCGAGTCGGCGAACTGCTGATCCTCCCGCACCAGCGGGTTGAGGTGGTGGCAGATCATCACCATGTCGATGTGCTCTTTGACCGTGTTGACGGTGAAGGGCCGGGTGGGATTGGTGGAGGCGGGCAAGACGTTCGGCAGGCTCGCCATCTTGATCATGTCCGGGGCGTGGCCGCCGCCCGCGCCTTCGACGTGGAAGACGTGGATGGGGTGGTCGCCGATGGCTGCGATGGTGTCGTCAACGGTGCCGGCCTCGTTGAGGGAGTCGGCGTGCAGGGCGAGCTGGACACCGGTCGCCCGGCACACCTGCAGGCACCGGCGCAGGACGGCCGGGGTGGCACCCCAGTCCTCGTGGATCTTGAAGCCCAGGATGCCCGCCTCCACCTGGTTGAACAGCGATTCCGTCGACATCGTGTTGCCCTTGCCGAGCAGTCCGATGTTGACCGGGAAGGCGTCCAGCGCCGCGAACAGCCGGGCGATGTGCCAGGAGCCGGGCGTGACGGTGGTGGCCGTGCTGCCCTCTGCCGGGCCGGTGCCGCCGCCGATCAGGGTGGTGACGCCGGAGGCCAGGGCCTCGTGGATCTGCTCGGGGCAGACGAAGTGCACGTGGGTGTCCACGCCGCCCGCGGTGAGGATCTTGCCGTTGCCGGAGATGACCTCGGTCTCCGGGCCGATCACGAAGTCGGTGGCCGTGGCGTGCCCGTCGTGCAGGCGGTCCATGGTCTCGTCGTTGTAGGCCTTGCCGAGCGCGGTGATCCGGCCGTCGCGGATGGCGATGTCGGCCTTGACCACACCCCAGTGGTCCAGGATGACCGCGCCGGTGATGACCGTGTCGGGCGGCTCCGGAGCGCCGAACCTGGTGGAGTCGCGTGGCGCGCAGGACTGGCCCATGGACTCGCGGACCACCTTGCCGCCGCCGAAGATGATCTCGTTCCCGCTGCGGCCGGGGCCGCCGCACCAGTCCTCGGTGATTTTGATCCGGAGGTCGGTGTCGGCCAGGCGGATGCGGTCCCCGGTCGTGGGGCCGAAGCGGTCGGCGTACTGCTCACGGGTGAGCGGCTGGTGCCGTTCGTGGCTTGAGGGCTGCGGCGCCGGCGACGCGGGCTCTGGTGCCGGGGTTTCAAGCACGTAGTTCGCCTCCGACCTTGCCGTTGAGGCCTTCGATGATGCGATTGCCCTCGATCGGCACCAGTTCGACGTCCAGCGGGCAGTTGGGTTCGAAGCGCACCGAGCTGCCCGCGGGGATGTTCAGGCGCTTGCCGTAGGCGAGGTCACGGTCGGGCTCGATGTCGAGCAGGGCGTTCGCCTCGTAGAAGTGGTAGTGGGAGCCGACCTGGACGGGACGGTCGTCGGTGTTGGTGACTCTCACGGTCGTGGTTTCGTGGCCGAGGTTGAAGGCCACCGGGTCGGCGTCGTGCGGGTGGTCGGTCTCGCCGGGGTGAACGTGTGTCCCCTTCCTGGTCACCGCCGGGATGGGGTCGCGGAGGGTGACCATTTTGGTGCCGTCGGGGAAGGTGGCCTCGACCTGGAGGTCACGGATCATCTCCGCCACCCCGTCCATGACGTCTTCGCGGGTGAGCACCGGTGGTTCGGGGGGCTGCGGCATCGCCATGAGCTTCTCCACGTGGATGCCGGCCCGGGCGCCTTCGAGCACGTAGGTGGTCAGGATCGCGACCGCCTCCGGGTAGTTGAGCGTGATCCCCCGTTCTTTCCGTTTGCGGGCCACGTCCGCGGCCACGTGAATCATCAGACGTTCCTGTTCGTGCGGGGTCAGATGCACCCGCCACCTCACCTTCAGTGCGCCCCGGGTTGCTGCCGGAGCCGTCGGCCGGCTTCAGGCGGGGGAGCCGGCGCCCGCCTAATAAGATCAACTCTCTGCATACCGAAAGTAACTGACAAGACACTCTCTGTGAGGTGGCGGGGCGGTGAGGGGTCCATCACCCAGGGCAGGACCACGCTCGTCCCTATGCGGTTCCCACGCCGGCCAGGAGCTTCGCCGTGCCTTCCGGCGCCTCCGCCGGGAAGTGGTGGCTGCCCAGGTCGATGAGCACGATGTCGAGGCGGTCCCCGTAGCGGTCGATCGCTTCTCGCGTCACCAGGTCGCGTATCGCGAACACGGTGATCGGCTGCTTGGTCTCGCGCAGCGCCGCGTCCATGTCCCAGCGCACCAGGCCCTCGATGGAACGCAGGCCCGCTGGCTGCCGTACGGCGGCCATCTTCTCGAAGTACGCGTCCTTGAGAGCCGGGTCGGTCCCTGCCGGCGAACCTCCCTCGACCAGGCTCCGCACCCCTCCGGCGAAGTCCTCGCGGAACATGTGCAGCATCGCCTCGGCCTGCTCCTCGCTCATCGCCGGAAACAGGGACAGATAGTGCAGCGCGTCGAGTGCGACCACATGCGTGACCGTGTCAGGGAGCAGCCGGCCGACCTCGACGGCGACCGCGCCGCCGAGGGAGTGCCCGGCCACGACCGCCGTGGTCACCGACTCGGCTTCCAGCACCGCGGCCACGTCGCGAGCGAACTCCTCCATGGTCCAGACGTCGCGCGTCGACCGCGACTCGCCGTGCTCGGCGAGGTCGATCGCGAGGACGCGGTAGTGCTCGGGCAGATGCTCGATCACCGCATCGAAGTCGCCCCGGTCGCAGGCCCAGCCGTGGATGAGGGCCAGGGCCGGCCCTCCGGCCGGACCGCCGGCCGTGTACCGGATGGTGGTGTGGCCCGATCGCTGGATCTCGAGGTTCTTCCTGTTCCTGCTGGCTGTCGTCACAGTGTCTCCTGGTCTGTCTTGGTCGGTGTGGTGTTGGGGCCCTCTGCCGCCGGCCGGCGCCTCAGACGCACGGGGCCATGACGGCGCGGCGCGTCGTCCGTACCTGGTGCAGGCGCAGGGCGAAGGCGGAGAAGGTGATCAGCGCGATCGCCAGCGCGTAGATCACGGTGGCGGTTCTCAACCCCAGGGCGGTGACGGCGATTCCCCCGAGTACGGCGGGCACGCTGTTGCCCAGATAGTTGATGATGTTCGCCAGGGCGAAGACCGCGCTGCGCTCGTGCGGCCTGGCGATCCGGGCGAAAGTCCCGAACGTCGCCAGCACCGACGCGCCGAAGCCGAACCCCGCGACCACGGTGCCGGCGGCGGAGAGCCAGACGAGGTCCTCCGTCGTCCCCGCGAGCGACAGCAGGGTGCCGAGCCCGAGCGTCGCGGACGAGGGGGCCAGCAGCGAGGACGCGGAGCGCGAACGGAGCAGGGCGACTGCGAGCGCTCCTGTGCCCGTCAGGAGCGTCACGACGACGCCGCCGATCAGGTGGTTGCGCAGCCCCAGCAGCTCGGCCGCAACGGACGGGCCGAGGGAGAGGTACATCCCGGCCAAGGCCCAGGTGGCGATCATCACCGGCACGACAGGGACGATGTCCGCGCGCAGGTGTGCGGGCATCGCGACCCGCGGGCGCAGGGATGCGACGGCTCCCGGCCGGCGGAGCGAGGTCTCCGGGATGAGGGCGACCACCACCGCCGCCAGCGCCATTCCGCCGAGCAGCAGCGCATAGACCAGCTGGGTCCGGGCGGGGCCGAACTCCACCAGCACGCCACTGCCCAGAGCGCCGAGGGCGAGTCCGGTCAGGGGAGCCACGGAGGTGACGACGCCTGCCCGCCCGCGTGCGTGCGGCGGTTCGAGATCGACGAGGGTGGCGCTCAAAGTGGTCGTCGCCGCGCCGGTCGCGATGCCCTGCAGCACTCGGGCGGCGGACAGGACGAGCACGTCCCCGGCGACCAGGAACAGGACGAGGGCGACCACCTCCAGCCCGATCGCCGCGGCGAGCACCGGCCGGCGTCCGAGATGGTCCGACAGCGCCCCGACGACGAGCAAGGAGCCCAGCAGGCCGAACACGTAGAGGGCGAAGACGACGGTGAGCACCCACGCCGTGAACTGCCATTGCTGCTGGTAGATCACGTAGAGCGGGGACGGGGCACTGGAAGCGGCCAGGAAGAGGACGAGGATGGCGGCCACGCAGGGGAAGGCGCCCTTCCAAGGCGCGCGGTGCGGACCGCCGGCGGGCGGTGCGGTGTCAGAAGGGTCAGCACGCATGCAAACCTCGCAGTGATCGTTGCGTTAGTGGCTCCAACGTACCACAAATGCAGTGATCACTGCGTTCTAATCGCAGTGATCAATGCAATAATGGGCACATGCCCGCCACGACGTCCTCGCCCCGCACCGACAGCCGCACCGACAGCCGGCCCGGCGGCCGCTCCGCCCGAGTCCGCGCGGCCGTCCACCAGGCCGTCAAGGAACTCCTCGCCGACGAGGCCGGCGAGCTGACGATCCCGGTGATAGCCGCTCGCGCAGGCGTGCACGCCACCACGGTCTACCGCCGTTGGGGCTCCGTCGGCGAGCTGCTCGCCGACGTCGCGACCAGCCGCTTCTCCGGCGACATCGTCGTGCCGGACACCGGAAGCCTTCGCGAGGACCTGGAACGCTATGCGTCCGACCTCGCCAAGGACCTCGGTGACCCGGACACCCTCGCCCTGGTACGCGCCATCGTCGGCACAGGCGGAGAAGGCGCCGGCATCTGCCGCGGCGAACGCCAGCAACAGCTCGAGGCCATCCTGGAACGGGAACAGGCCCGGGGCAACCAGCCCCCGCCCGTCGAGCGCGCCATAGACGCCCTGCTCGCCCCCCTCTACTACCGGGCCGTCTTCACCGACCAGGCCCCCACTCCCGAATGGGCGCGCACTCTCGTGTCACACCTGCTGCCGGACTGACCACAAGTCGCCTATTAGGTGATCAGCGTTCTGACGGCGAGCTGCTCCACGCCCGCGGGGCCGTCGAGGCGGATCGACAGCTCCCAGACGCCGCTCATCGAGAACAGCTCGCCCACGGCGACGAAGCGGCCGGGCTCGCGCTCGGTGGCGGGGATCTCGGGTGTGGAGTGTCCCATCAAGGCCATGACCGCCGACAGGGCCACGGTCTCGGCTTCGCCCTCGCCCACCTTGCTCCCCACGGCCACAGCGTGCCACCTCTTCATCCGGCCGTGCGCATCGTCGACGTACGTCTCATGGGACAGGGGTATGGGATCGGCGGCCGGTCAAGGTGTGTTGCGGGTGACGATCCCGTGTTCGTACGCGTAGATCGCTGCGTGCACGCGAGTCCGGAGGCCGAGTTCGGGGAGGATCCGGTTGACGTGGGTTCTGACCGTGCCCTGCTCGATGGTGCACGCGGCGGCGATCTCGCCGTTGCTCGGCCCTCGGGCCAGGAGGCGTGGCACGTGGTGTTCGCGCGGGGCAGCAGGCCGAGCTCGGGGGGTGCGGGGACAGCGCGGCGAAGCGGCTGATCAGGCCGCTCCCGCGCGCAGCGCGCAGAACAGGTACTCGTCGAGGTCGAACGTGGTCAGGGCGAGCACGCGGGGGCGGATCCGGCGGCGGCGAGGCGACCGATCGCGGCGATGCCGTCCATGCCCGGCATCCGAGGGTCCATCATCCTGAGACCGATCCGGGGCTGCCGGCCCGCTACGTCACCACCCTGGCGTCCGGCATCGTCGTGCAAGCCGCGAGCGCGTCGGCCGCGACGAACTCCAGGGGATGGCCGACGCCGCCCTACGCAACCGGCCGCTCTCCTGAAGGCCGTCCGGCGTTCGCCTTCGGCCATAGGGTTGGCGGCATGGCACTGCGACTGGTTCAGGTGAACATCAAGGCCCGGGACGACTCGGCGCTCGGCCGGTTCTGGGCGGATGCGTTCGGCTGGGGCGTTTCCAGCGAGGGGCCCGGCGTGACCAACCTCGAACCCCCGGGCGTCGCCTGGCCGGACCCCGACGGCTTCTACGTCGATCTCGTCACCGTCCCGGACCCCGAAACGGTGAAGTACCGCGTGCACCTCGACCTCGCCACGACCTCTGCGGCCCATCAGGCGGAGTGGGTCGCGCGCCTTAAAGGGCTCGGTGCGACGCCCGCCGACGTGGGCCAGGGCGACGTCCCGTGGACGGTCCTGGCCGACCCGGAGGGCAACGTGTTCTGCGTGCTGGAACCACGGGAGATCTACCGGGACACCGGGCCGATCGCCGCGGTGGTGGTCGACTGCGCGGACCCGCGGGCCCTGGCCCGGTTCTGGGACGAGGCGATGGACTGGACCCTGCACGAGGTGAGCGACGATCATGCGCTGCTGCGCTCCGCCAAGGGTGTCGGCCCGTATCTGAAGTTCGTTCGCACGCCCGGCGTGACCGTGTGGAACCGCGTCCACCTCGACCTGCTGCCGTACCACCGTGACGATCAGGCGGCGGAGGTGGCCCGGCTGCAGACCCTCGGCGCGACGCCCGCCGACGTGGGCCAGGGCGACGTCCCGTGGGTCGTTCTCGCCGACCCGGAGGGCAACGAGTTCTGCGTCCTTGGCGCCGCCTGAAGCGGACCTGATCACGGCGACGCCGGCCACTGGCTGCGGGCGGAAAACCGGGTGCGGAGGGTCGGCGGGGTGGTGTGTGATCGGGGGATGACGATCGCGATGGGCGGGCCGGGCGTCGACGGGCTCGGTGACGTGGTGCGGGTGTTGGGGGAGTGGCAGCACGACGCAGGACCCGTGCAGGTGCATCCGGGGGATGTGGGATGGTTCTGGCGGTTCGGCGCGGAGCGGGCGGCGGCGGCTACGCGGACCTGGAGCCGGGCCGGGGAGGTCCTGGCGGTCGGGCTGCTGGATGGTGCGGACCTGCTGCGGTTGGCGTTCGCGCCGGAGGCGTGGCAGGACGAGG
This sequence comes from Nonomuraea deserti, assembly GCF_004348685.1. Classification (GTDB taxonomy): domain Bacteria; phylum Actinomycetota; class Actinomycetes; order Streptosporangiales; family Streptosporangiaceae; genus Nonomuraea; species Nonomuraea deserti. The sequence continues at coordinate 6,790 of NZ_SMKO01000236.1, read as the reverse complement.
AGTTGGCGCAGCAGGTGGTCGAGGACGTGGCGGCGCCCGAGCGTGGTGTGCTGCCCGAGGGCAAGGTGTACATCGAGGCGCCGATGGGTGCGCTGGTCCGGGACCTGTTGTTCAGGAAGGGCTGGGCGAGCGGCGAGGCGTGGACGCCACTTCGGCGTGACCTCGGCGCGCCGGTGCCGGATCCCGGCGTACGCGTCGAGGTGATCGGGCCAGAACAGGCGCACGAGTGGGCCGCGGTCCTGCGGGCGTCGTTCGACGGGTCGACGTTCACCGGCGAGCGCTGGCACGCGATGGCGGCAGGTGCGCCGTATGCCGGCGCGCGGTGCCTGGTCGCACGCGACGAGCAGGGCGAGGCGGTGGCGGTCGTGACGGTGTGGTCGGCGGGTGAAGGCAAGCTGGGGCTGATCGAGCCGATGGGGGTGCACCGGGCACACCGCGGTCACGGTTACGGCCGGGCGATCACGGTCGCCGCGGCGCGTGCACTCCAGGAGGCGGGTTCGTCCAGCGTGGTCGTGTGCTGCCCGAGCTCCAACGCCGGCGCCGTCGCCACCTACCGGTCGGCCGGCCTCGAGCAGTTGCCCGAGAGGCTGGACCTGTACCGCGACGCGCCCTGACGCTTCCCACGTCGCCGGCGTGCGGGATGGATGGAGGCCGCCGTGTCGAGGCCGGCTTCCATGCGCCGGTCAGGAGCCGTGCAGCCCGCCGAGCCGGCGGATCGCCTCCAGCGGGTACGGGGTGTGCCTGCTCCGGCGCTGGAACGTGCGGTTGAAGTCGGACATCACTGCGGCGACCGGCGCGTGCCGGATGAGGATCGCCGCGGCCTCCTCCGGGATTCCTGTGGGGCGCCTGCCCTCCGCGTAGGCGCGCACCAGCGCGTGGCGACCCTCCCCGTCCCCCTTCCGGAGTCCGTGCAGGGCGGTGACCAGCCAGTCCATCAGGTAGGTGGCGGTGTAACAGCGGTCGTAGGTCTGGTGCCGCGATGCTCGCCGAGGACTGCTGGAGAGCCTGGATCCGGCGGCGTACCTGCGATCCGCCGCCCCAGTAAGCGACAGCCCGCTCGATGTCGGCCAGTTCTTCGGGCAGGGGCGTCGAGTCCGGCAACACCCGCCAGTGAAACATGAGGGGGAAGCCCTCATGTTCCGCCGCGAGCACCCAATTCGTCGTCATGGTGTGCACGGCGAGCTCCCTCCAGGCCCCGAAGCCCGGCCCGCCGATGATGCCGACGCCGTAGTGGCAGAACACAGGCAGATCGAACAGATTCGCCGTGGACCGGACGTGCTCAGGTTGCCTCTCCGAATCGGTGAGGGGCACCCGCTTCACGAAGACCGGGGTTCCGGCGACCTCCAGGAGGGCCGACTTCCCGCCGATGCCGGATCCGATCGGCACGGCCGTGTCCACGAGCTCGCGCAGGGCGCGATCACTGCGCAGGGCCGGGGACGTGGAGACGGAACCATGGGCGGTCAGGCGTGCACCGCGCGACATGTCAGGACACTGCACTGCGGCTTCCACCTGGGTGCCGACCTCGATTCTGCAAGGGCCACGCCGTACGGGAGCCCGGTGCCCGGCAGGCCGCGCCACGGAAACCACGACGCGCACCCTCGACGGTCTGGGGCATTCGAGGCGGGGAGTTCAGTGATGCGGGCGGCCTGCTCGGTGCTCGGCGGCGTCGAGTGCGGGGATGAGCGGTGCGAGCGCGGTGCGGAGCAGGTCCGGGAGGGAGCCGGACGGCACGACGAGCCCACTGGTCGTGGCCGACGCGGCAGTCGTCTGCAGCCACTGCTCGAGCGCCACACGAACCGCGGCGGCCACGCTCGCCGCGAGCACGCGGGCGGCGTGCCGGCCGGGATCAGCGAGGCGTCCGGCGATCGCGCCGGTGAGGGGATGTTCGATCGCGCCAGTGGTCGCGACGAACGCGTCGCGCAGCGCGGGGCGGGTGGTGATCAGCAGCAGCGCGTCCCGAGCGGGTTCGCCCGGGTCGGTGTACTGATCGACGATCGCCTCGATGACGGCGTCGGCGAGACTGACGTCGGCGGGCCGGTCGGCCACCGCTGCCGCGACCCGCGCCTCCCGTTCGCCGGTGACGGCGGCGACGATCGCCTGTTCCCGGCTGGAGAAGTAGTTGTTGTACGTCCTCGGTGAGACGCCGGCGGCCTCGGCGATGTCGTCGACGCGCACGTTGTCCGGTCCATGCTCGAGTGCCAGCCGCAGTGCCGCCGCGCTCAACGCCTCTCGGGTGGCCTGCTTCTTCTGCTCGCGCAACCCCGTCCGTCCTGTCGTCACCGCCTCAGCATGCCAGCTTGGATGCGTGTACGCAAATTTGCGTGTACGCAAGTTTTTTGCCTAGCCTGGCGTCCTCACCCCACAGGAAGGACCAGAACGATGAGGGCCAAGGGCATCAGCTACGACACCGGCTTCGTCCGCAACGGCGAGTTCTCCCGCCGGCACTTCGACCCGGACGTGGTCAAGCGCGAGCTGGGCATCATCCGGGACGACCTGCACTGCACCGCCGTCCGCGTCATCGGCGGTGATCCCGGCCGGCTGGAACTGGCCGCGACATACGCCGCCGACCTCGGACTGGAGGTCTGGTTCTCGCCGTATCCGCTCGAACTGACCACCGAGGAGATGTTGTCGCTGTTCACCGACTGCGCCGAGCGAGCGGAGCGGCTCCGGCAGCGGGGCGCCGAGGTCGTGTTCGTCGCCGGTGCCGAGCTGAGCCTGATGAACAAGGGATTCCTGCCGGGCGACACCCAGGAGGACCGGCTCGAACTGCTGCTGGACCAGCGGGACCGCCTGGCCGAGCGGGTCGGCGAGCTCAGCGTGCGGGTCAACGACTTCCTCGGCGAAGCCGTGGCAGGCATTCGCGAGCGATTCGGCGGCAGGATCACCTACGCCTCCATACCACTGGAGCGCGTCGACTGGGCGCCCTTCGACATCCTGGGCGTGGATCTCTACCGGTCGGCCGAGCTCGCCGATCGGTTCCCCGAAGGCGTCCGCACCCTGGTCGAGCAGGGCAAACCGGTCGCGATCACCGAGTTCGGCACCGCCGCGTACCGCGGCGCGGGCGACAGGGGCGGCCGCGTCCTGGAGGTTGTCGAGTTCAGCGAGGACACCGGCGCGCCGCTCCGGTTGACCAGCGCGTACGTCCGCGACGAGACGGGCCAGGCCACCTACCTCCGCGAACTGCTGGAGACCTACGACACCGCCGGTGTCGACAGCACCTTCGTCTTCCTCTTCGCGCTCGACAACTTCCCGCACCGTCCCGACGGCGATCCCCGCGACGACCTCGACCTGGCCAGCCCGGGCATCGTCAAAGTCCTCGACGACCGCCGCGGGGAGGCATACCCCGACATGTCCTGGGAACCGAAGGCCGCCTTCACCGCCCTCGCCGACTACTACCGCGGCTGACCCGCGACATGCGGCGCAGATGTGGCCTGGGCATCCGCCTCACCCCGACCGGATCCGATGGAGATCGGGACACTCCGGGCAGGCTTGCACGCGATGACGTCGCCGCGGCACTGTCAGCGGCCTTCGAGCCGCCGGATCTGGTGGAGAGCCCGGAGGCCATCCCGTCCTTCCACCGCCGATACAGCCCTCAAAATGGGACGAGGGCGGCCATCCGGCGTCGTAGGGTGGGGTCATCCGGCAACGGAGGCGGTGATCGGATGGCCTGGGGCTACAACCGCTTCGCCGACCACCGACGGGTGCTCCTGCGATCAGGCAGCACGGTGATCGCCACACGGGCGGGACCGATCGAATACGTCCAGGCCGGTCCGCAGGCCGGTACACCTGTGCTGCTCTTCCATGGCAGCCCCGGCGGCTACGACCAGAGGTGGCTGCTCGATCCGCTCCTCGACCTCCGATGCCGGCTGATCGCGTGGTCCCGGCCGGGATACCTGCGAACCCCGCTGACGACCGGTGCGGGCTTCCCCGAGCAGGCCGACGCGGCGACCGGGCTGCTCGACGAACTCGGGGTGTCCAAGGTCGTCGCCTACGGGATCAGCGGGGGCGGACCCTCCGCTCTGGAGTTCGCCCGGCGGCAACCGGCCAGGGCCGCCGGGCTCGTCCTCGAATCTGCCGTCACCCGCAGCTACGCACCCGAGATCCCCATCCTCGCCCGGGCCGTCTTCCTGACCCGGTACGGGACCTGGGCCGCCGCCGCCCTCAGCCGGCTCCGGCCACGAGCCGTCGTCGGTGACTTCGTACGGCAGGAGTCGACGCTCGACGACAGGGCCCGCCGGCGGGCCGTCGACTGGATCATGGCCGAGCCCGGGAGGCGGGAGATCACGCGGCGCCTCATCCTCAGCCTCACGCCCTACGAGGACCGGGCGCCCGGCCTGCAGAACGATCTCGCACGGTTCGCCGCGCTCGACGACTCGCTCACCGCCGGGGTCGGCTGCCCCGCCCTCGTGCTGCACGGCTCCCACGACGGTGACGTCGACCCCGGTCACGCCCATCACGCGGCCGCGACCATCCCGGGCGCCGTCCTGCACATCGTCCCTCAGGGCTGGCACGTGCTGCGGCTGTCGACCGGCCACGGGTCCGCGCTGGAGGCCACCCGTACCTTCCTCGAAACCGTGCGCTAGGGGAAGCCGGCGCCGGGCGGTGCCGTCCGGCCCGGTCCGGTCAGAGGCGCTCCAGGACGACCACGGGGATCCGCCTGCGGCTCCTGGCCTCGTACGTTCGGTAGACCGGCGCGAGCTTGACCATCATGCGCCAGAGCCGCTCCCGCTCCGGCCCTTCGGCGGTACGCGCTCGGGCGGTGAACCGCTCGCCGAGGATCTGCACGCCGACCTCCGGGGTGGCCACCACATTGAGGTACCACGCGGGGTGCGTGTGGGTCACGGACGAGCCGGACGCGATCAGGACGTAGCGGCCGTCGTCCTCGCCGAAGAACAGCCCTGTGCGCAGCCACCGGCCCGACTTCCTGCCCTTGACGGTGAGGACGAGGTTGGTCATCCCTCCCTCCAGGTAGCCGTCGCGGCCATCGGTGGCCAGGTAGCGGCGGACGTGCTCGGCGACCGACGGATCGGGGCTGTCGGCGGCACTGTTCCAGGGCATGGTCTGACCTTTCGGTTTCTCTTCACGGGCCCCCGCCCATGGGCCGGGGCGGCGGTCGTCAGCGAGGCTTGCCTCAGTGCGCGCTGCTGAGGCCCTGGGCGAACCCGCCGTCGACCGGGAACTCGGCGTTGGTGGTGAAGGTCGCGTCCGCGGCCAGGAAGAGCGCGGCCGCGGCGACCTCCTCGACGGTGCCGTTGCGCTTCAGCGGAGTGGTCTCGTCGCCCTGCCGCTCGAACTCGCGGCGTTCCTCCTCGCTCAGCCCGGCGACGCCCATGGTCGGGGTCTTGATGTAGCCGGGGGCGACGGAGTTGACGCGGATCTTGCGCGGCAGGAGTTCGGCCGCGAGGACGTGGGAGATCGCGCGCACTGCTTCCTTGGAGCCGGAGTAGGCGCTCAGGCCGGGGAAGATCAGGTCGTTGGCGACGGTGGTGAAGACGATCGCCCCGCCGTCGTTGATCAGCGGCGCCAGCCTCTGCACCGTGAAGAAGGCACCCTTGGCGTTGACGGCGAAGTGCCGGTCCCAGGACTCCTCGGTGACCTCCTCCAGCGTCTGCACCTCGGCGATGCCGTGGTTGACGAAGAGGTGGTCGATCCGGCCGAGCCCGTCCTGAACGGTGGCGGCGAGGGCACGGATGTCGGCCATGCTGGCCGCGTCGGAGCGTACGACGTGCGCCGCGGCGGGCTTCAGGTCGCTGCGCGCCTCCTCGACTCTGCTCTCGTTGCGGCCGGTGAGGACGACCTCGGCCCCGCCCGCCAGCAGCGCCTTGACGATGGCCAGGCCCATGCCGTGGGTGCCACCCGTGACGACGGCCTTCTTGCCTGCGAACTTGCTCATCATCGACTCCTTGGTCAGGCAACGTGCGAGTGCGTGTGGTGCGCCGGCTCCGGCCGGTGCACCACAGAGAATGCGGGCCCGGACTCGCGGTTTTCTGTCGGTCTGCTTGCGGTACGCCGGCCCGCCGGACGATGACCACGTGGCCGTACGGTGAATTCATGCGATTCGGGGTGTTGGGTCCGCTGGCCGTCTGGTCGGCGGACGGCGATCTCGTGGTGGTGCCCGAGTCGAAGGTGCGCGCGCTGCTCGCGGCCCTGCTGACGGCCCGGGGACAGGTGGTCTCCGCCGACCGGCTCGTGGACGAACTGTGGGGCGACGCGCCGCCGGCGAATCCCACGGGTGCCCTGCAGACTCTGGTGTCGCGGCTGCGGCGGGTGCTTGCCCGGTCCGGGGGACGCGGCCTGGTGGTGCGCCGGGCCCTCGGCTACGTCCTCGACGTGGCGGACGAGGCCGTGGACGCGGGCCGGTTCACCGCGCTCACCAGCCGGGCCCGTACCGCCGCCGGCCCTCGCGAGCGTGCCGCACTGCTCGGCGACGCGCTGGCGCTGTGGCGCGGGCCCGCCTACGCGGACTTCATCGACGAGGACTTCGCGCGCGCGGCCATCACGCGACTGGAGGAGCAGCGGCTGCTGGCCCTGGAGGAGCAGGCCGAGGCCCGCCTGGAGCTGGGCGAGCACGGTCCGCTCGCCGGGGAGCTCGGCGACCTGACGAACCGCCACCCGCTCCGCGAACGGCTGCGCGCCGCTCACATGCGGGCCCTGTACGGCGCGGGCCGGGCGAGTGAGGCCCTGGACGGCTACCAGGATCTACGCCGCCGCCTGAAGGAGGAACTGGGCCTCGAACCGGGTCCCGAACTGGCCGCCCTGCACCGGGACATCCTGCGGCAGAACCCGGCCC
>NZ_SMKO01000235.1 GCF_004348685.1 Nonomuraea deserti | reverse complement strand
CGAGATCTACACTAGACTAGTCGTCGGCAGCGTAAGATGTGTATAAGAGCCAGCGACTCTCCAGCCCCACGGTTCGGGTGCGGGCCGAGGGGCTCTGCGGGAGATCACCCATCCGTCCACCCATGCCCCGACTGTTGCGGAATGGACCTTTTTGAGAACCTCCGTCATGCAATCCAGCTTATTGTCTGAGGTCTAGTCATCGACCGGGCGTAGCAGGATAAAAAGGACACGGCGTGGCACTGTCTAGTCGCACCCCCGGCCAGGTAGGGTCCGGGTTGTGCGCGTTGAGATTCATGGTCACCGGGGTGCTCGCGGGCTCTGGCCGGAAAACACCCTGCCGGGGATGAGCCGCACGATGGAGCTGGGCGTGCACGCGCTCGAGCTCGACGTCGCGCTCACCGCCGATCGGCGCCTCGTGCTCACGCACGACCTCACGGTCTCCGCCGTGACCAGCGCCGACAGGCGGCCCATCCGCGCCGGCGACCCGCTCTTCCCCTATGTCGGCAGGCCGATCAACTCGCTCACCCTCGCGCAGCTGCGCACGCTCGACGTGGGCGTGCGGCTGCCGCGCCACCCCGACGACCCCTTCGCGCTGACCCAGGTGCCGATGCCGGAGACCCGGATGCCGACGCTGGGAGCGGTGCTGGGCCTGGTGAACGCCTACGACGCCGAGAGCGTACGCCTGCACGTCGAGCTGAAGTCCGACCCGACCAGGCCCGAGCTGACGCCCGACCCCGAGGCCTTCACCGAGCTGGTCGTGGAGGAGCTCGACCGGCACGGACGGCTGGACAACGTCGCCATCCTCAGCTTCGACTGGCGGATCATCCGCCATGCCGCCGGGCTCGCCCCGGGCACGCGCAGGTTCGCGCTGATCGAGCCCGACACCCTGCACTGGCACGACGACCTGGGTGACGACGTGCCCGCCGCCGCGCGCGACGCCGGGGCGAGCACGCTCTCCCCCAAATACCCCATGGTGGACGAAACCTTGATGGCGCAGGCGGTGGCGGCCGGTCTCGACGTGGCGGCGTGGACGGTCAACGACACCGCGCTGGCGGGCCGGATGCTGGATCTGGGGGTGGCCGGGATCGTGACCGACTATCCCGACCGGATGCGGGAGTTGTGGCGCGAGCGCGGCCTGGAGCTGCCCGAGCCGGTGGGCCCGCTCAAGCCGGTCGGCGTCTAGAGCCAGCCGTTGCGGCGGAAGCCGCGATGGAGGAGCACGCAGGCCGTGATCATGACGGCCAGCACCGCCGGGTAGCCCCAGACCTGCTTGGTCTCCGGCATGAAGTCGAAATTCATGCCGTAGATGCCGGCGATCATCGTGGGCACCGCGAGGATGGCCACCCAGGAGGAGATCTTCCGCATGTCCTCGTTGGCCAGCGCGTTGGAGCGGGCGAGCGCGGCCTGCAGGATGGAGCTGCACAGCTCGTTGGACGAATCCACCTGCTCGCACACCCGGGACAGGTGGTCGCCGACGTCGCGGAAGTATTCGCGCATCTCCGACGGGACGACGCGGCGCTGGGGCAGCGCCGACAGCGGCGCCTGCAGCGGGGTGACGGCCCGCTTCATCTCCAGCATCTCGCGCTTGAGCTGGTAGATCCGGTTGATGTCACGGGAGCTGACGTCGGCGAACACGGTCGCCTCGACCTCCTCCAGCTCGAGCTGCATCAGGTCGGAAACCTGGAGGTACTGGTCGACCACGTGGTCGGCGATGGCGTGCAGGACGCCGGCCGGGCCGCGGCTCATCAGCGTGGGCTTGTCCTCGAGGCGCTCGCGGACCGCGGTGAGCGGGCAGTGCTCCCCGTGCCGCACGGTCACCACGAAGTCGGCGCCGAGGAACACCATGATCTCGCCGGTGGCGATGATCTCGTTGTTGCCCGACGCCCGGACGGGATCGAGGTAGGCGATGGTCTTGAGCACCATGAACAGCGAGTCGCCGTACCGCTCGATCTTGGGGCGCTGGTGGGCCTTGACCGCGTCCTCGACGGAGAGCGGGTGCAGCTCGAACACCTCGGCCAGCCACTCCACCTCGGGCGCCTCGGGCTCGTGCAACCCGACCCAGACGAACGCGTTCGCGCCTTCGGCGCTCTTGTTGTGCTCGCGTACGAGGTCGAGCGCCTCGACGATGGCCGGGGCGGCGACCTTCTCGCCGTGGACGTAGGCGCCGAACTCGACGACCGAGTCAACGGGAGGGACGCGGACCTCACGCACTGGGGCGACGTGCTGGCGCCCGACGTGCTGCCGCACAGGGTGACGGTTGATGCGACGGAAAAGCGTGGACGAGCGCATGGCAGTCCCTTTCCGCCCGACCTGGCACGCTCCACGCGCGACGAGAAGTCACCTCAATCAAGAACACAGGCGTGGAGGCACGATCAGGCTGCCGGATTGGAGTGGTCGGGGGTACGCAGGTCGTACGTGAAGGAGCACGTACTGCTGGGATCACCAGGTTTCATCCCGGACCACCTCCAATCACAAAGGACGCCGCAAAGCCGCCTTAACCTATCACAGGCGGGTGAACCAATCCGACGATACTCGCCTGAGAGCACTCGTCTCCGGTAGAACTCACCAAAGATTCTCGCCGATTCCGGCACGTGGCCGGCGCGGCGGACCTGTGGGTGCGCGTGGCGGCGGGCCTGCGACAATGAGCGTGTGCGCGTTCTAGTCATTGGTTCCGGAGGGCGTGAGCACGCCCTGTGCCGTTCCCTCAAGCTCGATCCCCAGGTCAGCGAGCTCCACTGCGCTCCGGGCAACCCGGGCATCGAGCAGGTCGCGACCGTCCACGCGGTCGACCCGCTCGACCCCGGCCAGGTGGCCGACCTGGCGACGCGGCTGCGGGTCGATCTCGTCGTCGTCGGGCCGGAGGCGCCGCTCGTGGCGGGCGTGTCCGACGCGGTGCGCGAGGCCGGCATCGCGTGCTTCGGGCCGTCCAGCCAGGCGGCCATGATCGAGGGCTCCAAGGCGTTCGCCAAGGAGATCATGCAGGCCGCCGATGTGCCCACCGCGCGGTCGAGGACCTGCGAGAACGAGGAGCAGGCCGCGGCCGCGCTCGACGAGTTCGGCCCGCCCTACGTGGTCAAGGACGACGGGCTGGCGGCGGGCAAGGGCGTCGTCGTCACCGGCGACAGGCAGCGGGCGCTCGACCACGCGCGGTCGTGCGAGCGGGTGGTGATCGAGGAGTTCCTCGACGGGCCCGAGGTGTCGCTGTTCGCGTTGTGCGACGGCAGCACCGCCGTCCCGCTGCAGCTCGCTCAGGACTTCAAGCGGGCTCACGACGGCGACCAGGGCCCCAACACCGGCGGCATGGGCGCCTACACGCCGCTGCCGTGGGCGCCCGACGGGCTCACCGACCAGGTCATGCGGGAGGTCGTGCACCCGACGATCGCGGAGCTGGCGCGGCGCGGGCTGCCCTACCAGGGGGTGCTCTACGTCGGGCTGGCCCTGACCGCGAAGGGCCCGAAGGTGGTCGAGTTCAACGCGCGCTTCGGCGACCCAGAGACGCAGGTGCTGCTCGACCGGCTGGAGACGCCGCTGGGCGGGCTGCTGATGGCGAGCGCGACCGGTGAGCTGGGGCTCGACCCGGTGTTCAAGGGCGGCTCCGCCGTCACGGTGGTGATCGCCGCGGAAAACTACCCCGACAGCCCGGTCAAGGGCGACGTGATCACGGGGCTGGAGCCGTCCGAGAACGCCTACGTGATCCACGCCGGCACCAGGCGCGAGGGCGACACGATCGTCTCCGACGGCGGGCGGGTGCTCAACGTGGTGGGCCACGGCCCCGACCAGGAGAGCGCGCGGCGCAACGCCTACGACCTCGCCGGGCGGATCACGCTGCGCGGCTCCCACTACAGGACGGACATCGCCCCATGAAGCACGTCCACTCCGGCAAGGTGCGCGATCTCTACGAGACGGAGGACGGCCTGCTGCTGATGGTCGCCTCCGACCGGGTCTCGGCCTTCGACCACGTGCTGGAGCCCGGCATCCCCGACAAGGGCGCGATCCTCACGCAGATGTCGTTGTGGTGGTTCGACCAGCTCAAGGACATCGTGCCCAACCACATCGTGGCCAAGGGCGACGAGGCCCGCAGCGTGGTGTGCAGGCCGCTGACGATGGTCCAGGTCGAGTGCGTGGCCCGGGGCTACCTGACGGGCGGCGGGCTGGCCGAATACCGCGAAGGGGGCACCGTCTCCGGGGTGCGCCTGCCCGAAGGGCTGGAGGACGGGTCGCGGCTGCCCGAGCCGATCTTCACGCCGTCCACCAAGGCGCCGCTGGGGCAGCACGACGAGCCGATCTCGTACGACCAGGTCGTGGCGGAGGTCGGCGCCGAGGCGGCGGCGGAGCTGCGCCGCATCACGCTGGCCGTCTACACGCGCGGCGCCGAGATCGCCCGCGAGCGGGGCATCATCGTGGCCGACACCAAGATCGAGCTTGGCTGGGACTCCGACGGGGCGCTCACCCTGGGCGATGAGGTCCTGACGCCCGACTCGTCGCGTTTCTGGCCGGCCGACGGCTGGCGACCAGGCCGTTCACAACCTTCATTCGATAAGCAATTTGTACGCGATTGGCTGCTATCGCCCGAATCCGGATGGGACAAAACATCCGGAAACCCCCCACCTCGCCTACCGGACCCCATCGTGGAACGCACGCGCGAACGATACCTAGAAGCGTATGAGCGCATCACCGGAGCTCCCTTTAGCGGATGATTCGGCTGGGTCATGTGGTGTTACCGGCTACTGTTGGCCCGATCGAGCCTCACCGCCAGAATTCAAGGAGCCGCACGAAATGGTCCGTTACCGCGTGCGCGGTGGCAACGCACTGCGTGGAACCGCGTTCATCCAGGGCGCGAAGAACGCCGTGCTGCCCATGATCGGTGCGGCTCTGCTGGCCGCGAAGGGCCGCACCGTCCTGCGCAACGTGCCGATCATCGAAGACGTCCGCCGCGCGATCGAGCTCGCCGAGGCGGTCGGCGCGTACGTCGAACTCCACGAGTCCGAGCGCACGCTCGTCATCGACGCCTCCCGGCTGTCCAGCCCGGTGCTGCCCGCCGAGATCGCCCGGCGCTTCCGCGGCTCGGTGCTGTTCACCCCCGCGCTGCTGCACCGGCTCGGCGAGGCCGTCGTCGAGGGCGTCGGCGGCTGCAACCTCGGCAGCCGCAACCTCGACTTCCACTACCTCGGCTACAAGCGGCTGGGCGCGATCGTCGACGAGGGCGAGACCGTCATCCACGTCAAGGCGTCCGGCCTGACCGGGGCGACCCTCTACCTCGACACCCCCTCGCACACCGGCACCGAGAACCTCATCATGGCCGCCTCCCTGGCCAAGGGCACCACCGTGATCGAGAACGCCGCGCTCGAGCCCGAGGTGCTCGACGTCATCGACATGCTCACCAAGATGGGCGCGCGCATCAGCGGCGGCGGCACCGGCTTCATCACCGTCGAGGGCGTCGACGAGCTGCACGCCGTCGAGCACACGGTGATGCCCGACCGGCTCGACGCGGGCGTGTTCGCGATGGCCGCGGCGATCACCGGGGGCGAGCTGAGCCTCGTGGGCACCGGCCTCGACCTGGGCGTGGTGCGCTACAAACTGGAGCAGATGGGCGTCGAGTTCGCCCGGCAGGGCGCGGTGCTGCACGTGCGCTGCGAGGGCCCGCTGCGGCCGATCAACATCATCACCGACACCTATCCCGGGTTCGCGACCGACCTGCAGTCGCCGATGATGGCCGTCGCGGCGCTCGCCGACGGCACCAGCTACATCCACGAGCGCATCTTCGACGGCCGGTTCGCGCTGGCCGGCGAGCTGAACAAGATGGGCGCCGGCGTCGAGGTCGACGGCAGCAGGGCCATCGTGCGCGGCCGCACACCCCTGACCGGCGCCGAGGTGACGGCCCACGATCTGCGCTCCGGGATCGCCCTCGTGCTCGCCGGACTCGCCGCGGAAGGCGAGACCGTGATCGGCTCCGGCTACCTGATCGACCGCGGCCACGCACATCTCGCCGCTCGAATGCGCGCTCTCGGCGCGGACATTACACGAGAGATTTCCGCGCACTAAAAAACGGGAGAAAAACCTCGTTGAGCTGCTAGGACATCTTGTCGGGCGGTCAACCTGAACGGCTTTCCGGAAAAGTCGGGCGTGACATTACGGCCCCCGCGAGCGATCGTTCCAAAAGAGAGCACTGCAACGGACGGCAGGATGGGACGAACATTGGTCGAGAGGGCCGAAGAAACTCCCCGAGTGTCACGCCCGGGCGCCATGACACCGGACCTCACCATCGGCGTGGTCGGACCCCACGACCTTGTCGAGCGAGTCATGCTGATGGGTCACGCCGCGGCGCCGCTGCCGTGTCGCCTGGTGGCGGCCGCCTACCGCGACGAGCAAGAGGCGCCCGACAAGGTGACAAGGCTCGGACCCGGTGTCGACGCATGCTTGTTCGCCAGCCCGGTCCCCTACGACCTGGCCAGGCGATCCGGCGTGCTGACGATGCCCGCGACCTACGTGCAACTCGGCGGAGCAGCACTGGTGGCGGCGTTGGCCAAGGCCGCGCTCGACACCCGGATGGACCCCAAACGGGTCAGCATCGACGTGGTCAGCCGGGCCGACGTCGAGGAGGCGTACACCGACCTCGGCATCCCCGCCACGGACGTGCACAGCCGCGACGAGCCGGGAGCCACCGGCACGATCGCGGCCTACCACGAACGCCTGGCCAGGCAGGGCGCGACCACGGGAGCGCTGACGTGCCTGGCCGCCGTGGCCGAACGCCTGCACACGGCGGGCGTACCGGTCATCAGGATCAGGCCGACCTCCGCCGCGGTCCGCACGGCGCTGCACACCGCGGCGCTGCTCGGGGCGCATCACCGGCTGGAGGAGTCGCAGCTGACCGTGGTGCTGGTGGAGGTGCCGACGCTGCGCGAGCCCGTGCGCCGCGCCGCGCCCCGCTACTGGCGCGACGAGCTGCGGCTGTCACTGCACCGGCTCCTGGTCCAGGAGGCGAACCGCATCAACGCCACCGTCTGGCCCATCGACGATCACAGCTACCTGGTCACGGCGACCAGGGGCTCGATCGCGGCGGCAACCGACGGCTTCAGGGTGTTGCCGTTCGCGGCCAGGATCAGGGACGAGCTGGGGCTGGCGGTCGAGGTCGGCGTGGGCATGGGACGAACGACCCACGACGCGGAGTCGCACGCGCGGGCGGCGCTGGCCCGCACCCAGGCGGGCAAGCAGGCGCAGGGGTTCGCGGTCGACCGCGAGGGCCGGGCGCTCATCCCGGCCCCGCGGATGCCGCCGACCGGGGCCACCGCACTCAAACCCAAAGGGGTCGAGGTGCTGGCCCGGCTGGCGGCCAAGCTGGAAGGCGGCGACACGGTGGTCGACGCCGAAGGGGCCGGCAAGATGCTGGGGGTGACGCCCCGTACGGCTCGGCGGTTGCTGCGCACGTTGGTTGACGAGGGACTCGCGTGGCCGCTACCGCCCAACCGCACCCCCCAGCCCGGCCGGCCCCGGCAGCTGTACCGGCTGATCGTGGAGAAGCTCGGGCCGCGCTGATCATGCACCCGACCTGATCCACCGGCCGATCCACCGGGGCCGATCCACCGGATACAGGGCCCGCCGCCGCACCTTCCCCCTCCGACGGCGGCGGGCCCGCTTCCGTTTGCCCGGCAGCGGGCCGCCCGTGGCCGCACGCCTGCCCGGCCGGCCCTGACTTGGCGAACCAGCGATTGAAGCTTGGGGATAAAGCGGTTGGTCCTCGTGAGAGGGGGTATGAATTGCGACGCCCCCGATCGACAGGATTCGGACGGGGGCACCAATCCTTCGATGGTCCCTGGACCGGCGTGCGCAGGTGAGAGCGCCCTGCCACCGCAGAGATCGGGCCAGCTTGGTTGTCCGATTCACGCGCGGTTTCTGTCGGGCTCCTCCGCTAATGTCATGACTCATGGACCATCACGCTCCTGACCATCGATCCCCGCTCATCGTCTGGGGCGCCCTCGCCATCGTCTACGTGGTGTGGGGATCGACGTACCTCGGCATCGGCATCGTGGTCGAGTCGATCCCGCCGCTGCTCGGCGCCTCCATGCGTTTTCTCGCCGCAGCCGTGCTCCTCGGCGGGTTCCTGCTGCTCACGTCCGGCAGGCGGGCGTTCCGGATGACCCGGCGGCAGCTCATCAGCGCCTCGCTGGTGGGGGTGCTGCTGCTCACCCTGGGCAACGGCATGCTGTCCGTGGCGGAGCAGTACATCTCCACCGGGCTGGCGGCGCTGCTCGTGGCGTCGGTGCCGTTGTGGCTCGTCGCCTTCAGGTTCGTCGTGCGTGACCGTCCCGGGGTGACCACGCTGGTGGGCGTGCTGGTGGGGCTCGGCGGGGTGGCGGCACTCTCGCTCACCGGCAACGAGGGGGCCGCCGCCACGGGGATCGCGGTGGTGCTGATCGCCTCGCTGCTGTGGGCCGTGGGCTCGTTCCTGTCGGGCCGCGTCACGATGCCGGCCAATTCGTTCGCGACGAGCACCATCGAGATGCTCGCGGGCGGCCTCGGCCTGGCGGTGCTCGGCACCGCGGCGGGTGAGCGGCTCGACCCGTCGACGATCACCGGCAGGTCCTGGATGGCGCTCGCCTACCTCGTCCTCGTGGGGTCGCTGATCGGGTTCACGGCCTTCTCGTGGCTGCTCGGCAACGCCCCCATCTCGCTCGTGTCCACGTACGCCTACGTCAACCCCGCCGTGGCGGTGGTCCTGGGCGCGCTGGTGCTGAGCGAGCCGATCACCCCGCGGATCCTCGTGGGCGGCCTGATCATCCTGATCGGCGTCGCACTCGTCATCTCGACCGAACGCAGGTCAAAGGTCCCGCAGGGCTCCGGCGAACGCGTCGACCGTCGCGGCGACGTCCGCCGCGGTGTGCGCCGTGGACATGAACCACAGGCCGCGCGGAACCATGTTGACTCCCCTGTCGAGTAGCGCGGCGTGCAGCCTGGCCATCCTGGCCCGGTCGGTGGCGGCGAAGTCCCGGTAGTCGCGCACGGCCGCCGCGCCGGTGAAGTACGTCTGGAACACCGGGCCGGGGCCGTCCACGAGCATCGGCACGCCCGCGTCGGCCGCGGCCGACCGCAGGCCCTCCATCAGCGCCTTGCCGCGCTCGAACAACGTGCCGTAGATCTCCTCGCGCCGCTCGTCGAGGATGCGCAGCGTCGCCTCGGCGGCGGCGATGCCGACCGGCTGGGAGTTGAACGTCCCCGCGTGGGCCACCTTGCCCGTCGAGATGTGGTCCATGACGGCCGCCCGGCCGGTCAGCGCCGACACCTGCATGCCCGCGGCCATGGCCTTGCCGAACACCGACAGGTCGGGAGTGACCCCCAGGTGTTCCTGGGCGCCTCCCGGCGCGAGCCGGAAGCCGGTGATGATCTCGTCGAAGATCAGCAGGGTGCCGTGCTCGTCGCACAGCCGCCGCAGGCCCTCCAGGTAGCCGGGGTCCGGGCTGATCGCCCCGGTGTTGCACAGGATCGGCTCGGCGATGACGGCGGCGATCTGCCCTGAGTGCCGTTCCATCAGGCCGGCCAGGGTCTCCAGGTCGTTCCACGGGCAGATGATCAGGTCGTCCGCGTGCCCCGGCTGCTGTCCTGCCGTGCCCGGCACCGCCACGGGGGCGCCGGCCGGCCCGGCCGCGTCCACGGCGGGGTGCACGCTGTAGAGGACGGGGTCGAGCCAGCCGTGGTAGTGGCCCTCGAACTTGAGGATCTTTGACCGGCCGGTGTAGCCGCGGGCCAGCCTGAGGGCGCCGTGGACGGCCTCCGACCCGACGGTGTTGAACCTGACCCGTTCGGCTGAGGGCACCATGGCGCAGATCCGCTCGGCCACGCGCACCTCGGCGGCGTGCTGGGCCGAGTAGACCATGCCGCGGGCCGCCTGGGCCGCGATGGCCTCGACGACCGCCGGCGGGCAGTGGCCGAGCAGCGCGGGCCCCTGGCCGAGCACGTAGTCGACGTAGGAGTTGCCGTCCACGTCCCACAGGCGGGCGCCCTGGGCACGGTCCACGTAGAGGGGGACGCCATCCACCCGGCGTGCGTCGCTGGAGACGCCGCCGGCCAGGTAGCGCCGGCCGGCGGCATGGAGGTCACGGCTGACGTGCAAGGTCCTGCTCATGGGGACCATCAAAGGCCGCGCCGCCGCCCGCCGACAAGGAGGACAGCAACAAGGGGGGCGGCATCGCAAGGACGGGCCCTTGTGACGCCCACGACGCGCCTGGTGAGCTTGAGCCGACCTCCAGGAAGGAATGGCCGTGTTTCTCGGGCGTATCCGGCGGTCCCCCGCCGAGCAAGTCGAACTGGTGGCCTGGCGCGAGGGTGGCGAACTCCTCAGCCTGGCCGGGCTGCGCGCCGGTGACGATCCGGTGGCCCTGCTGAACAGTCACGGGCTGGACCGGCTCACCGACGAGGTGAACCGGCTCTGGGCAGGCGCGCCGGCGTTGCTCGACGAGTCGTCGGTGGTGTTCGAGCCGCCGGTGGCGACCTGCACCAAGATCTGCTGCCTGGCGCTGAACTACGTCGCGCACGCCGAGGAGAGCGGGCTGGAGGTGCCGCCCGAGCCAGTGCTGTTCTTCAAACCGCCGTCCGCGCTGACGGGACACAACCGTCCGGTGACCGCCCCGGCCCGTACGAAGCATCTGGAGCACGAGGTCGAGCTGGCGGTCGTGATCGGCTCGACGGTCCGCGACCTGCCCGCCGAGCGCTGGCGGGAGGCCGTGGCCGGATACACGGTGATCAACGACATGACGGCCCGCGACCTCCAGCTGGCCAACATCGCCCGCAACGCCCCGTGGGACCAGTCCAAGGGGTTCGACACGTTCGCCCCCGCCGGGCCGTACCTCGCGACCGTGGACGAGGTGCCCGACCCGCAGGCCCTGGAGCTGACGCTGGAGGTCGACGGGGAGGTGCGGCAGCGGGCGAACACCGGGCAGATGGTGTTCGGGATCCCCGAGCTGATCGCCGACCTGTCGGACGGGATGACGCTGCTGCCCGGCGACCTCATCGCCACCGGCACCGTCGCCGGGATCGCCCCGCTGGAGGACGGCGACGTCATGCGGGCCACGGTGGAGGGCGTGGGCACCCTGGTCAACCGTGTCGACTTTCGGTCCGCCTAAACCATAGATATCGGCGCATTTAACTCGTACCCTGTGGAGGCATGGACTTCACGGTCGGCGCCCTCATCGACATCGACGACTACGTCGCCTCGACGCGGGCCCACGGCCAGGAGTGGGCCCGCCGGCAGCTCGACCAGGCCGATCGCGCCGTGCGCGCGGTGGCGGCACGACGGCCGGCGTCCTGCGAGCCGCTGCCTCCCGACGAGTGGCTGGTCAGGCTGAGCGGCGACGACCCCGACAGGTTGATGGGCGAGGCGATCGCGCTGGCAGAACGGATCCGCGCCGGCATCGTCAGCGCCACCGACCTCACCGCGACCGTCAGCCTGGGCACCCCCCGGCAGGGCCCAGACAGCACGACGGTGACCGAACGGGACGCCCGGCGTACCAACTCCTACAAGCTGCTGCTGGGCGGTGACAGGGTCATCACGGCGCCGCAGGAGGAGCACTCCGACGCGGCGCCGCCGGTGCGCATCGAGGCGGAGCTGGCCCGCCGGATCCAGGCCGGCGACAGGGGCGGCGCGGCCGGGCTGCTGGCGGGCTGGGTCGACAGGTGCGTCCAGGAGCGCGGCCTGTCCCCGAGGACGCTGCACAACTGGCTGATGGGCGAGCTGCTCTTCGTGGTGGACGTGGTCAACCGGGGCCGGCTCGCGGGCGGCTCCACCGACTGGGTCGACGCCTTCGCGCGCCTGCCGATCGAGGAGCTCACGACGGTGACCCAGATCCACGAGCGCTCCTACCTGCACATCTGGATCGAGGAGACGTTGTGGAGGCTGATGCCGCCCGCCGCGCGGGACATCCTCTCGACGGCCGAGAGCTACATGGCGGCGCACTACACCGATCCGCGCCTGCGGCTGGCCACGGTCGCGGACGCCGTCTCCGCCAGCCCCTTCTACATCGCGCACCTGTTCGCCGACGTGCGGAAGACGACGTTCCTGCGTCACCTGACCGGGCTGCGGCTGCGCCACGCCCGCATCCTGCTCACCGCCACCACCGCGCCGATCGACACGGTCGCCGCCCGCTCGGGCTATCTGAGCGCGAAGGTGTTCCGCGGCGTGTTCAAGCGGCACGTCGGCTGCTCGCCCAGCGAATATCGCCGCAACCACCGGCCCCTGCCCCTGTGAGGCCCTCACCGGGGCGCGCTAGTCGGCGCGCGACACCAGCCGGTACGGCTGCCGCGGCCGGCCCGCCTGCGACGACCTGACCGGCGGGAGAGCCCAGGCCAGCCCTTCCTCGACGAGGCTCTGCAACACGCGGCGGGCGCTGCGCGGCGCGACGCCCAGCACCTCGGCCACGCTCTCCGCGTCGACCACCATCGCCTCGGGGTCGTCGCCCAGCCGCTGGAGGAGCCGGTCGAGCGTCCTGGCCGCCTTGGAGTCGGCCATGGGCTCGTCCACCTGCTCCCGCCTGCGCCGCTGCCGCAGGGGCAGCGAGGTCGCGGTGCCGTCACCGCCGACGAGGAAGGCGGAGGTGGCGTCGGCCGCGCGCGCCCGCTCGACGGCGATGAGGGCGTGGGCGTCGGCGTCGCGGGCGGTGTTGCCGAGCCCGATGCCCACCTCGACGACCACCCCCAGGTCGGCGCGCACCCGGTCGGCGAACGGCGCCACCCGGAACCCGTCGGTGGCCTGCGAGAGCGCCCCCACCGTCGCCGTGATCACGTAGCTGTTCTCCTCGCGCGGGGCCACGGTCGCGCCCATCAGCCGGGCCTCGGCGAGCAGCGACCTGTGCAACGACAGCTTCAGCTCCTGCTGCCAGTAGTTGCCCGGCCCCGACTGTGCCGGGCGGGCCGAGGCCGCGAGCTCGACCAGCACGATGGCGATCTGCGACTCCTCCAGGCGGCTGCCCGTGCCCAGCAGCGTCGCGGTGTTGATGGCCAGCCGCAGCGTGTGCGGGGTGGGCTTCATCCGCAGCACCGGCACCTTGGCCGCCTCCAGCTTGCGGGCCACGGTCCTGACCGTGGTCAGCGCCGCCGTGGTGGCGCCCTCGCGGTAGAGCCGCTCGTGGAAGCCGACGAAGTCGCGCACCGAGTCGGGCTGGCGGTATTCGGAGACGTGCACGCCGTCCATGGGCACGCCGATCTCCTGGTAGGCCTCGGCCACGTCGGCGCGCGCGATCGAGTCGATGCTCACCCTGGCGGGGTCGATCCGCATGGACAGCGTGCCGCGCAGCAGGCTGGAGTAGAGGCCGGCCCCGCTCACGGGCACGAACGTGGCGGGCACCGGGAGCTCGCCGGCCTCGGTGGCCAGGTCGTGCTGGAGGGGCCCGGTGAACAGGACCGCGTCGATGTTGCCCGCTATCTTGGCGAGCTTCTCGCGCGTCTCGTGCTCACCCGTGTGCGGGGCGCCCACCAGCCGGAACGACGCGGCCGACGGCAGGCTCGCGCCGATGTGCACGATCTGCTCGACCAGATCGTGCGGTCCCACCACACCAATCGCGATCTTGGATCGTAGCCCGTCCACCTCTATGCCCCTGTTCTCCCGAGCAGAGCGGTGATCGTGCCCCCGAGTACCGCTGCCCTGTCGTCGTCGCTGAGATCTGAGAACAGTATCCGCCCTAGCGACATGCGCAGATCGATGAAGGGGAAGTCCGACCCGTACACGACCCGGTGCGCGCCGAGCCTGCGGACCATCCCGGCGATCTCCGCGCCCGTGTTGAAGGATCCGCACACCTCCAGGATGACCCGCTCGTGCCGCTCGGCCACCTCGATCGACTGGTCGATGCCCAGCGGCGTGACCCCCGAGTGCCCCGCCAGGATCGTGGCCCGCGGGTGCCTCCCTGCCACCTCGTCGACCAGGGGCAGGTCGTTGTACGGCGAGCCGGAGTAGGTGTGGGTGAGCACCGGCCGCCCGGTGAGCTCCGCGTACTCCCAGACAGGCGCGTAACGCGAGCCGGTCAGCGGATATTCGTGCAGGTCGGGATGGAGCTTGACCCCGCCGAAGCGCGGGTCGCCGCCCCACCGGTCGAGCTCGGCGACCGGGTCCTGCCACGGGTTGACGGTCAGGTAGCCGGTGAACCTGTCGGGCGCCCGGTCCACGATCTCCGCGGTGGCCGCATTGCCCTTGGCGGCGTCGAGCTGGATCGCCAGATGGCTGGAGAGCATCGCGTGCGCGACGCCGCACCGGTCCATCACCGAGATCATCCCGGCCGGGTCGGGGTCGGGGATGAAGAACACGCTGTACGGCCCGGCGTGGGCGTGCGCGTCGACGATCCTCGTCGCCTGCTGCGGGCGGCGCTCCCACAGAGCCGTCGTCAACTCGTTCATCTCTCGTTCCTTCGCTGGAGACCCCGGGCTTCAGCCCTGGGGAGGAAAGCGAACCTGCCGCGTAGCGGCGCACAGGACGTCAGTCCGCCGTCAAGGCGGAATGGCGTTAAGCAGGCGCGGG
>NZ_SMKO01000234.1 GCF_004348685.1 Nonomuraea deserti | reverse complement strand
GGACGGTCGTCGCCGCAGGTCCGAGCCCTTGCCCGGGTGGGCGTGAGCGATCAGGCAGGCGGCTCGCGATCAGCAGGTTCTGCCGCTCGGGTGCCGCTCCACATCCCGCGCAGCAACGGCCTGAGGACCTCCGCCTCGGGCCTGCCCATCCCGCGGAACAACCCGAACGCACCTCTCCAGTACGGCAGCGCCTCCTCCGCCCCGTCCTGATCGCGCACCAGCGAGCCGATGAGCGACAACATGTGCGCCTCGCCCAGGGCGTGACCGGTCAGCCGGTACACCGCCAGCGCCTTGCCCGCGTCCTGGAGAGCCTGCTGCGCGTCGCCGAGCGCGTGCTGGGCGCCGGCCATCGCGGCCCACGACCGCCCCTCCAGGAGCCGGAACCCGTCCGCGGAGGCGGCGGCGAGCGCGAGCCGGGCGGACTCCAGGGCGTCCGCGGGCCGCCCGGCGTCCTGGTGCGCCGCCGCCAGGCCGAGCCACGCGCCCACGCGCGGGGCGCGGAAGGCGCTCTCGCCGGTCAGCTGCAGCGCACGGCCGCACCGGTCGAGCGCCCGCCGGTGGTCTCCCAGCGCCAGGTGCACGCCGGCCAGGGTGTTGCACGCGTCGGCCTCCAGAGGGCGGTGCCCGATGGCGCGGGACAGGTCGTGCGCGGCCGTGGCGGCGTCCAAAGCCGCGTCGAGGCGGCCCGCGTCGCGGTGCACGGCGGCGGCGGTGCACAGGAAGTACGCCTGGTCGAACCGGTTCTCGCCGTGCTCCAGCAGGCTGAGCGCGGTGTCGAGGCGCTGCGCGGCCGGGTTCGGCCGGCTCATCTCGTGGTAGGTGATGCCGAGGTTGCCGAGCGCCTGGGCCTGCCCGAGCCGGGAGCCGAGCCTGCGGTACGCGGCCAGCGCGCGGGCCTGATAGGTGGCGGCGGACCGGAGCCGGCCCAGGTGCCGCTGCACGACGCCGAGGTGCAGCAGGGCCGCGGCCTGCCCGGCGGGCCGGCCGGTCCGCTGGTACAACGCCAGCGCGTTGGTGAGCAGGTCGGCGCTGTCCTGCGGTGCGCCGAGCCACCAGCGCGCCAGCCCCAGCTCGTAGAGGATCTCCGCCGTACCGTCGGACCATCCCGCCTGGCGGGCCAGTTCGAGGGCCGTGGTGTAGTGCCGGACGGCCTGCGCGTACTGCTCGGTGGCCTGGTGAGCGGTGCCGAGGCCGAGATGGCAGGCGGCCTGGGCGCGCAGGTCGCCCGCGCCGGCGGCCGCCGCCAGGCCGCTGCGTACGGTCGTGCCCCAGCCGGGGGCCGGCCACTGGATCCAGAAATATCCCCTAAGGGTGTCGGCGAGCAGCCACGCCGCCGACCGCGGCCCGTGCTCGGCGGCGTGTCGGACGGCGGCCACCAGGTTGGCCTTTTCCCGCTCCATCCAGGCCACCGCCCCGGCCTCGTCGCCGAACGCGGCGGCCGTGGCGGGGCGGGCGCCGATCGGCAGGCGCACCTTCCCCGGGTAGAGCAGCCCTGCGGCGGCGTCGGCGGTGTGCACGTACCAGTCCATCAACCTGGTCAGCGCGGGGCCGGCGTCCTCGCCGTGGGACTGCTCGCGGGCGTACAGGCGCAGCAGGTCGTGCAGGCCGTACCAGCCTGATCCGCGCGCCTCCACCAGATGGGCGCTGACCAGCAGGCGGAGCAGGCTCTCCGCCTGACCGGCGGGGAGGTCCGCGAGCGCGGCGGCGGCGTCGGCGCGCACGTCGGTGCCGGGTACGTGCCCCAGCAGCCGGAACAGCCGCCGCGCGGCGGCGGGCAGGTCGCGGTAGGAGTGGTCGAAGGCGATCTTCACGCAGGCCTGCGGATCGCCCTCCACGGCCAGACCGGTCAGCAGGCCGGCGGAGCCGAGCCCGTCGAGGTAACCGCCGATGGACTGGTCGGGGTGCTCGGCGAGGGTGGCCGCGGCGATCCGCAGGGCGAGCGGCAGCCGCCCGCACGCCTGCACGAGCCGTGCGGCGGCCGCGCCTTCGACGTCGTCACCGCCGCGGTCGAGGACGCGCGCCAGCAGCGCGAGGCCGTCCTCCTGCGTGAGCGGCCCCACGTCGAGCCTGCGCGCGCCGTGCGTGACGATCAGGCCGGTCAGGTGGTCGCGGCTGGTCACCAGCACCAGGCTGCCGGTACGCCCGGGAAGCAGCGGGCGCACCTGCTCGGCGTCGCGGGCGTTGTCGAGCAGCACCAGCAGGCGCCGGTCGTGCAGCAACGTCCGGTAGAGCGCGGCGGCCTCGTCCACTTCGACCGGCACCTGGTCGGCGGGCACCCCCAGCGCGCCGAGCATGGCCGCCAGCGCCTGGGCCGGCTCCAGCGGCGACGCCAGGTCGTAGCCGCGCAGGTTCACGTGCAGCTGCCCGTCGGGGAAGCGGCCCGCGATCCGGTGGGCCCAGTGCAGGGCCAGCGCCGTCTTGCCCACCCCCGGCATCCCCGTGACGACCACGACGGCATCGCCGGCCCGCGGCAACCCGTCGAGGAAGGCCAGCTCCTTGGCACGGCCCGCGAACCCGGCGGCGTCGGGCGGGAGTTGCGCGGGCCGCCACCACGAGGGGGTGCCGTGCTCCCGGCGCGGAAGGGTGCCGTGGAGAACCCGCGCCTGCGCCTCCCGCACCAGGTAGCCGGGCTCGATGCCCAGCTCGTCCACCAGCCTGGCGCGGATCTGGTCGAAGACGGTCAGCGCCGCCGCCTGCTGCCCGCAGCCGGAGAGCGCGAGCATCAGCTGGGCGTGCAGCCCTTCGTGCAGCGGCTCCGCGGCCGTCCCCGCGCGCAGCGGTTCCACCGCGCGTCCGTATGCGCCGAGGCTCATGGCCAGCTCGGCATGGGAGGTCACCGTCTCCAGCCACCGCCCCCTGGCCGCGACCGCGGCGGGATGGTGTTGCAGGGCGGTCGGCAGGTCGGCCAGCGGCCGGCCGCGCCAGCACGACAGGGCCTCGTCAAGCAGCTCCAGCGCGTCACCGCCGTCGGCCTCGCCCGCCCGGCGCACCAGGTCGTCGAAGCGCACCAGGTCGAGCCGGATGTTCTCGGCCGACAACCGGTAGCCGTCGCGCACGCCGATGAGGACCTTCGCCGCCGCCGGCCGGCGCAGGCCCGGCTCCATGAGCCTGCGCAGCCGGGCGACATGGGTGTGGATGAGCCGCCGGCCCGAGGAGGGCGCGTCGGGACCCCACAGCACCTCGGCGATCTCGTCGTAGCTGACCGCGGCGCCCGGCTGCAACGCCAGGAGTCCCAGCAGGGACCGTTGCTTCATCGACCCGGGGGCCAGCCACCTGCCGCCGACGCGGACCCGGAACCGGCTCAGCACCTCCAGCTCCACGGGCTCTCCCGCGCTCGGCGGCTCCAGCCCCACCGCGTCGGCCAGCCGCCGGGCGGAGGCCGGCTGCGGGCTGGCCCGGCCGAGCTCGATGTCACGGATAGCGCGGACGCTGATGCGGGCCCGCCGGGCGAGCTCCGCCTGCGTCAGCCCGGCTCTCGTCCTGGCGTCGCGCAGTGCCGCCCCGAACGTCGCGATCGTCGCTGCTTCCAGGAGACGGTCTCCTTCAGCTCCGGTTTTCCTCCAGCCTCGTTCATCGAGCGGAGCGGGGCCAGGGCTGCGACCGGACGTAGACCGGACATTTTCCCCGCCGGCCGGGGCTCGGAGCCGGAGGGGCGGCCGGGCTGCCGGGGGCCCCGTCGCGCACGGCCGGGCCGCCGAGGGGCCGGTCGCGCACGGCCGGGGCTACCGGGGGGCGTCGAGGGCGAACGGGATGTTCCGCCACGGGCTGCCGGGATCCCGGGTGAGGATGCGGTGCGGGGTGAGCGCGGAGTCGTACATGTGGCCGAACGCCTCCTCGTCGAAGCGCAGCACCCGTCCCAGGATGTAACCGGCGGAGAACGACTCCCACGTCCCGTACACCTGCCGGGTCAGCTCGCCGGCCTTGATCACCACCTGCTCCACCTCGAACGGCTCGGCGAAGCGGGCGCTGAGCCCCCAGCGGGCGAAGTTCACCGCCCGGCCGAAGTCGTAGCCGAGTGCCGAGGTCACGTACCCGTCGGGCGGCAGGATGCCGTCGGCGCGGAACCGGTCCTCGTAGCGAGCGATCCGCCCGATCAGCTGCATCATGGCGTCGATGCCGGGCGGGCCCATGCCCTTCTCGGCGAGCACGCCGGCCGCCGCCTGCTGCCACATCGACGGGTCGCGGTGCGAGCCCGGGAACTGGCGGGCCAGGTCGCTTCTCACCTGGAGCAGGAACTCCGGCTCGACCGGGCTGTTGCGCCCCTCCAGCAGGGCGGTGACCTGCGTCTGCCAGCCGCCACGGTCGGTGACCCCCCAGGACTCGCGCAGGGTCTCGACGTCGCCCTCGTAGTGGGTGTAGACGTCGCCGACCTCGTTCCAGATCACCCCGTTGTGCACGGCGAGGTGCCCGCCGCAGGCCAGACCGTGGGCGAGCGGCCCGCGCAGGGGGCCGGTGTACCGGGTGAGCAGCTGGTCGGCGCCGTGACCGCGCTTCGGGACGCTCTTCTTGAGCGACTTCCAGTGCCGGCGTTTGCGCTTGGCGTCGGAGAAGTACGCCCCCGACGGGCTCCCCGGGTTGACCAGCAGCCCCTGCAGCTCGCCGCCCCACCACTCCTCGGGAGGGAAGGGCAGGTCGACCTCGCAGGCGACGGCGTCGTGCCGTCTCGGGGGCAGCTCGCCCCGGGTGCGGACGACCAGGCAGTCCTTGCCCTCCGGCCCCTGCTCCGTCAGCCAGTTGACGACCAGCTTGCGGTTGTCGACGCGGTCCTTCGGCTTGTAGGAGAACGTGTCGACGCCCAGCAGGACGCTCACGTACGCGTCCCAGTCACCGCGCGACTTGGCCTCGAACAATGCCCGCTCGACGTCGGTCGGCGGCACCCAGGCCGCCCCCGGGCCCGCCGGGTTACTGATCGGCATTCCCATGCAGGCAGACCTTAGTGAACAAATCGCCCGTAAATAGAGACAAATCGCGAAATTTAGAGGTTGTTGCCCGCTTATCGCAGGTCATCCGGGAGGCGGGCGCCGGGGCTCGGCGTCGCGGAGCCCGGCCAGCAGCTCGCCCTGCCCGGCGATCACATCGGTGAGGATCCGGCGCGCCGAGCGCATCAGCTCGGCCACGTCTCCGCTGCTCAGGGCGTAGACGACGGTGGCGCCCTCCCGGGTCGCCGTCACGATCCCGGTCCGGCGCAGCACCGCGAGATGCTGGGACAGGTTGGAGGGCTCGACGTCGACGGCGCCGAGCATGTCACGAACCGACCGGGGCCCTTCCTGCAGGAGCTCCAGCACCCGGATGCGTACGGGATGGCCGAGCGTACGGAAGAACTCCGCCTTCGCCTGATAGAGCGGAACAGACATGCGTCATCCTTGGTCGCCGAGCTCCACGGTCATCCCGTGTTGAACACTGGCGCAAAAGATAATGTCAGCAGTTGAAGTTCTCTTCAACGCGCCCCCGTGTGAGCCCGCATGGGCCACATGCGGGCTGGAGGCCGGGCGGGGGCCCGGAGCGTCAGGCTTTGCGGCCGACGCCGCCGTAGAGCCACTTCGTGGCCTGCGGGGCCGGGTCGGAGGGGTCCGGGTGCCAGGTGTCGATGGTCACCAGCCCGGGCTCGACCAGGTCGAAGCCGTCGAAGAAGCGGACGATCTCCTCGTGCCCGCGGAAGTAGATCGGCGTCGGCGTCCTGGCGTAGACGGCCTCGATCTGGGCGACCGCCTCCGGCGAGTGGGCCTCGGTGGTGACATGGGTGGCCGTGAGGTGGCTGCCGGCCGGCAGGGCGTCGTGCAGCTGGCGCATGATCGGGCCGCGTTCGTCCAGGGTGAGGAAGTGCACCATGGCGATCATGAGGACGCCGACCGGCTCGCTGAAGTCGATGAGCTTGACCGTCTCGGGGTGGCCGAGCACGTCGGCGGGGCGGCGCATGTCGGCGGCGGCCACGCTGGTGTTGTCGTCGGTCGCCAGGATCGCGCGGCCGTGCTGCAGCACCACCGGGTCGTTGTCGACGTAGACCACGCGGGCGTCGGGGACGATCTCCTGGGCGATCTGGTGGGTGTTGCCCACGGTCGGCAGGCCGGAGCCGATGTCGATGAACTGCCGGATGCCGTTGCGGGCCATGTGGCGCACGGCGCGGCGCAGGAACGCGCGGTTCTCCTGGGCCAGCTGGCGGATCTCGGGCATCGCCTTCTCGACCTGGCGCACGGCCTCCCGGTCGATCTCGAAGTTGTCCTTTCCTCCGAGGTAGTAGTCGTACATCCGGGCGACGCTCGGCCTGGTGACGTCGATGCCCGTCGGTCCGTTACGCCCCTGCTCCACCATTTCCCCGACCTCCGCGGTAGATCATTTCTCACTCAAGTTAGCGCAATCAGGTAGGGCGGGGTGTAAAGAAGGCGTCATTCGACACCGAACCCGCCAAAGACCCCGGATGGTGCGATCGTTCGCCGGTGGACACGCGCGCCGCGCGGGAGCCGCGACCGCGGCGGCCCACGGCTCCGCACATCCGTGACATCGCGCACCGCGCGCCCCGCGAGCGATAGTTTCGCTCGTGTCACGCCCGAACGGATTCTCGGCTGGGCGATCTGAAGCCCCAGGACACGGCTCCACTGCCTGATGGGTGGCAGCCGTGGCCTTTGTGCCAGTTCATCCTAAAACTACACAGCAGATGCGATCTCAGCTGCGATTATTGCTACGTCTATGAAATGGCCGACCAGAGCTGGAAATCCCAGCCGCGACGGGCGTCGAAGAGCGTCATCGCGCAGGCGGCCTCCCGCATCGCCGAGCACGCTCACGCGCACCGGATGCCCTCCGTCCACGTGATCCTGCACGGCGGGGAGCCGCTCCTCGCCGGCCCCGACCACATCGCCCACACCGTCCAGGCCGTCAGGAAGGCGCTGGGCCCGGCCGTCCGCCTCGACGTCAGCCTGCAGACCAACGCGATGCGCCTGGACGAGGCATACCTGCGGCTGTTCGACGAGCTGAACGTCCGCGTGGGCGTCAGCCTCGACGGCGACGCCGAGGGCCACGACCGGCACCGGCGTCGGGCCGACGGCCGCGGCAGCCACGCGACGGTCACCGCCGCGCTCGGCCTGCTCGGCGGCCGCTACCGCCACCTGTTCGGCGGCCTGCTCTGCACCGTCGACGCGCGCAACGACCCCATCGCCACCTCCGAGGCGCTGCTGGAGTCGCGGCCGCCCAGGATCGACTTCCTGCTGCCGCACGGCAACTGGGCCGAGCCGCCGCCCGGGCTGCCCGCGGGCGACGGCGGCACGCCGTACGCCGACTGGCTCATCCCGAACTTCGACCGCTGGTACGCCGCGCCACGTCGCGAGACGGAGGTCCGGCTCTTCGACGACATCATGCGGCTGCTCATGGACGAGCTGCAGTCGGCGGTGGGGCGGGTGCCCAACGACCTGACGGTGCGGGTGGAGCTGGCGATGACGGTGTGGCACGCGGGCGACCCGCGGGCCGCGCTGCCCATCCTGCACGGCGTGCTCGCCGCGGACGGTGACACGCCCGTGGCCTTGCAGGCGCGTGGCGAGATCCTGGCCGACCTCGGCAGGCCCGCGCAGGCGCTGCGCGATCTCGACCGGGTGCGGCAGCCGGAGGAGCCGGCCACCATCGCGGCCAGGGCGCTGGCCCTGGCCGAGCTCGACCGGGCCGAGGAGGCCGCGGCCGAGCTGGAGGTGGCGCTGGTCGCGGGGCGTGACCAGGGGCTGGTGGCCTACCTGTGCGCGCGGGCGCTGAGCCGGATGGGGGACAGGGAGCGCGCCGCGCAGGTGGCCCGTGACGCGAGCCGGCCGCCGCTCACGTCGTACCAGCGCAGGGTCCTGGCGGACCTGGGGTAGCCGGGCTCGTCGGTGGCGTGACCGCGGTTCACGGGAGGGCGACGTACTCGTCGAGGAAGCTCTGGGCCGAGGGGGTGTCCAGGCGGTAGTCGTAGTTGGTGCCCCGGCAGATGTCGTCGGCTCCGCTGATCGAGGTGGCGACGAGGAGGTGCGACTCGGGGCCGCCCAGGAAGTTCGGGCCGCCGGAGTCGCCGAAGCACGTGCTGCCGTCGCCTTCGGACTTCAGCGACAGGTCGAGCCATCGGCGTGAGAGGTTCTTGAAGGAGATGGTGGCCTGGTTGCGGGTGTCCGGGTAGTGGAATCGCGGGCCGTGCTTCTTCTTGGTGGGGTTGAGGGAGCCGTAGCCGACGGGGGTGAAGTCCGACTTCTGCAGCTTGCCCTCGGCTTCGAGCTCGTCGAGCATCCCCTCGCGGGGCAGCTGGGCGGGTTTGATGCCCGGGACGGGCTTGTCGAAAAGGATTACGGCCATGTCGTGCAGGGCTGATTCGTCCTTGAACCGAGGATCCGGCACGTAACGCCCGGTGTAGTGCGTGCTCCCGGGGCGGTAGCGGTCGGCGAAGGTGACCCTGGCGGTCTTCTGCCCGGGCTCCCCGCAGTGGGCGGCGGTGAGGAAGACGGTGGGCGCGATGAGCGTGCCGGTGCAGTAGGCCCATGACCCGTCGGGGTGCGCCTTCTTCGCGACGAGCGCGCCCACTTCAGGGTGTGCGTTTCCGTCGGCGATGCCGTTGGTGATGGCTGCTGCCGGCGCGGAGGGGCTCATGATCAGGGCAGCGAAAATCATGACAAAAAGGACGAAACGCATTAAAGGAGTATAAACACCACTGTCCTCTACATGAAGGTGTGCGGAAAAGATCTACACATGCTGTTTCCGGCCCGGATCCGGAGCGGATCCAGGCCGGGAACACCCCTCAGAGCGCGTTGGTGTTCTGGGCGGCGCGGTAGACGGCCATCGCCTCGTTCCCGAAGAACGGGCCGAACATGAAGTCCGGTGCGAAGTTGTACTTGAAGCTGTTGACGGAGTTCAGCCAGCCCAGCCCCGTGGACTCGTCGAACCCCTGGAACCACGGGCCGCCGCTGGCACCGCCGGTCATGTTGCAGCGCAGCCCCAGGTCCTGTGTCTGGACGGTGTCGTTGAACGACCGCCCGCTGCAGTAGATCAGCTCGGAGCCGTCGAACGGCTCCGCGGCCGGATAGCCGAACGAGAACATCTGCCGGATCCTCGGCTGGTTGAACGCCACCCCCTGCCCGCCCACGACGTCGGTCAGCGTCCGGTCCTGCAGCGGCGCGACCACGGCGGCGCCGACGTCGAAATTGATGTCCTCGCGCGCGTTCCACTGCTGGGTGGTCAGCAACCGGCTGGCCACCCACGTGCCGAACGGCCGCCGCCCGTCATCGAAGGCCGGGACGAACGCCCAGTTGCGATGGAACTGGCCGTTCAGCTTCACGCAGTGCCCCGCGGTCATCACCACGCTCTCGTTCGTGCTGGTCACGGCCGTGCCGGAGCAGGAGGAGTTCTGGCCGTCCGCGGTGGTGAAGAAGACCCGGCCGGTGGTGCGCACCACCGCGCCCGCGTCGGTCCACTGGAGGCCGGGGCTGTTCGGCACCGCGGCCTGCCGCCTGACGGCCGAGGTGGCGGCCACCGACCACGGCGTGCCACGCGACGGTGCGGTGGAGGAACTGCGCGTGGTCCACGAACCGCGTCCGCCGGTGGTGGCCGAGGCGCCGCGGGCCGACCACGGGTTGCCCCGGGAAGGCTGCTCCGAGCGGGCGGTGCGCCGCGGCGCGGGCGACGACAGCGGCTGTGCCGCCAGCATGCGCTGCCGGGTCCAGTACTGCGAGACGGTCCTGCGTTCCGACCACGAGTCCGTGGCCGACCACCTGACGGGCCCGTCGCGGTCAGGGCCGCTCAAGGCGCCGGCCTGCGCGGCGCCCGCGGGCGCCAGGACGCCGGCCACGACCGCGGCGGCGGAGAGCAGGGCGACTCTGCGGTGCATTACGTACCTCCAGAAAAACCGGAATCTGCCGATTGGAGGTACGCATGGCGACATCCATGTCGCTCAAGGCATGCGCAGATTGATATGGCGGCACACAGCGGCACTACGGGACGGAACGGCCGCGAGACCGTGTGTCACCGCTCGCGGTGCGCCGCCTCATCGAGCGGGCGCCGGTGCTCGGCGAGCAGCCGCCCGTCGTGCCGGATCTGGACCGCCTCGTACGGGCAGAGCTGCCGGGTCACGTACGTCCTGGCGATCGCGTCGGCGTCGGCCCGGTCGACCCCCCAGCCGACCGTGCTCCACCGCGCGTGGCCGTCGTCTCCCGTGGTGTCCAGGACGACGATCTCGAAGAGCTGGCCGGTGGGCGGAGGCGTGCAGGCGGTATGCCCGCGATATTCCTCGCGTGGCCGGTGCGGGACAGTCACGCCACTCCTTTCCGCCGGGACCAAGCCGGCAGCGATCACAGGGCCGGGCGAACACGGGCATGCCCTGGCCCCTCGGGCGTAAACATGGCAAGAGAACTGGCTGGTAACGGTAACGGGCGATTCGTGGCGAGCGCCCAGGGTAGGAGCGCGGCGGCTGACCAGCATCGCCCCGCCAGGGGCGGCGCGAAGGAACGTTCCCCCCGGCATGACGAGGGAGAACGATGTGACCAGCTTCACGCCCGGCGACCAGCCGCCGACCCGGTAGCCGGCCATGAGCCTGTCGGACTGGGAGCGAAGGGCCCTGGCCGAGATGGAGCAGGAGCTCCGCCGGGAGGACCCTCCTTTCGCGCACCGCATCGACGCGCTCAACGCGTCGCCCTGCCACCAGGGCCCGCAGCGCTTCGCCTGCCAGGTGTCCGCGTGCGAGGTCGTGTGCGTGTTCCTCACCGTGGTCATGCTGACCGGGCTGTGCGTGCTGGTCATCCTCACCGCCGGCCACCGCCAGGCCCCGCCGCCGTCGCAGATCCGCGTGACCGGCACGGCCACCGGCGAGCCGTCCGCACCGCCGGGCGGGCACGCCAGGACGCCGCAGCCCGCCGCATCGCCCTGATCGCGTGCGGGTCAGGGCGAGGCGGCGGGCGAACTCCTGGCCGGCGGGTCCATCGTGACGTACGCCAGCACCCCGGTCGTGACGAAAGCGACCGCCACGAAGGCGGCCGTCGCGTACGCGATCCTGCGTCTCAGCCGCCTGGCGCGCTCCCGCCGCCTGGCCTCCTCGCCCCGCATGACGGCGCGCCTGCGCTTCGCCCTTCTCTGTGACATGTGCACTCCCGAAAAGTCTTCGGGCGTCACCATAGGAAGGAGCGCGTAACACCGGCCTAAGATCGGCTGCGTGCGCCGCCCAGATCAGCCGCGCCGGCCGGGTGGAGCGTCAGGCGGGCTGATGGGCGCGCCCGGGTGTAGCGTCAGGCGGGCTGGTAGTCGCGCATGTAGCCGGCCACCTTGGTGGTGTAGTCGCGCCACTTCGCCGGCACGCCCTTCGCCTGCTTCAGCGGGGCGACGCCGCTGCGGTAGAGGGCGGCGAGCTTCAGCGCGGGATCGCCGGGGACCTTCGCGACCTGAGGGCCGAGCCGGCACATGAACCGCCCCATGGAGACGATCGACAGCTCGGGGCTGAACGGCGGCGAGGGCTTGGGACGCTGGAGGCCGCCCGGCTGCCAGTGCCACAACACCTCGGGGGTCCACCTGGCGATGCCGTACTCGTCGTTGGCCTTGTCGGAGAGGTCGGGGTCGTAGCCGGACTCCGCCTTGAGCATCGCGGCGATCAGGGCCGGGCTCAGGCCGGGCAGCTCGCAGTAGGTGCCGGCCTGCACGATCAGCGCGCGGTATTCGTCGGGGATGTCGGAGCCGGCGCGCAGGTGGCCGCCGGTCGCGTCGCCCGTGGACGACGCGACCGGCGAGCCGGCCGTCGTGCCCGGCTCGGGCGGCGGATCGACGGGAGGCGACGAGGTCAGCGCCACGGCCGTCACGGTCGCGGCGGCCACGACGACGACTCCGGTGCCGACGACGATCGCCGTACGCCGTCCCGGCCGCCGCGGGCCCTCGTGCGCCGGCCGGGACGGCGATGTCCCGTCGTGGCCCGGCTCATCCTCGGGCGGCCCGCCGTCGTCATGCGGTGCGGGCGGGGGAGCGGGCTCGGGAACGGTGGACGACCTCAGGGCCGCGCCGAACGCGGCGGCGTCGGGCCAGCGAACCTCCCGGTCGGGATCCAGGGCCCGCGTCACCGCGACGTCGACCACCTCCGACACCTCGGGGTTCAGCGCGCTGGGCGGCACGCGGTGCTCCTGCTTGGCGGGCACCTTGCCGGTGAGCATGTGGTACGCCAGCGCGCCCAGCCCGTGCACGTCGGCGCGCGCGTCCGGCGCCCCGTCGAAGTAGAGCTGCTCGGGGGCCTGATAGCCGGGCGATCCCGCGGGCAGCGTCAGCCCGCTCAGATGGTCGGTCGACCGCGCGATGCCGAGGTCGGCCACCATGACCCGCTCGCCGCCCTCGGGACGGGAGCAGAACAGCACGTTCGACGGCTTCAGGTCGCGGTGGACGACCCCGATGCTGTGGAGCACGGCCACACCCTGGCAGATGTCGCCCATCACGCCGAGCGCCTCGTCGACGGGGAGCGGGCGGCTGGCCAGGCGCTCCGCCAGGGTGCCGCGGTCGGCGTACGTCATCACGAAGTAGGGCCGGCCGTCGTCGAGTTCGCCGATGTCGAAGACCTGCACCAGCAGGTGGGAGTCGGCCCTGCGCAGCAGGCGCGCCTCCTGCAGGAAGCGCTCGCGCACGTCGGTCTTGCGGGCCCAGTTGTCCGCCAGAATCTTGACCGCCACCGGCGAGCGCAGCTCGTCGTCGTGAGCCAGATGCACGGAGGCGAAACCCCCGACGCCGATGAGCTGCTCGATCCGGTAGCGGCCTGCGTGGGATGGCGCCGTCATTCGGCTCATCATGGCCGATGGGCACGGTATTCGTCCATGTCCCCTCGCAGCTGACAGGTTTACTCGCTTGCCAGGTGGCGCCCAGGATCGGGTTGCAACACCGAAACGGGGAGGAATGCACCATGATGGTTCGACGGGCCGCGATCGCGGGGGCCTTCACCCTGGGCCTCCTGGCCGCCGTCGCACCCGCCGCGCAGGCCGCCGGAGACGGCCGGCCGTGCGGCAAGGCGTACGAACACGGCAACTACCAGGTCCAGAACTGTCCCGACTGGTCGCCGAGCGGGAGCATCCCGGTCTACAAGTCGGCGAAGAGGGGCACGATCGTCGGGTACATCAATCCGGCGGGCAACGACTGGTATCTCTGCGAGAAGGTCGGCGCCCGCCATGAGCTGGGTCGCTACCACAACTACTGGTGGGCGGCCACCATGGCCGACAACGACAGGTGGGGCTACGTGAGCGAGGTCTATTTCCGCGGGGGCGGAAACGACGAGCCCGACGCCGGTCTGCGCGCATGCCGCGGCCCTGGCGGCAAGCCGCTGCCCGAATGACCTCGACACCTCTATCAGAACACGAGTAAGGTCCCCCGATGCACAGCACGATCCTGATCCAGATGGCGGCCACGCCGACCGACGACCGGCCGTACTCTCTGGAGCTCGAGCCAGGCGAGCAGGCGTTCTTCGGGCGCGGCACCCCAGGCTCGCCGGTGGACATCGTGCTGGACGACCCCGCGGTCTCCCGCCGCGCCGGCAAGATCGTCGCGGTGGGAGACTACTGGCTGCTGTCCAACCTCAGCACGTCGAAGACGTACGTGGTGGAGAACCCCGAGGGCGGCGGGGAGTTCGTGAAGGTGCAGCCGGGACGCGTCGGGGCGCCGATCTCGTTCGAGTTCTCCCGGGTGAGCCTGCCCGCGGTCGACGGCACGGTGTCGTTCCTGGTCTTCGCGCCGCAGCACGTGCACGTGCCGCCGGGAGGCGCCGACGGCGGCGCGGCCACGCAGGTGGCCTACCCCCTCGACCAGAACGCCAAATACTTCCGCATCCTGGTGGCGCTGTGCGAGCCGCGCCTGCGCGACCCGTCGACCTCGCGCATCCCGACCATCCCCGAGATCGCCGAACGGCTCCCCGACCTGGGCCTGAGCCGCACCGCCATCGGCTTTCACATCGGCTATCTCGCGGAGAAGAAGCTGCACGTCAAGAGCCCGCAGGGCAGCGACGGCAAGGCCGACTGGCAGCGTCACGCGCTGGTCTCGCTGGCCCTGAGGTTCGACCTGGTGACCAGTGAGCACCTCGCCCTGCTCCCGGTGCCCCGCCGCTGAACGACGGGCGGCGGATGGGGGATCATCGGGTCATGGAGATCTGGATCAATCCCGGCTGTTCCAAGTGCCGTTCGGCGTTGTCGATCCTGGACGCCGAGGCCGCCGCGTACACCGTGCGCCGCTATCTCGACGATCCTCCGACGGCGAGCGAGATCCGCGAGGTGCTGGCCAGGCTCGGCCTCGAACCGTGGGACATCACCCGCACGGGTGAGCCCGTCGCCGACCGGCTCGGCATGGCCTCCTGGCCGCGCGAGCCGGGCGAGCGTGACCGCTGGATCGGCGCGCTGGCCGCGAACCCCGTCCTGATCCAGCGGCCGATCATCACGGCCGACGACGGGAGCGCCGTGATCGGGCGTACCGAAGAGGCCGTGCGATCCGTGACGCGGCGAAGCGGCGACGCCTAGATCGCTGATGTGAAATTCGGTGATCGGCTGCGGGCGTGACGAAGGGCGTCCATGGTCGGTGTGTGAAGACTGACTTGGACGCCCTTCTGACCGCACTCTATGTGCATCTGGACGATCACGTGA
>NZ_SMKO01000233.1 GCF_004348685.1 Nonomuraea deserti | reverse complement strand
CCCCCGCCCTGCCCTGATACCCGCTCTCAGTGCGTAGGCCGTCGTCATGTCCGGCCCTCGTGCCGGGTCGATGGCACTGGTCCGGCGATCACCAGCTCGCCGGCGATCGACACGGCGCGCTCAGCGACAGGGAGAAACGATCGGACGTCGAGGGTCACCACCGCCGCGTCACGGCACTCCGTAGCGCACTACGAGCCCCCGCCAGGCCGCGGTGTCCCGGGGCCGCACATGAATCAGGGGCCCGGCGCAGGAGCCGGGGCCAGGTGGTGGGCAGCCGGCCGGCCGCCCGGCTCGGCCGGCGCTGGGGTTCTTGTTGTCCGGTCGGCCGCGGAGCAGACGTTGACCACAGGACAGCTCGGCCCATGAGCAGCGCTTTCAACTTCTGGGTTGACGGATGGGCGCCGTCGGCCTACAGTTTTCAACCATTGAGTTGAAACTGGAGGGGCCGATGACCACGGACACGCTGTCGCGCGTCTTCGCCGCCCTCGCGGATCCGACGCGGCGCGACATGGTGGCCCGGCTCTCGGAGCGCGACGCGACCGTGAGCCAGCTGGCCGAGCCGTACCGGATGACGCTGCAGGCCGTCTACAAGCACTTGCGGGTGCTGGAGGACGCCGGGCTCGTCAGCCGGCCGCACGGACCACAGCCCCGGCCGGTGCGCTTGGAGGCCCAGGCCTTCGACCTGATGGACACCTGGATCGAGCGCCACCGGCGCCGCGTCGAGCAGCGCTACCGCCGCCTTGACGCCGTCCTGGCGGAGATGAACGGAGACGAACCACATGAGCACGATCAAGGAGACGGCCATCGAAGCCGACCCGGGGGTGCCGATCATCCGGACGACTCGTGACTTCGCGGCGACGCCCGGGCAACTGTTCCGCGCCCACACCGATCCCGCGCTGTTCGCCCGGTGGGTGGGCCCCGATGCCACGGCCACCCGGATCGAGCACTGGGACGCGCGAACCGGCGGCAGCTGGCGGTACGTCTCGGTGCACGACGACACGGAATACCGGTTCCACGGCTGCTTCCACGAGGTACGGCCGGACCGCATCGTGCAGACCTTCACCTTCGAGGGCG
This sequence comes from Nonomuraea deserti, assembly GCF_004348685.1. Lineage (GTDB taxonomy): Bacteria > Actinomycetota > Actinomycetes > Streptosporangiales > Streptosporangiaceae > Nonomuraea > Nonomuraea deserti. The sequence continues at coordinate 13,636 of NZ_SMKO01000233.1, read as the reverse complement.
ATCCCGACGGAGTCGCGCTGGAGACGTTGTGGTTCGAGGGCCTGGGCGACGGCCGTACGCGGCTGCGGTCGCAGTCGCTGGTCGACAGCTTCGAAGGCCGCGACGCGTTGCTGCGTAGCGGTATGGAGGTCGGTGTCGACGAAGGTTACGCCAAGCTGGAGAGGATGATCATCGATGGCGCTGTCTGACCGCCCCGCCGAGCGACACCGGCAGGTCGCCGGACTGTTCACCGACCGGGTCCGCGCAACCAGGTCCTGGGACGTGCCGTCCCCGGTCGCCGGCTGGACCGCCCGCGACATCGTTCGGCACCTGACCGAGTGGTTCCCCGGGTTCCTGGCCTCCGGCGCCGGCATCGAACTGCGCCGCGGCCCGTCGGTGGACGAGGACCCGGTCGCCGCGTGGCAAGTTCACTGCGACGCCGTGCAGGCCGTGCTGGACGATCCGGAGACCGCCCACCGGAAACTCACCAACCCGCACACGGGCAGCCTGCCTCTGGCGACCGCGATCGACCAGTTCTACACCGCTGACGTGTTCATGCACACCTGGGATCTGTCCAGGGCAACCGGCCAGGACGACCGGCTGGACCCCGACTTCTGTGCCCAGCTCCTCGGCCCGATGGAGCAGATGGAGGAGGTCCTCCGCTCCTCCGGCCAGTACGGCACCCGGGTCGAGGTGCCCGCCGGCTCGGATGTCCAGACCAGACTGGTGGGCTTCATCGGCCGGGACCCGTTCTGGCCGGGACACTGAGCCGGACGCCCCCGACCTGACCGGTCGCTTCGCCTGTGACGTGTACGGCCCGGCCACGGCGAGCCGGCCTGGTCCGTCCCGCCCTTCGTCAGCAGTTCAGCGATGCGCGGGTGAGATGTTCACATCCGGCGGGGAGAGTCCCATGGCGAGACGGCCGCCGGGACCCGGTTCCCGCCACTCCCGGCGGCACCCTCGTCCTCGCCCGGACGTCAACGAACTCCCATTCCCCTGGCGAGAAGATCCTTGGCGGCCCGTGGCGCCTTGGCAGGGGATCCTGCGTCGAAAGGCGGCTGAGGATCGTACTCGATGGCGAGCTGGATCGCCTCGGCCGTGGTCTGATCAGCGATCCGTTCCGCCAAGGCGAGGGCCATATCGATGCCCGACGAAACCCCCGCAGCCGTCACGATCTTCTCCTGGAACACGACTCTCTCAGGCGTGTAGGTGGCTCCGAACGATTCCAGCACGTCGGTTGCCGCCCAGTGCGTCGTCGCGGAAAGTCCTTCGAGCAACCCCGCTGCGGCCAGCAGCAGCGAGCCTGTGCAGACGGAGGTGGTCCAGACGCTCCCCTCGTGCATTCGACGGATCCAGCCGAGAAGCTCGTCGTCCTGGAGGAGGCCTCGAGCGCCTGGCCCTCCCGGAACGAGCAGTACATCGCAGGAGTCGATATCGGCGAAAGCAGCGTCGGCGCTGATGGCCAACCACTCAGGAACATCTCGCACCGGCCCCGGCTCCTCGGCGACGAACACGATCTCGGCGTCAGGGAGAAATTTGAGCACCTCGTACGGGCCGACTGCGTCAAGGGCCGTGAACCGTTCAAACAGCGGAATGGCGATGCGCACGATGACTCCTCCTGGTCAGCTTCACAATGCTACGTCGGTCGGGCGTATCGGGCGGATGGGCGTTGTCGTCCAGCCCGCCGGCCTCTGCGTGCGTGGGCAGGTGTTCGTCCGGGCGGAAGTGAACGACCGTCCCCGTTATGCCGTCACCGGCGATCGGTTCCAGATCGGTCACGGGAACGCCGTGCTCGCACCGCTGAGCCAAGCCCTCCTTTGTGGCGGCGGCTGGTGTGGACAAGCCACTCGCAGAGCGCCGCGACGACGGACCTCCCCCGGCGGATGACCGTTGGGGAGCACCTGCACATCAGAATGGTCGAAGAAGCCGTGTGGATTTCGGGGCGGTCCTCAGTGGGAGGCGGGCCGGTGGCGTAGCAGAACGGTCCGAGCGTCGAGAGTCCGCGAATCGACCAGCTGCAGATCGAGCCGATGCTCGAATCCGGTGAACAGGGCCTTGCCGCCGCCGAGAACGACCGGGTGCACAATGACCTGGTATTCGTCGATCAGACCGCGAGCGGTGAGCTCGGCGGCCAGAGACGCGCCACCCATCAACAGCAGGTCCTTGCCCGGCTCGGTCTTGAGCGTGGTGACCTGCTCGACCAGGTTCGTGCCGTCGATGACCCGTGCGCCGTGGCCGGGGTCGCGCAGCGTGCGGGAGAACACCACCTTGGCAGTACGTCGCCAGACGGGGGCGAATTTGAGGTCGTGAGGGTCGTCGGAGACGGACTCGACGTTCGGCCAGTAGCCGACCATCATCTCCCAGACCGGACGGCCGTAGAGGAAAGTGTCGGCCCGCTCCACCTGGCTCAAGGAGTAGGCCGACAGCTCCGGCCCCATGACGGGCCAGTCGAACTCGCCGTTCGGACCCTCGACGAAGCCGTCCAGCGAGGTGTGGACGAAGTGGATGATCTTCCGCATGGTCGTGCTCCTCCGGTAGGACCCCCGCGGGGGGTGCTTTCACCGTGTGGTCGGAGCGCTCACCGCGTCTTCGACATGACTGTCGGAAGTTCAGGCCAAGGAAAGGAACACGGTCCCCTTCGTCGTGCTGTTCTGATGGTCGTGCGTCTCGACCGGTGCGCTGGGTTTCACGTTCGGGGCGGGTGTTCGCGGGCCCACCCGGCAACCCGGGGTTGGAGCGGGTGACGGGAATCGAACCCCGCGCTGTCAGCTCGGTAACTGGTCAAGGCCCGACTGTGATAACGCTACTCTGGCCCCTGTCCGTGTCGGCCAGAGTTCGCGCGCGGTCGAACACAGGAGCGTCTCTCAGCCATACTTGCACCTCGATATAGCTTTTGACGCTTCCGCCGTCAAGGTGTTCGGGAAAGCCATCCTGGTCGATGAGTGATCGAACCTCCTGCGCACTGAAAACTCGCGGCTCCAGGTCGAGGAAGGCAGTCTGGCCGTCCGGTGGGTCCAGGATCATATAATTGTTGAAGCTGTCTTCCAGGGTGAAGGTCATGTGTTCAGCCGGTATGGACTCAGCCCTCATGTTCAAGGTCGTGAAGCCTTCACCCAGGCTGCCGGCAGGCTTCGTGTACAGCCTGAAATATAGGGGATAGACGTTGTCTGCACATTCCTGCCCTTTCTTCCGGCCCTCGGCTCTCAGCCAGTTCTCCACCTTGGCGCGGTATGCGATGTAATCGCCAGGGAAGCGTTTGCCTGTTGCGACCATCAGGCCTTCCGCCTTACCGCGGTCCACAAGGTCCATAATAAATTTGAACGGATCAATATCGGCCCCTGCCGGATATCTACTGGCGAGCCAGAGGCCACGCAACGGGTGCGCCTCTGCCGTACGTGCCGAGGCATTTTCCACCACGGACTGCTGCGGACTGCGGGCCAGCGCAATGCGGCACAGACGACTCTCGATCGCTTTCCGCACACTCGTACAGATGGCACCTTCGAGCAGTGGACGGAAGAGGCCGGTGGCGCGTGCAACCACGAGGCGAAGCCGAACGACGCGCGAGAAAGGGGCGAGGCCTGCGGTGAGGACGGCTATGGCGAGGAGTGCGGCCACCGCCTCGGCCGCCGCGATGAGAAGTTCCTTATATGCCTTGACAAGGTCGGCGGCCACCTCATGAATAACAGCCAGTGCCTTCAAGGTGACGACCATGCTGGGCATGTGGACAGAGTCGTCGCCCTCTTGGTGATATTGTGCCCAAAAGTAGCCGGCCGCGTCCATCGCCGCACCGGAGTTGTTGGCCGCAGCGTGCAGAACGGCGCCATGGGCAGTCGGGATGACGTTCGTGGCGAGCATCCTGGCGCATGCGCGATAGGCGGCTGCGTATTGGCGTAGCCTGTCCTCATCCCGAGTGGGCCACGGGACTCCCAGCACGCCCAACGCGAACTCCAGTTCCACTGGGAGCGTTACTGACCTTCACACATACAAAAATCAGCCACAGCACATCCCAGGTGAGCCGCATCACATACGCCTTATGCACCGTCATCATTCGATGCTGCGCTCTAGTAGGTCCGTTCCGCACCCAAGTCAGTACCACGACGTATGGCGGAAATCGCGGACGCAGCGGCACGATCGGCGCCGACATAGCTATCTCTCATCGATTCCAGGGAGACACCGATCTTGCCCAAGTTGGTATGCACCCGACGGCAGGCCTGACCCAACCTCTCGTTCACCTGGTCCATGACCATGCCTGCAGTGCCAATCCCCCCCCACGGGGAACGAGCACCTCCCGCGACCGAAGCCAGCAACATGTCCGTGAGCTGCTCGAATGCCTCGGCTGCCTCGTGCAGGCTCCGGGAGGCGTTGGTCAGCGACACCTCATCGGCACATAGTTCCTGCCTCACGCCCACACCTCAAGGAGTCGTCCCACGCATGATCGAAGCGAGGTTATCTCAGGAGGGATGCGCGTCCGGCGTCAGGCCTCGGCCGGCAGCCACAGGACCGGCGGGCGCGCAGTCGAGGGCCTCATCACACGACGCGCTCCACATCGTCGGCCTGCTGGACGTGGCGGACCGGCAGGTGCAGCGCTTCTCCAAGGGGATGCGGCAACGCCTGCACACCGCGATCGGAATGATCGCCGACCCCCGTGTGATCGTTCTCGATGAGCCGACGATCGGTCTCGACCCCATCGAGGCGCAACGGCTCCGCGAGTCCGTCGCCGCCATGCGACAGCGCGGCGTCACCGTCCTCTTGACCAGCCACCACCTCCTCGATGTCGAGCAACTCGCCGACCGGGTGGTCGTCCTTGACTCCGGCCGGCTCATCCACGATCTTCCGCTCGACGCGTTCGTACGCCGGGCCGGGTTCGTCGCCACGGTGGTCATGTCCGGATCAGGCGCGCCCCGATTCATGGAGGAGAGCGGACCGCAGGACGGCATCGAGTTGGTGGCCGTCGAGGAGGTGCCAGGAGGATGGCGAGCACGCTACCGGGTCCGCTCGTGGACGGCCGAGGGCCTCATGCGTCTGGGCAAGAGGCTGGAACTCTGCGGCGCCGCCGACCTGCGCATCGAGCAGGTACGGCTTGAGGACGCCTTCGCCACCGCGGTGGGGCAGGCGAGACCTCCCCGCCGCCGACCACCTGGAGGCCCTACGGGAGCCTGATAGTGCGCTGCGGCACCGTACTTTCCCATGCCGCGGCCATGTGCAGGGAACTCGGGATGGCCGTACTCGCGGTCAACGGGACGGCCGACGGGTTGGTCGGCCAACAGGTCCTGGTCAACGCGTTCGACGGCTGGCTCGCACCGCTCACACCGACTGAGACAGGAACATCATGAACATGCTCACCAGACTCGCCGCCCTCTGCTTCCTTTCGCTCGCGGTGCTTCTTCCCGTGACCGCCGTATCGGCTCGGACCGTGAACAGCCCGATGTGCCCTGTAAAGGGCCCTGCCGGCGGTGAGTATGTGAAGACTGTTTACCAGTGGCCGCCCTATGACGTTTACCAGGTCAGGCACAAGGAGGTCCGCGTCTACTGCTACTGATCAGTTGAGCTTGCCGCCCCGGAGTGCCGACGATCAGCGAGCAGCGGCGGGCCGAGAAGGTCCGCTCGGACCTCTTGAACTGGTCAAGACCCACCTGTTCAAGAGGTCCGGCCGCCAGCGTGACAGGTCCGGCCACCCGCCCGACGGGATCGCTTCTTTCGGCGGCCCCCGCCTGGGCGGGAAGTACGACAATGCCCGGCTGTTTCCCCTGTCCGGCGCACGGATTCCGCATCGTTGACCACGGTCATGTCCCCGAGGACACGAAACTTGTCCAGCGAGAGCCGATCGAACAGCGGGGACAGCGGGGATGCATGGACGACTCAGCTGGGCAGCAAGCCAATCGCCGCCTTCGCCTGCTCCACCTTCTTGCCTGCCAGTTCATGAGCGCGATCGGCGCCTGCTCGAAGCACCGTACGGACGTGCTGCAAATCGGCGGCGAGTTCGAGGTAGCGCGCGCGGATGGGAGTCAGGGTGGCCACCACGGCATCGGCGGTCGCTGACTTCAACTCGCCGTACCGGTCGAATCGCCCGGCCAATCGCGCAGGCTCTCCGCCCGTGCAAGCGGCCAGGATGCTGAGCAGATTGGACACCCCCGGCTTGCGGGCAGGGTCGAAGGCCACCTCGTTGTCGCCGTCGGTAACCGCACGCATCACCTTGCGCCGCAGCACCTGCGGCTCATCCAGCAGACGCAGCGTGCCGGCCGCTGAGGCGGCCGACTTGCTCATCTTGTCGGTGGGTGAGGTCAGGTCCATGATCCGGGCTGCGATCGGCGGGTTGACAGCCCGCGGGACAGTGAAGGTAGGGCCATAGTTGGCGTTGAACCTCTGCGCCACGTCGCGAGCCAGTTCCACGTGCTGGCGCTGGTCCTCGCCGACCGGCACCTCATCGGTGTCATAGAGCAGGATGTCGGCGGCCATCAGGATCGGGTACGTCAGCAGCGACATCCGCACATGCTGCTGACGGTCGGCCTTCTCCTTGAACTGGATCATGCGGTGCGCCTCGCCGTAGCCCGTCGCGCACTCCAACAGGTAGTGCAACTCGGTGTGCTCAGGAACGTGCGACTGGACCAGGAACAGGCACACCTGGGGGTCGGCGCCCGCGGCCAGCAGTACGGTGGCGAACTCCAGCGTCCGCCGCCGCACCTCGGCCGGGACGTGGTCCAAGGTCAGGGCGTGCAGGTCGGAGATGAACACCACCGTGTCGGTTGTGGCCTGCTGGGAGATGATCGGGGCGATCGCGCCGATGTAGTTGCCCAGGTGCAGGTCTCCGGACGGGGTGAAGCCCGTGAGGCGTCGTGGCATCGGTTGGCTCTTTCAGAGTCAGGGGCCGTCCTGGTCGGGCTACCGAGGCGTGGAACGCAGAAACGGCCGCCCGAGTCGGGCGGCCGCAGTGTCAGTACACGGATGAACGGTGCCGCCCCTCAGGGGCGCCACCAGCTGAGAAAACAACAGATCATCCGCACACCGCGACAATACCACCTACAGCCCGACGTGACGGAGCCCTGGCCCCCGACGGTGACCGTGAACCTCCTCGACTGCCAAGGCATGATCAGACGCCATGCGGAGTCACCACCGACCGGGGTGGCGTCTCCTCGCCATCACGACATGCACGAAGGCTCGAAGACGGGATTGTACGGTCACTGGTGTAGCTCCTGATCAAGGAGCACGGACCTGATGAGTACTGTGCTCCAGGCATCGACAGAGAGCAGGCAGGCACGGTTGGCACGGGAGGAGTATGCCTTGTCGGCCAGTACGCGCCGGGGACGTTTGCGGGGACGGCCCAGCCCGCGGCGCTGGATGCGCACACCCTCCAGCACACGCCGGGAAGTACGGACTGTCGCCATGCTGGCCGGAGCTGATGATCCGGGCGATCGGTGGCCCGCCTCCGATTCGCCGAACCACTCGGGCAGGTAGATGGATCGGTACTGCTGAATCACGCAGTGCGTCCCGATCAACGATCGGCAGGGTGAAGCGGATCGTCTCGTCGTAGTGGGCGTTCAACTCGTCGACGGCATCGGGTGTGGATGGAACGCCGGCGCATCGTGACGGCTGTCCTGATGGTTGTCCCGCCTCGACGGGCGAAGCTCCGGGTATCGCGTTCGGGGCGGGTATTCGCGGGCCAACCCGGTAACCAGGCAACGGGTCGGGCGAAGGCGAGCGGAGCGAGCGTGGGTGGGTTGTCGGGGGTCGAAGGGGGCGGAGCCCTCTGGGAGGCGCTGTCTGAAGCTCACGAGCGCGAAGCGCCCTGAAGCGGAAGGCCATGCAGTCGGCCCCAGGATCTTGGAGCGGGTGACGGGAATCGAACCCGCGCTGTCAGCTTGGGAAGCTGATGTTCTGCCATTGAACTACACCCGCGTACGACCCGAGGTCGCGTCCACCACTGTAGCGGAAAGTTGCACCGGATCAGCAATCCCCGCACCCCAGACTTTCGCCTCGGACGGTAGGTTGCTCTGCGTGCTGCTATCCGACCGTGACATCCTCGCCGAGATCGACGCCGGCCGGCTCGCCCTCGATCCTTTCGACCAGGACATGATCCAGCCGTCCAGCATCGATGTGCGTCTCGACCGGTTCTTCCGGGTGTTCGAGAACCATCGTTACCCGCACATCGACCCGTCCGTGGAGCAGCCGGATCTTACGCGGATGGTGGAGCCGGCCGGGGACGAGCCGTTCATCCTGCATCCTGGGGAGTTCGTGCTGGCGTCCACGTACGAGATGATCACGCTGCCTGATGATCTGGCGTCGCGCTTGGAGGGCAAGAGTTCGCTCGGTCGGCTGGGGTTGCTGACGCATTCGACGGCGGGGTTCATCGATCCGGGGTTCAGCGGGCACGTGACGTTGGAGTTGTCGAACGTGGCGACGTTGCCGATCAAGTTGTGGCCGGGGATGAAGATCGGGCAGTTGTGCGTGTTCAGGCTCAGCTCTCCTGCCGAGCATCCGTACGGGTCCGACAAGTACGGGTCGCGCTACCAGGGGCAGCGGGGGCCCACGCCCTCACGGTCGTTCCGTAACTTCCACCGGACGAAGATCTGAACGAAGATGAACATCAGATGAACAGTCGGGGAACATGTCGGTACGAGAAGTGGGGGCACCCCGGGTCGAGGAGATGCGGACAGGCCGTTTAAGGTCAGCTGGAGCTGCAAAAAGCGCCCAAACTACCGGGGTTTCCGGTGTCATACAACCTGCTCCGGGTAGCCATTAGGCGAAGGGGACATGAAGTTCGTATTTCGCCTGGTTACCCGTACCCTCTTCCACGGACCATCCCCGCACATCTGGAGAACGACGTGCGCCTGCGTCTCACGCCACGTGAGGACAGCTACTACGACCTGTTCGCCGACTCGGCGAACAATCTGGTCACCGCATCCCGGCTACTGGTAGAGATCATCAGCGACGGATCGGACAGGGAGGCCCTGGCCGAGAAGATGCGCGCCTGCGAGCACGCCGGCGATGAACGCACTCACGCGATCATGAACCGGCTCAACGAGAGCTTCATCACCCCCTTCGATCGCGAGGACATCTACCGGCTCGCCTCCAACCTCGATGACGTGATGGACGCCATGGAAGCGGCGTCCGACCTCATCGTGCTCTATCAGATCGACCACCTGCCCAAAGACGTCGTCAGGCAGGTCGAGGTGCTGGAGCGGGCCGCGGAGCTCACCGCGGAGGCCATGCCGCGGCTGCGTTCGATGAAGAACCTCAACGAATACTGGATCGAGGTCAACCGCCTGGAGAACCAGGGTGACCAGGTCTATCGGAGGTTGCTGGCCAAGCTGTTCAGCGGCGAGTACGACGCCCTCACGGTCATGAAGATGAAGGAGGTCGTCGACGCTCTCGAAGAGGCCGCCGACGCCTTCGAGCACGTGGCCAACACCGTCGAGTCGATCGCGGTCAAGGAAAGCTAAGCCCGGTGGACCTCACGCTCGGCCTCGTCATCGGCGTGGTCGTCATCGCACTGGCATTCGACTACACCAACGGGTTCCACGACGCGGCGAACGCCATCGCGACCTCCGTCTCGACCCGGGCCCTCACCCCCAGGGCCGCGCTGTTCATGGCGGCGGCCATGAACTTCATCGGCGCCCACCTGGGCACCCAGGTCGCGCAGACGGTCGGCAAAGGCATCATCGACGCACCCGACGGCTCACACGGTCTGGTCATCGTCGCCTCGGCGCTCATCGGCGCGATCGTCTGGAACCTGATCACCTGGTATTTCGGCCTGCCCTCTTCCTCCAGTCACGCGCTCATCGGCGGCCTGGTGGGCTCGGCGCTGGCCTCGGCCAGCGTGGTGCACTGGGACGGCGTCCTGGAGAAGGTCGTCATCCCGATGATCTTCTCGCCCCTGGTCGGGTTCAGCCTCGCCGCCGCGATCATGATCGCAATTTATTGGATCTTCCGCAACAGCCAGCCGGGCAAGACCAACCGCGGCTTCCGCTACGCGCAGACCGTCTCGGCCGCCGCCATGGCGCTCGGGCACGGGCTGCAGGACGCGCAGAAGACGATGGGTGTGATCTTCCTGGCGCTCACCGTCGGCGGTTTCGCCGAGCAGGACGACCCGATCCCGCAGTGGGTCATCCTGGCCGCCGCGGGGGCGATCTCGCTGGGCACGTACGCCGGGGGCTGGCGCATCATGCGCACGCTGGGCCGGCGCATCATCGCGCTCGACCCGCCCCAGGGGTTCGCCGCGGAGTCGGCGGCGGCGACCGTGCTCTACGGGGCCGCCATCGGGTTCGGGGCGCCCATCTCCACCACGCACACGATCACGTCAGCGATCATGGGGGTGGGGGCCACCAAGCGGCTCAGCGCCGTGCGGTGGGGCGTCGCGGGCAACATCGTGACGGCGTGGATCCTCACCATTCCGGCAGCGGCCCTCGTGGCGTCCGTCTCCTACTTCATCCTCCACGCGATCGTGGAGTAGGCGCCTCAGGAGACGCACACGCCAGCCTCGGGAGCCACGACGCCAACCAACCCCAGGGAGCCGCGTACGCCAACCTGAGGGAGACGTACGCCAACCTCAGGAGCCGCGTACGCCAGCTTCGGGAGCCGCGTACATCACGTCCACGTCCCACCGGTTGAAGCCGAGGGACTCGTACAACCTGATCGCCGCCGTGTTGGCCTCGTCCACGTACAACATCGCCTGGGCGAGGCCGCACGCGCGGAGGTGGTGCAGCCCGGCCAGGGTGAGGGCCTTGCCGAGGCCGGTGCCCTGCTGGGAGGGGTCGACGCCGACGACGTACACCTCGCCGAGGGGCTCGTGGCCGTGCTCGGACGAGCCGTGCACCTTCGTCCAGTGGAAGCCGGCCAGCCGGTCGCCGCGGAAGGCCAGGAAGAAACCCTCGGGGTCGAACCAGGGCTCCTGCTCGCGCCGCAGCAGGTCGTCCATCGTCCACGCGCCCTGCTCGGGGTGGTGGGCGAAGGCCTCGGCGTTGACCTTGAGCCATGCCTCCTCGTCCTGGCCGGGCACGAACGTGCGCAGGGTGACGCCCGGCGGCAGGGTGAGGGGGTCCAGCGGGGCGAACAGGGAGCGGCGCATCTGCCAGAGCGAGCGCACCCGTTCGAAGCCGAACGCGGCCGCCAGCGCCCCCGCTCCCGGATGCCCTCCGTGGGCCCACAGGCGTGGCCTGCCCTCCGTGAGGTCCATCACGGACGTCAGCAGCCGCGCGCCGTGCCCGCGTCGGCGGTGGGCGGGGTGGACGACGAGTTCCACGCTGGGGCCCTCGACCTCGTCGGTGGGGTCGACGTGGGCGTAGCCCGCCAGGGTGTCGTCCTCCATGAGCAGCAGGGAGCGGGCCTGCGGGTCGCCGCCGTAACGCAGATGGAGCATCACGTGCTCGTTGAGCGGCCGGACGCCGTCGGTCTCCGTCGCCGCCTGGACCAGGCCGAGCACGCCGGCGATCTCCTGGTCGTCGAGCACTTGCCGAACTTCCACGCGCACACTCACAGAACGAACTCTAGGCCTATGACTGGCAAATAACGCCATGGGACCGCCCGGCAAATCGTTACCTTTGCGACATCGGCTGCACGGACAACGGCCGTAACGTCTTGGGCCATGACGTCTCGTTCCTTCCTCCGGCTGGCGCTGGCCGGAGCCGTCGCCTCGGGAGCGGTCACGCTCGCCGCCCTTCCGGCGGACGCGAGCAGGCCACCGCGTACGGTCCCCGTACGGCTGCTCGCCCTCAACGACTTCCACGGCAACCTCGAGCCGCCGACCGGCTCCTCCGGCCGCATGGTCGACGAGCACGGCGACACGGTCGACGCCGGCGGCGCGGCCTACGTCGCGACCCACATGAAGGCCCTGGCCGACGAGAACACGATCGCGGTGGCCCAGGGCGACCTCATCGGGGCGACACCGCTGATCTCGGCCGCCTACCACGACGAGCCGTCCGTCGAGTTCCTCGGCAAGCTGGGGCTCGAGGTCGCCGCGGTCGGCAATCACGAGTTCGACGAGGGCTACGCCGAGCTGCGGCGGATCATGAAGGGCGGCTGCCACCCGGTCGACGGCTGCTCGCCCGCGGGCGAGTGGAAGGGCGCGAAGTTCGACTACGTGGGCGCAAACGTCCTGTTCAAGAACCGTCACGAGAAGACCGACGCGCTGGCGGCGCTCGGCGGCTCCGACTCGGCGAAGGTCAAGCAGGCGCTGTCCGGCTGGGGCGTGCCCGCGCTGCCGCCGGTGAGCATCAAATGGATGAACGGCGTGCCGATCGGCTTCATCGGCCTGGTCACGCAGACGACGCCGGGAATCGTGTCGAGCGAGGGGATCAAGGACCTCACGTTCGTGGACGAGGTCAAGGCCGCGAACGTGGCCTCCAAGCTACTCAGGCTCGTGGGCGTCAAGGCTCAGGTCGTGCTGGTGCACGAGGGTGACCAGGTGAACCAGGGCCAGTCGCCGGACGCGTGCAGCGCCGTCCCCGGGGCGGGCAACCGCATCGCGACGCAGGTGGACCCGGAGATCGACGTGGTGCTCAGCGGCCACTCGCACCAGGCGTACGTGTGCACCGTGAAGGACCCGGCGGGCGGGGACCGGCTCTTCTCGCAGGGCGGCTCGTTCGGGCGGGTCATCACGCAGGTGGACATGAAGGTCAACGCCAGGACGCGGGACATCGACCGCGCCTCGATCGTGGCGGACAACCACGTGGTGACCCGGACAGTCACCGCAGATCCCGAAATTTCGGCGTTCGTGCAGACGTGGAAGGACCGCGTCGCCCCCGTCGCCAACAAGGCCGTCGGCACGATCACCGCCGACATCACGAACACGGCCGCCCCCTCCGGCGAGTCGCCCCTCGGCAACCTCATCGCCGACGCCCAGCTCGCCGCCACCAGGACCGGCGGCAACGCGCAGATCGCGCTCATGAACCCGGGTGGGGTGCGGGCCTCGCTGTCGCACGCGTCGTCACCGGCGGGCGAAGGCGACGGGGTCGTCACGTATGGCGAGGCCTTCACCGTGCAGCCGTTCAACAACCTCATGCAGGTCGTCACGCTGACCGGCGCCCAGCTCAAGACGGTGCTGGAGCAGCAGTTCACCGGCGGGCCCAACAACCAGGCGTTCACCAAGATCCTGCAGCCCTCGGCGAACTTCACCTACACCTACACCGACAGCGCGCCCTGGGGCTCGAAGGTCTCCGACATGAAGATCGACGGGACGCCGGTGACCGACACGCAGACCGTCCGGGTCGCGGCCAACAACTTCCTGGTGGGAGGCGGCGACGCGTTCCTCGCCTTCAGGGACGGCACCGACGTGTGGAGCGGGCCGCTGGACATCGACGCCTTCGTCGACCACCTCGGCAAGGACAACCCGATCGCGCCGCCCGCGACCGACCGCATCACCGTGACCGGCTGACCCGCCTCTTCCTGCTCCGTTCGGGCCCGCCCCTCCTCGGGGGCGGGCCCTCGTCACAACCCCCATCCGGTACGGCACCGCCAACGTCACCCACCCACCGCACATGGCCGGGGGCCTCCAGGGAGACGCGATCTGACCCCGCACGGGGCCGGCCGCCGCAACGGCGCCCCGCCGGCCCGCCGACGGCCTGACTCCTCACCCGGTCAGCGCCCCGGCCCCGTGCACCATCGGCAGCCACAACCCCCTGCCCGCCGGCAGCCCTCACCTCGTACCCGCCGGCCGCCCGACCTC
>NZ_SMKO01000232.1 GCF_004348685.1 Nonomuraea deserti | reverse complement strand
CTCCCACCCTTGCCCCTGAGCCAAACCTCAGGCTTGGCCGCTTTTTCCGGCAAGCTCGGCCCATATGCGCGACGGGGCGGGCAATCCTGGCCCAGCGAGCGGGTCTTTTATCCGCAACGGTGACACAAACACCTGTCCACGCCGTGTCGCGATGCGCGACCCGCGATTACGGAGCGTAATAGGAATCGTGCTAGAGGACACGTCGCGGCGCTCTCCGGGCCGCCCAGCACGATCGGGCGGTGCACCGGAATCCCGGAGGGCCACGCGGACTCTCCACGTCCGAGCCACGGACGCGGACCGGCATGGGGGCGCCGGAAATGCGCGCCTGTCCGCACGCGACCCGACAGCAAGGATCGACTTGGACAGCAAACGCGCGCTCAGCACCGCTCTCATCTCCGCCACCGCGCTCACCGCGTTCGGTGGCACGCCGGCCCGGGCGGAGTCAGCGCCTCCGACCAAGACCCGGGCCTGGACCACGCCGGCGCTACCGAAGACCCGGATCTGGACCACGCCGGCGCGACCGAAGACCCGGGTCTGGACCACGAAAGCGCAACCGCAGATCACGGCCGAGAAACCGGCCAGCAGGAACAAGAGGATCGCCCTGGGGCAGGTCGTCCAGCGATCGTGGAACCTCAAGGAGTTCCGCTGCCTGGACAACTTGTGGACCAGGGAGAGCAACTGGAACCACCGGGCCCGTAATCGTTCGTCCGGAGCGTACGGCATCCCGCAGGCGCTGCCCGCGGGCAAGATGCGGGGCGCGGGCCACGACTGGCGGTCCAACCCCGAGACTCAGATCCGGTGGGGCCTGGCATACATCAAGGGGAGGTACGGCCGGCCTTGCGGCGCCTGGGGTCATTTCAGATCGCACAACTGGTACTAGAAGCGGGACGGGGCATCCGGGCTCACCGGATGCCCTGCCTGCGCCCCGGATGCACCTCCATGGCCCGCAGGAGCAGCTCGACCCCGAACTCGAACTCGGCCTCGTGATCGCACTGGCCGAGCAGCCCCGCCAGCGAGCTCACCTCGGGGAACAGCGCGGCATCAAGTCCGCCGGCCGTGACCGGCCCGCCCTGGACGGGCGCGAAGGCAGGGGTCACCCCGACCTCCCGCAGCAGCGAGCCGACGATGAACGCGATGAACACGCGCAGCATGCGGACCGCGTCGGCGCCGTCGAACCCGGCGCCGCGCAGCGTGGCCAGCGCCCGCTCGACGGGCAGCAGGCCGGCGGTGGTGTGGAGCTGCCGGCTGACCACGAGCATGGTGGAGCGCGGATGGTCGTGCGCGATCTGCCGGAAGGCCCGCGCCTGCGCTCGCACCCTGTCGGTCCAGTGCGCGCCGGGGTCGTCGGTGAACTCGATCTCGCCCAGCACCGCCTCGGCCACCGCGTCGAGCAGGGCGTCCTTGTTGGGCACGTGGTTGTAGAGGGACATCACACCGACGCCGAGCCCGGCCGCGATGCGCCGCATGGAGACCGCGTCGGCGCCCTCGCGCTCGATCAGGTCGATGGCCGCGGCGACGATGCGGCCCCGGGACAGGGGCCCTTCAGCCGGGGGCCCTGCGGGCTCAGTGGGCATAGTGCATTCTAGGGACGGCCTCGGCGCCGGGAGGCCGTGCCGGCCAGAGGGTGTTCAGGACCTGGCGTAGCAGCGGCGGTGCAGCTCGCGGACCTCGTCGGCGAGTTCGGGCACCGGCCCCTCCACCGTCACCCCCGGCGCGACCTCGTTGCGGCCCAGCCCCACCCAGGCGTGGGCGGCGGCGCACATCGGGCAGTGCTCGCCCGAGGTGTAGACGGTGGCGGCGGCGCGTTCCCGCGGCGTCATGTTCGCCGCCGACCAGCGCGCCAGCTCGAACTCCGGATGGCGGGTGCGGTCGCCCGAGGCCACCCGGTTGTGATCCTCGGCCAGGACGGCGCCGTCGCCGGAGACGAGGACCGAGCCGAACGGCTCGTCGCCCTCCTCCAGCGCCTGCCCGGCCAGTTCGACGCAGCGGCGCAGGTGAGGCAGGTCCGTACTGTCGATCATGAATCCTCGCAAGGTCGAGCAGCCTCGAGGAACATTCCCCAACAGACCACAACAAAAGTGATGGTCAGCCGAAGCGTGCATGGTCTTTCACGTTTTCCCACGTCAGAAACGTGAACCCCACCTCCAGGCCACAGAAAATCTGTTGATCCCACGTATTAGCCTAGATGGGATGCCTCCCGATACGCACAAACCTCGCCGTCCCCTGCTGTCCTCCAACTCCTTGTGGCGGATGAAGTCCTACCTCCGCCCGTACGCCACCAGACTGGTCTTCATCTGGCTGGCGGCGATCGTCGGCATCGGCGCCGGCCTCGCGCTCCCGCTCATCAGCGAGCAGGTCATCGACGGCCCCGTGGCCCACGGTGACTCCGCGGGGCTGCTCCCCCTCGGCCTCCTCGCGGTCGGCGTCGGCGTGGTCGAAGCCCTGCTGATCTTCTTCAGGCGATGGGCCCAGGTCAAACCGGTGCTCGGCCTGGAGACCCGCATCCGCGACGACCTCTACGAGCACCTCCAGCGCCTGCCCATGGGCTTCCACGGCGACTGGCAGTCGGGGCAGCTGTTATCCCGGGCGACCACCGACCTGTCGACGATCCGCCGGTTCCTCGGCTTCGGCATGCTCTTCCTGGTCATGAACATCCTGCAGCTGATCACGGTGACCGTGCTGCTGCTCAACAAGTACTGGCCGCTCGGGCTGCTGGTGCTGGCCTCGTCCGTGCCGATCGTCTGGACGTCGCTGCGCTTCGAGAAGCGCTACATCAAGATCTCCCGCCAGGTGCAGGACGAGCAGGGCGACCTCGCCACGCTCGTCGAGGAGTCGGCGCTCGGCATCCGCACGATCAAGGCGTTCGGCCGCCGCCACCACGTCTACGACCGCTACGACGACGCCGCGCTCAAGGTGTACGGCAGCTCGATGTCCAAGGTGCGGCTGTCGGCCAAGTTCTTCTCCTTCCTGGAGATCATCCCCAACATCACCCTGGCCCTGGTGCTGCTGCTCGGGGCGCTGGCCGTCGGCTCGGGCGCGCTGACGCTGGGCGCGCTGGTGGCGTTCACCACGCTGATGTTGCAGCTCGTGTGGCCGATCGCGAGCCTCGGCTACATCCTCGCCATGGGCCAGGAGGCCATGACCTCCGCCGACCGCCTCATGGAGGTCATGGACACCGTCCCGGCCATCGAGGGCGGCACCCAGACGATCGAGCGGCCGCGCGGCCACCTGCGCTTCGAAGGGGTCGGGTTCCGCTTCGCCGACGCTGACGAGCCGGTGCTGCGCGACGTGTGGCTCGAGGTCAAGCCCGGCGAGACGGTCGCCGTCGTGGGCGCGACAGGGGCGGGCAAGACCACGCTGACCGCGCTGGTGCCCCGCCTGCTCGACCCCACCTCGGGCCGCGTCACGATCGACGGGCAGGACGTACGCGACCTCAAGCTGACGACGCTGCGCCAGGTGGTGGCCACCGCCTTCGAGGAGCCGACGCTGTTCTCGATGAGCGTGCGCGAGAACCTCATGCTCGGCCGGCGCGACGCCACCGAGGAAGAGCTCGCCGCGGCCATCCAGACCGCGCAGGCCATGTTCGTCTACGACCTGCCGTGGGGGCTCGACACCCGCATCGGCGAGCAGGGCCTGTCGCTGTCCGGCGGCCAGCGGCAGCGGCTCGCCCTGGCCAGGGCGGTGCTGAGCAGGCCGCGGATCCTGGTCCTCGACGACACCCTGTCCGCGCTCGACGTCGAGACCGAGGCCCTCGTGGAGGAGGCGCTGCGGCACGTGCTGCGCGAGGCGACCGGCATCGTCGTCGCCCACCGCGCCTCCACCGTGCTGCTGGCCGACAAGGTGGCGCTGCTGCGTGACGGCACTATCACGCACGTCGGGCAGCACCAGGAGCTGCTGGCCCAGGTGCCCGAATACCGCGAGTTGCTCGCCCAGGACGCCGACTTCGACGGCGCGTCGGAAGGGGCACTGCGATGACCACGACCACCACCCCGCCCCCGCCGAACGCGTCCGGCACGGCGTCCTGGCGCGGCGTCGCCTCCGAGGACCAGGACGAGCTGCCGGAGAAGGTCTCCGTCCTGCTGCGGGCGCGCTCCCGGCGGCTGCTGGGCAACCTGCTGCGCCCGTACCGGAAGAAGATCACGCTGCTGGTCGGGATCATCGTGGTCTCGAACGCGGCCGGCCTCTCCATCCCCTTCCTGGTCTCCATCGGGATCGACTCCGGCATCCCGCCCATCCGGCAGGGCTCCGGCCCCTCCGTGCTGCTGACCGTGGTCGGGGTGATCCTGGCCGCGGCCGTCACGCAGGCGATCACGCGGCAGGCGTTCCTGCGGCTGTCGGGCCGGATCGGCCAGAGCATCCTGCTGGAGCTGCGCAGGAGGGTGTTCGACCACTTCCAGCGCCTGTCGCTGAGCTTCCACGAGCAGTACACCTCCGGGCGGGTCATCTCGCGGCTGACCTCCGACATCGAGGCCATCGCCGAGCTGCTGCAGTCGGGGTTCGACGCGCTGGTCAAGGCCGTGCTCACCATGGTGGGCACGGCGGTGCTGCTGCTGGTGCTCGACGTGCACCTGGGCCTGGTGGCGCTGGTCCCGCTGCCGCTCCTGCTGCTGTTCACCAAGTGGTTCCGCCGGCAGTCGGCGATCGTCTACCGGCGCACCCGCGAGACGGTGGCGCTGGTGATCGTGCACTTCGTGGAGTCGATGACCGGCATCCGCGCGGTGCAGGCCTTCCGCAGGGAGCCCCGCAACCAGGAGATCTTCCAGCAGCTCAACGACGACTACCGCGGCGCCAACGCCCGCAGCATGCAGCTCGGCGCGACGTTCATGACCGGCATCAAGCTGATCGGCAACATGACGATCGGCGGGGTGCTGCTCTACGGCGGCTGGCTGGCGCTCCACGGTGAGGTGAAGGTCGGCGTGCTGGCGGCGTTCCTGCTCTACCTGCGCCAGTTCTACGAGCCGATGCAGGAGGTCAGCCAGTTCTACAACACGCTGCAGTCGGCGGGCGCGGCGCTGGAGAAGTTGTCCGGCGTGCTGGAGGAGGAGCCGTCCGTGCCCGAGCCGCGCGAGCCCGCGGCGCTGCCGCCGGGCGGGGCGCGCGGCAAGGTGCGTTTCGAGGGCGTGCGGTTCGCGTACGTCGAGGAGATGCCGATCCTGCCCCGCCTCGACCTGACGATCCCGGCCGGGCAGAGCGTCGCCCTGGTCGGCGCGACGGGCGCGGGCAAGACGACGCTGGCCAAGCTGATCTCCCGCTTCTACGACCCCACCGAGGGCCGCGTGCTGCTCGACGGCGTCGATCTGCGCACGCTGGACGAGCCCACGCTGCGCCAGGCCGTGGTCATGGTCACGCAGGAGAACTTCCTGTTCAGCGGCACCGTCGCCGACAACATCAGGTTCGGCAGCCCCGACGCGACCGACCGGCAGGTGCGCGAGGCCGCCAAGGCGATCGGCGCGCACGAGTTCATCGCGGGCCTGCCCGACGGCTACGACACCGAGGTGGGCAAGCGGGGCGGCCGCATGTCGGCCGGCCAGCGGCAGCTGGTCGCGTTCGCCAGGGCGTTTCTCGCCGATCCCGCCGTGCTCATCCTCGACGAGGCCACCTCCAGCCTCGACGTGCCGAGCGAACGGCTCGTGCAGCGTGCGCTGCGCACGATCCTCGCCGACAGGACCGCCCTGATCATCGCGCACCGGCTGTCGACGGTGGAGATCGCCGACCGGGTGCTGGTGATGGAGCGGGGGGAGGTCGTCGAGGACGGTCCGCCGGCCCGCCTCATCGCCGCCTCCGGACGGTTCGCGGGCCTGCACCAGGCGTGGCTCGACAGCCTGAGCTAGCCGTGCGGGCGGGCCGCCGCCGCCAAAGTGGTGTACAGCTCGTACGCGAGGAACGCGACCAGCGGCACGCTCAGCGCGATCAGCAGCCGGCCGGGCAGGTGAGCCCGATCAGCGGGCGCCTTGCCCGGCCGGGGCGCGGGCACGAACACCGGCTGCGGCGGCTCCTCCGGCACGGCCACCAGCTCGAGGTGGCGGGCCAGGTAGCCGGAGGGGAACGACGTCACGCCGTACGCGCCGCAGCCGGGGCAGCACGCCCCCGACCAGGGCGGCGGGACGCGGACTCCGGCACTGAACCAGATCTCGGCCGCGTTGCCGTGGGAGTCGGCAAGGCGTCTGACGACGAACTGCTCCTCCCAGACGTGCAGGCAGCGCAGGCATGCGTGAGGCCACGTCTCGCGGGTGTCGAAACCATCGGGCACCAAGACCACCCCCGGGTGCGGATCGGCGTCGGACCCGAGTGTCCGTCCGGTCCCGTACGCCCGACAAGGCGAGGCTTTGTAACACTAAGCGCTATGGAATGCTCACCAAGCGTCAGGTCAGGTGCCGGTGCGCCGGCCGCTGCACCGGGCTGAGCAGCGGCGTCGCGTCGGGCACGCCGGGCTCGGCCGGCGGGACGAGCTCCGGATGGCGCGACAGATAGCCGTCAGGGAACCTGGTGGACTGCTGGCACCCGCAGTGCGGGCAGATCACGCCCGGCCCTGGCGGCAGCGCGGGCAGGCCGTCACGCAGCCACACCTCGGTCTCGTTGCCGTGACGGTCGTCGATGTGCCTGACCAGATACTGCTCTTCCCAGACATGCCAGCACCGGCGGCACTCGAAGGGAACGGTCCTGAGTTCTTCGGTCAACGAGGTCACCCCCTCGCTTTCGAGTGTCCGCCCGCCTGGCCGAACATCGCAACCCCGGCCTACATGACCGTGAACACGAAGGCGATGGCCCCCGCGACCAGGCTCAACGTGCCGAGCCATGCGAAGGCGGCGTCCAGCCGGGAGTCCAGGGGCCGGCCGCCGTGCAGGGCGGCCTGCACCCGGCGGAACCGGGCCCTGGTCCTGATCAGCAGCACGGCGCCGCAGAGCGCGGCCAGGGCGAAGCCCGTGACGGCGAGGAGGGGCAGGTCGTGCCTGGCGGACAGGCCGGCCGCACCGAGCCCGCCGGTCGCCAGGGCCACCGCCGTGCGCACCCAGGCCAGCCGGGTGCGCTCGCTCTGCAGCCCTTGGTCCCAGATCTCCTCGTCGGGCGCCTTCGCCTCCTCCCCCATCCGCGGCCTCAGATCGACAGGACGATGAGGACGAGGGCGATCACGGCGACGGCCGCGACGCCGTAGCCGAAGACGGCCGCGAGCGCGGGCGGTGGCAGCGGCGCCTGCCGCCGCAGGGCGCGCTGGATGTTGCGCCAGCGCGGGTAGGCCATGCCCGCGGCCAGGGCGGAGAGGGTGACGAGCATGATGGCCAGGGTGGTGCGGATCCAGGGCACGAACAGGTCGGCCGGCACCGCCGCCATGGCCACCCCGCCCGCGCTGAGCGCCAGCGCCGTGCTCAGCCAGGTGAGGAAGGTGCGTTCGTTGGCCAAGGTGAAACGCGGGTCGGGTTCCATGACAAAAACGGTAATTCGTCTACATTTCCCCTAGAGAAGTCGGGATTGCCCTTTCTCACGATAGTCAGCCGGTGCAGGCTTGGGCGACCTTCTCCAGGTAGGCGGCCGAGTCGGTGCCGACCTTCTGCGCCGCGTCGACGGCGTCGTTGGCGTTGTTGACGGAAATGCCGCTCAGGGTCGCGGCCAGGTCGTCGGTGGCGTCCTTGAGCGTGGTGTTGGCGGCCTTGTCGGCCACGTCGTTGAGCTTGGTCGCGGCGTCGTCGAGCGCCTTGTCCATGGCTTGCGGGTCGTCGGTCAGCTTGGCGATCTGCGCGCCCAGATCAGTGACGATCTTCGGCGCCTCCAGGCACGCCTGGGCCTTGTCGATGGTGTTGTTGACCTCGCCGCACCCGGCGGCGAAAATGCACACGGCGAAAGCGGCAAGGGGCACGAACCGGCTCTTGAGGTGGCGCATGTTTTCGACCCTACCCAACGAACGGCCACGCGACGTGACCGCTGCTTTTCGGATAGTAGACGCGACCGAAACGTGAAATCGCCCGCACACCGAAAGACGGCGGTTCACCCGGCGGCCAGGCCCTCGAGCCAGCCGATGAGAAGGCGGTTGACCTCGCCGGGGCGTTCCTGCTGGATCCAGTGGCCGCAGTCGTCGAGGATGTGGGAGGCCGTCAGGCCCGGCAGCGTCTGGGGGAACGCCTTGATGGCGCCGGCCAGCCAGGTGGTGGTGGGGTCGAACTCGCCTCCGACGAACAACGCGGGCTGGGTGATCGCGGCGCCGTCCCATGCGGCGAGGTCCTCCCAGTCACGGTCGACGTTGCGGTAGCGGTTGAGGGCGCCGGTCAGCCCGGTCCGCTCGAACTCGCCCGCGTAGACGTCGAGGTCGGCCTCGGTGAGCCAGGACGGCAGCCCGCCCTTGGGGAAACGGTCGGAGAGCCGGCCGCCTTCGGGGACGGAGGAGACGCCCGTCGTCCGCGTCGTGCCGGCCGAGAGCGCGGCGTAGAAACCCGCCAGCCAGCCGCGGACGTCGGGTTCGATCTCCGCCTCCGCCCGCTGGGGCCGCTGGAAGTAGCTGACGTAGAACTCGTCGTCCCCGCCGAGGCGGGCGAAGGCGTCGGTGGGCCGGACGGGCCCCCGCGGGGAATACGGCACGCTGAGCAGGGCCACCGCGGTGAAGAGGTCCGGCCTGAGCAGGGCGCTGTTGGCCGCGATCGGCGAACCCCAGTCGTGGCCCGCGACCACCGCGGACCGCTCGCCGAGCGCGCGCACGACGGCGACGTTGTCGGCGACGTGGTCGAGCATGCGGTACGCGTGCGTCTGGGAGGGCTTGGACGAGCGGCCGTAGCCGCGTACGTCGATGGCCGCCGCGCGGAAGCCCGCCGCGGCGAGGGCGGGAAGCTGGTGCCGCCAGGAATACCACGACTCGGGGAAGCCGTGGACCAGCAGGACCAGAGGGCCGGCGCCCTGTTCCGCCACGTGGATGCGGCCGCCGGGCGTCTCCACCAGCCGGTGGCGCACCTCGTCGGGCGAGAAAGACGGGTGATCGGGCATGCGTCCTCCAACAGGTTCGCGGGGCTCTTCGCATCATGCGGGTCGCGGAGCGGCACGCGCGCATGGGTTTGCCGTTCCGGCAACGGTTTCCTGATGCCAAGGATTCCCTTGACATGCCCTCCCCCGGGCGTGAAGATTCCAAGCATGTCTTTGGGATCACCGCGCCGGCGGCTCGACGACCCGGCGGCCATGCGGGCCTTCGCCCATCCCGTACGGCTGGCGCTGCACGAGCTCCTGCTGCGGGCGGGCCCGACCACCGCCGCCGACGCCGCGCGCGAGACCGGCATCAGCCAGGCGCTGGCCTCCTACCACCTCCGGCAGCTCGCCAGATACGGCTTCGTGGAGCAGGCCGCGGCCCGCGACGAACGCGAGCGGCCGTGGAAGGTGACCGAGCGCGTCCAGGAGTGGGACGACGGCGCGCGCGAGCCCGGGCACTCGGCCGCCAGGAGCCTGCTGGAGCAGGTCATGGCGGAGCGGGCGCTGGCGCGGCTGGCGGAATGGGGCGAGCGGCGGCAGGAGGAGCCGGAGCCGTGGCACTCGATCGGCGGGATCGGCACCTTCTACCTCCACGCCACACCCGAGGAGGTCGCGGCGGTCAGCGCGGCCATCGCGGAGCTGGTGGAGCCGCTGATGGCGCGCGTCGGCGACCCGGCGGCGCAGCCCGACGGCGCCCGGCCGGTGCTCCTGACGCAGGTGCTGGTCCCGCTGCCGCCCACCGGCTCCGGTGGCTGAGACACCGGCCGGGACACCGGCTGAGACGCCTGCCGGGACACCGGCTGGGGTGCCGGCGCCGCTGCGCGGCAACCGCGACTACCGGCGGCTGCTCGTCGCCGGCCTGGTCTCGCAGACCGGCGACTGGGCGATCAGCACCGGCCTGGCCTTCCACGTATACCAGCTCACCGGCTCGACGCTGTCCACGGCGATCATGCTGGTGGTCTCGCGCCTGCCCGACGTGCTGCTCGGATCGGTGGCCGGGATGCTGGCCGACCGCTGGGATCGCCGGCGGCTGCTGGTGGTCACCGATCTGCTGCTCGCTCTAGGGCTGCTGCCGCTGCTGGCGGTGCGCGACCCGGCCCAGATGTGGATCGTGTACGCGGTCGCGCTGTGGACGGGCGTCCTCAGCACAGTGCTCGTCCCGGCCCAGAAGGCGCTGCTCCCGCAGGTCGTGGCAGGGTCCCAGCTCGTCCGCGCCAACGCCCTGCACGGGCAGAGCGGGCAGCTGGCCCGGCTGCTGGGGGCGATGCTGGGCGGCGTCGCCGTCAGCGCGGGCGGGCTGCCCGCCGTCGTGCTCGTCGACGTCGCCAGCTTCGTCGTCTCCGCGGCCCTGCAGGCGGCGGTGCGGACGCCGGGACGGCCCGCGAGGTCGATGTCGGCGGGCGGGCAGTGGATCTCGGGGCTCCGCCTGGCCATGGGGAACGCGGGCGTGCGCGTGCTGGTGGCGTACATGGTGATCACGGGGTTGGGCGAGGGGATCTTCGCCACGCTGGCCGCGCCCTTCGTCGCGGACGTCCTCGGCGGCGGCGGTGACGCGTACGGGCTGTTCCTGTCGGTGCAGGCGGTCGGCGGGCTGCTCGGCGGGCTGGTCGTGGCGGCCCGCCCGGGTGGGGCGAGCCCGCGGGCGCTGCTGGGCTGGGGGACGATCGTGTTCGGGACGGTCGATCTGGCGTTGTTCGCCTACCCGCTCGCCCTGCCGGCGCTCGGGCCCGGGCTCGGGTTCGAGCTCGGGTCCGCGCTCTGGCCCGCGCTCGTGCTGATCGTGCTGGCCGGCGTGCCCGCGGCGGCCGCGATGGCGGGCTTCACCACCCTGGCCCAGACCGTCACCGCCGACGATCGCCGCGGCGGCGTCATCGGCCTGCTGGGCAGCGCCCAGGCGGCCACGGCGCTGGCCGGCATGGCGGCCGCGGGGGTGCTCGGCGGCGCGCTCGGCATCGTCCCGACCTTGTGCCTGCACGCGCTCGGGCTGGCCGCCGCCGGCGGCATGGTGCTGCTGACCTGGCGTCATGCGTGATCGGATATCAGTTCCTTCGCGATATCGCTATTAGACATCCGCTGATCGCATCTGCTTTGCTCCTGCCCTCTGACGGACGACGGCAAAGGATTCGACATGCGACACCTCCGGGCGGCGACGGCGACCGCTCTGACGATCACCCTCCTGGGGTGCGGCCTCGTCACCGGCACGGCCTCGGCCACGACGGTCCTGTCCGGACAGGCCGAGGCCGTGAAGGAGTTGCGGGCGCTGGAGACCTCGTTCAAGGGCCGCATCGGTGCGTACGCGATCGACACCGCCACCGGCAGGACGATCGCGTACCGATCGGGCGAGCGGTTCCCGCTGCTCTCCACGTTCAAGGCGATGGCGTGCGCGGCCGTGCTGCACAAGGCCCGCACCTCCCGGCCGGGGCTGCTGAAGAAGCGCGTCCGGTGGACGGCCCGCGAGCTGGTGGACTACTCCCCCGTCACGGAGAAGCACGTCAAGGACGGCATGACCGTGGCCGGGCTCTGCCACGCCGCCATCACCATGAGCGACAACACCGCGGGCAACATGGTCCTCAAGCAGATCGGCGGACCGGCCGGGCTGACCAGGTACTTCCGGTCGCTGGACGACCGCGTCTCACGTCTCGACCGCTGGGAGACCGAGCTCAACGACTGGACGCCCAAGAGCCGGCGCGACACCACCACCCCGTCGGCCATCGCCCGCGACCTGCGCGCCGTCACGTACGGCAAGGCGCTCAACGCGAAGGACCGCGCCCAGCTCAACGCCTGGCTGATCGCGAACAAGACCGGAGACGCCCGCATCCGCGCAGGCCTGCCCAAGACCTGGACGATCGGCGACAAGACGGGCACCAACTCCGACGGGTTCGGCGGCGGGAACGACATCGCCGTCATCTGGCCCGGCAAGGGAGCCGCTCCCATCATCATGGCCGTCTACACCAACCGCACGCCTGGCCTGGCCGCCGACGACAAGACCATCGCGAAGACCGCCACCATCCTGGCCCGCGGGCTCGGCAGGCTCTGATGGCCGGCCGGGGGACGCAGGTCGTACGGCTCGCCGCCGTGGGGGTGGCGGCGGGCGTGCTGGTCGCGGGTATCGCGCTGCCCGCCGTGGGCGGCGCGGGGTTCGGGTTCGTGGCGGCGGCCGACGGGGTGAACCTCGAACCCGCCGACCTCGTCGAGCCGCCGCCGGCGGAGGTCACGGTCGTGCAGGACGCCAGGGGCAAGGAGATCGCGCGCTTCTACGAGGAATACCGCGAGGTCGTCGGCTTCGACGAGATCGCCGACGTGATGAAGACGGCGATCGTCTCGATCGAGGACTACCGCTTCTACGAGCACGGGGCGATCGACGTCGAGGGCACGCTCAGGGCGCTGGCCGCGAACCTGCGCGCGGGCAGGGTCAGCCAGGGCGGGTCGAGCATCACCCAGCAGTACGTCAAGCAGGTGCTGCTCAACTCGGCCGGCAGCGACGAGGAGCGCAACGCGGCGGTGGAGGCCAGCTACGCGCGCAAGCTCAGCGAGCTGCGTTACGCCCTGGGGGTCGAGGAGAAGTACACCAAACACCAGATTCTCGAGAAATATCTGAACATCGCGTACTTCGGCGCCGGCGCCTACGGCGTGGAGGCGGCGGCGAAACGTTTCTTCGGCGTCAAGGCCTCCGACCTGACCCTGCCCCAGGCGGCGACGCTGGCCGGGGCCGTACAGGATCCCAACGCCACCGATCCCCATCTGGGCGCCGCGCAACGCGAGCGGCTGCGCGCGCGGCGCGACGTCGTGCTGAACCGGATGGCCGAACTAGGCAAGATCACCCCGGCCGAGGCGGCGAAGGCCAAGGCCACCAGGCTTGGCTACAGGGGCACGAAGCTCCCCGGCGGCTGCGAATCCAGCAAATATCCGTACTTCTGCCTCTATGTCAGGCATGAGCTTCTCAGCGACCCCGGCTTCGGCCCGACCGCCAAGGCCCGCCTGGCCAAGCTCAACCGTGGCGGCCTCACCATCAGGACCACGATCGACCCCGCCATGCAGGCCGCCGCCGACCGGGCGATCACGAAGCGGGTCAGGGCGTCGGACGGGGCCGTGGCAGCCGAGGCCCTGGTCCAGCCGGGCACCGGCGCGATCAGGGCGATGGCCGCCAGCCGGCCCTACGGTCGCGACGCCGCCAGGAACGAGATCTCGTACAACGTGGTCGCGGACGCCGCGCACGGGGGCGGGGCGGGCTTCCAGGCGGGCTCCACGTTCAAGACCTTCACCCTGCTCGCCGCGTTACAGCAGGGCATGAAGGTGGACGACGGCCTCAAGGCGGGCGCCGGCTACCGCGCGCCGGACTACGCTGCGTTCCGCAACTGCGAGGGAGAGAACGTCGGCGACCCCACGCACACGGTCACCAACGACGAGGGCTCGCCGGGCTGGAAGACGCTGCGGACCGGCACATGGGACTCCGTCAACACGTTCTTCATGGAACTGGAGCAGCGGGTCGGGCTGTGCGAGACGGTCACCATGGCCACGTCGCTGGGGATCCGCCGCGCGGACGGGAAGAAGCTGCAGGAGTACGAGACGTTCACGCTCGGCATCAACGAGATGGATTCGGTGACCGTGGCGAACGCGTACGCGGCGATCGGGGCGCGCGGCCGCCACTGCGCGCCGATGGCGATCACCCGCGTCACCGACCGGAACGGCAAGACCACCCGCTACCGGCCCGAATGCCGCCAGGTCCTCGACCCCGCCGTCGCGGACGCGGCCTCGTCCGTGCTGTCGGGCGTGTTCACCAAGGGCACGATGCGCGGCGTCGGCGGCATCGGCCGTGACGCGGCGGGCAAGACCGGCACCACCGACGACTACGCGGCGGCGTGGTTCGCCGGATTCACCCCCGACCTTGCGGGCGCGGTGAGCGTCGGCGACCCGCGCGGCTCCCAGCGGCACAAGCTCGTCGGTGTGACCCTCGGCGGCCGCTACCACGGCGCGGTGCAGGGCGCGAGCGTGCCCGGCCCCATCTGGAGGGACACGATGGCGGCGGCGCTGAAGCGCGTGGCGCCGACGTCGTTCACCCCGATGGACACGGCCCGGTTCGGCGGCTGCGACGAGCTCTGCCACCCCGAGCGGCGGGAACGCCTCAAACCTGAATAGCCGTGCCCCCGCCCTCCGGGAGCCGGGCGCACGGCGGGTCATAGGATGGGGTCATGGCCACGTGCGAACACCTTTCCCAGGCCGACGACCCTGCGGCCAGGACCCCGGAGGGCTGCGAGGAGTGCCTGGCCGACGGAGGGCGGTGGGTGCACCTGCGGCGCTGCCTGGAGTGCGGCCACATCGGCTGCTGCGACTCCTCGCCGGCCAAACACGCCACCGCGCACTTCCACGCCACCAGCCATCCCGTGATGCAGTCCTACGAACCCGGCGAGAAGTGGCGCTGGTGCTTCGTGGACAGCCGGATGGGTTAGCGCTCCAGGATCGCCTCTTCGAAGTCGAGCTGCGCCATCAGCTCGCGCAGCAGCTCGTCCTCGAGGCGGCGCTCGTCGCGCAGCCGTACGAACACCCGGCGCTCGGCCTGGAGCATCTCGCGGCGCAGGCGCCGGTAGAGAGTGCTGGGAGTCTCCGCGCCACCCTGGCCGGTGCCGCCGCCCAGGCGCTCCCACGCCGACAACGACCGGCGCCACGACTTCTCCCTGAGCTGGTCGATGACCTGCTTCTGGATCTCGTCCGGCTCGCCCAGCTCCGCGAGCAGCCGGTCCAGCTCCGCCAGCCCCTCCTCCAGCGCCGCCTGCTGGGCCGCCGCCTCGGCCAGACGGTCCTCGTACTGCTCCTGCTCGCCCGACACGCGCAGCCGCCTGATCAGCGCGGGAAACGTGGTGCCCTGGATGAGAAGGGTGCCGATCACGGTGGTGAACGTCAGGAAGAGCAACATCGCGCGGTCGCGCTCGGGCACCTCGTGCGGGATGGCGAACGCCGCCGCCAGCGACACCACGCCCCGCATCCC
>NZ_SMKO01000231.1 GCF_004348685.1 Nonomuraea deserti | reverse complement strand
CCCGCATCCCCACCAGCCCTTGCCCCGCCCCACCTGCCGTGCGCTGCGGCGCCTCACCTGCCGTGTCCTGGCCGGCCCGGCGTGCCGTGTGCTGCCCCGCCCCACGCGCCGCGTCCTGGCCTGTCTCGGAAGCGGTGTCCCGGCCCGTCTGACGTGCCCCGCTCGGGGAAGTCTCGCGCGGGACATCGGCAGGCACGCCGGATTCGCTGGTGCCTGCGGTCACGCCGGAGCCGCTGCCCGGCCCGTTGGCGACGCACAACCGCAACTCGTTCCCTTCGCTGGTGATGTCCACCGCCACGGGCGCCCCCGGCGCGTGCCGCATCACGTTGCTCAGCGACTCCTGCACGATCCGGTACGCCGACAGCTCCACGGCGGGCGGCAGCCCGTCGAGCGAGCCCGACCGTTTGACGAGCACGGCCAGCCCGGCGGCGCGGGCGTTGGAGAACAGCTCGTCGACCCGGTCGAGCCCGGGCTGGGGCGCGGTGTCGGTGCGGCCGTCCTGGTCGCGCAGCACGCCGAGGACCTGGCGCAGCTCCGCGATCGCCTCCAGCGACAGCCCGCGGATCTCGGCCAGGCCCGCCTCCAACTGCACCGGGTCGCCGGCCGCCTTGAGCGGCACCGCCTCCGCCTGGATCGCGATCACCGACATGTGGTGCGCCACCACGTCGTGCAGCTCACGGGCGATGCGGGTGCGCTCGGCCAGCACGGCCTTGGCGCTCTCGGCGACCTGGGAGCGCCGCTCCTCGACCACGAGCTTGGCCGTGGCCGAGCGCCGGACCCGTACGTTGTAGCCGAACAGCACCGCGACGGCCGTGACGACCGACACGATCGCCATCGAGTTGGGGTCGGCGATCCAGGCGGTGAGGACCGTGAGGACCCAGACGACCCAGGTGATCTGCCGGTCGCAGCGCACGGCCACGGAGTAGAGGACCAGCAGGTAGGCCACGATCGCGGGGGTCGCGTAGGGGATGGCTCCGGGCGGCCCGGCCGTCTTGGCCACCCAGAGGACGAGAGGCATCGACACGAAGGCGACCCGCCACGCGGCCAGCGGCCACCGGTCGCGCAGCGCCACGGGCAACGCGACCGCCAGAGCGGTGAGGTAGACGAACTGCTCGCCGACCGGCAGCCGGGTGTTGACGTTCCAGTCGTTCACCATGGACTGGGTCACCCCGAACAGGGCGAAGGCCAGCACCAGCTCGGCCCACTGCAGGAGGTTGACCGTCTTCAGCGGCACGAGCACCGCCAGCCAGTGCGGCACCTCGAGGTTGAGGCGACGGGAGGACGGCGGCGGGTCGGCGTCACCCCGCCACAGGGCCTGCTCGAACGGCCGCACCAGTGCCAGCGCCACACCGCTCGCCCGCCTGCCGCTCCATCTCGGCGAGTCACCCCCGGCGTTCTCGTCGCCGGGCGCGCCGTCACGGCCTGTCGCGGGCGCGCCGTCGCGACCCGACGCGGCGCCGTCACGACCCGACGCGGGCGCGGCGCCAGGGGCTCCGTCGGGGTCTGGCGCGGGCCCTGTCGCGGGGTCTGTCACGGGGTCTGTCACGGGGTCTGTCGCGGGCCCTGTCGCGGGCCCTGTCGCGGGCCCTGTCGCGGGCCCTGTCGCGGGCCCTGTCGCGGGCCCTGTCGCGGGCCCTGTCACGGGCCCTGTCACGGGCCCTGTCACGGGCCCTGTCGCGGGCTCCGGCGCGGGCTTGGCGCCGGGCGTGCGGTCGTCTCCCTCGCCGGAGGTGGCACGGGAACGGCCGGGGCGCCGGAGGGCGAGGCCGCGGGCACGTTGGACGGAGATCACCTGGTCAAGCTTATGGTCGGGCCGCCGTCGGCCGCGTCACACCAGGGGTTGATTCCGCCATCGCCCTCAGGTATCCAATTACATGATTACGATCGCCGTGAGCGAACATCGGCAAGGAAGGGAACAATCCGAGGCTCTGATGAATTGAGTCGGATGTACTCAACCCTTTGGAGTTCGCATGAGTGAGAGCTTGATCCTTCCGGTCCTGCCGCTCGACGACGAGGTCGTCCTGCCGGGCATGGTGGTTCCGCTGGACCTGTCCGACTCCGACGTGCGCGCTGCCATAGACGCGGCCCGTGCATCCGGTGGCAACAAGCCGCGGGTCCTCCTCGTTCCCCGCATCGACGGCCGTTACGGCGCCATCGGCGTGCGGGCGGTGGTCGAGCAGGTCGGGAGGCTGCCGGGCGGCGAGCCCGCGGCTGTGGTGCGCGGCGTCGACCGCGTCCGCGTGGGCACCGGCACGACCGGCCCCGGCGCCGCGCTGTGGGTCGAGGCCGACACGATCGACACCGTCGCCGCCGGCGAGCGCGCCCAGGAGCTGGCCAGGGAGTACAAAGCGCTGGCCACGACGATCCTGCAGAAGCGCGGCGCCTGGCAGGTGGTCGACCAGGTCAACCAGATCGACGACCCCTCGGTGCTGGCCGACAGCTCCGGCTACACCCCCTGGCTGAGCACGGCGCAGAAGGTCGAGCTGCTCGAGGCCGCCGATCCCGCCGACCGACTGGCCAAGCTGGTCGAGTGGTCGCGCGAGCACCTCGCCGAGCTCGACGTCGCCGAGACGATCCGCAAGGACGTCCAGGAGGGCATGGAGAAGCAGCAGCGCGAGTTCCTGCTGCGCCAGCAGCTCGACGCGGTGCGGAAGGAGCTGAAGGAGCTCAACGGCGACTCCGAGACCGAGGAGGAGGACTACCGCGCCCGCGTCGAGGCGGCCGCCCTGCCGGAGAAGGTGCGCGAGGCCGCGCTCAAGGAGGTCGACAAGCTGGAGCGGACGCCCGACCAGTCTCCGGAGACCGGATGGATCCGCACGTGGCTCGACACGATCCTCGACATCCCGTGGGACGACCGCACAGAGGACAACTACGACATCGTGGGCGCCAGGGCCGTGCTCGACGCCGACCACACGGGCCTGTCCGACGTGAAGGACCGCATCATCGAGCACCTGGCCGTGCGCAAGCGCCGCCAGGACAAGGGCCTCGGCGTGGTGGGCGGCCGCCGCAGCGGCGCCGTGCTCGCGCTGGCCGGCCCTCCCGGAGTAGGCAAGACCTCGCTGGGCGAGTCCGTGGCCCGGGCGATGGGGCGCAAGTTCGTCCGCGTCGCGCTCGGCGGCGTGCGTGACGAGGCGGAGATCCGCGGCCACCGGCGCACCTACGTCGGCGCGCTGCCCGGCCGCATCGTCCGCGCCATCCGCGAGGCCGGCTCGATGAACCCCGTCGTCCTGCTCGACGAGGTCGACAAGGTCGGCGCCGAC
Organism: Nonomuraea deserti; assembly: GCF_004348685.1. GTDB lineage: Bacteria > Actinomycetota > Actinomycetes > Streptosporangiales > Streptosporangiaceae > Nonomuraea > Nonomuraea deserti. Next base: position 11,735 of record NZ_SMKO01000231.1, on the reverse strand, counting down.
TACCGCGGCGACCCCACGGCCGCCCTCCTCGAGGTGCTCGACCCGGCCCAGAACCACACGTTCCGCGATCACTATCTCGAAGTCGAGCTCGACCTGTCCGACGTGCTGTTCCTGGCCACGGCCAACGTCCTGGAGGCCATCCCCGGGCCGCTGCTCGACCGGATGGAGGTCGTCACCCTCGACGGCTACACCGAGGACGAGAAGGTCGCGATCGCCCGCGACCACCTGCTGCCCAAGCAGCTCGAGCTGGCCGGGCTGACCGCCGAGGAGGTCACGGTCGAGGACACGGCGCTGCGCAGGCTGGCCGCCGAATACACCCGCGAGGCCGGCGTACGCTCCCTGGAGCGTGCGGTCGCCAGGATCCTGCGCAAGGTGGCGGCCAACGACGAGCTGCCCGTCACGGTCGGCGAGGGCGACCTGGTCGGCTACATCGGGCGGCCGAGGTTCGTGCCGGAGTCGTCGCTGCCCGAGTCCCGCCAGCGCACCTCGGTGCCGGGCGTGGCCACCGGCCTGGCGGTCACCGGCGCCGGCGGCGACGTGCTCTACGTGGAGGCGTCGATGGCCGACCCGGAGACCGGCGAGACCGGGCTCACGCTGACCGGCCAGCTGGGCGACGTGATGAAGGAGTCGGCCAGGATCGCGCTGTCCTACCTGCGCTCGCACGGCGCGGAGCTGGAGCTGCCGGTCACCGCGCTGAAAGACCGCTCGGTCCACGTGCACTTCCCCGCGGGCGCCGTCCCCAAGGACGGCCCCTCGGCCGGTGTGACGCTGACGACCGCGCTGGCCTCGCTGCTGTCGGGGCGGCTCGTCCGCGGCGACGTGGCCATGACCGGCGAGATCTCGCTGACCGGGCGGGTGCTGCCGATCGGCGGCGTCAAGCAGAAGCTGCTGGCCGCGCACCGCGCGGGCATCACCACCGTCCTCATCCCGGCCCGCAACGAGCCGGACCTGGACGACGTGCCCGAGGAGGTCCGCGACGAGCTGACCATCCACGCGGTCAGCGACGTGCGCGAGGTCCTGGACCTCGCGCTCACCCCGGCTCAGGTCGCCTCCTCCGTGGCGGCCTGACCCGCCCCGGCCGCCCGCCGTATCCAGATATTCCTGGGTACGGCGGGCGCCCGCATGCCGGGTCCGCCTGAACCTCCGCGTGCCCGGCCTACGCATGCCCGGCTCGGCCCGTCGTCCGCGTGTCCCGGTCCGCCCGCGCCCGCGGGTCTGTCCGATCCTGGGCCTGGTCTGTCCCGGCAGGGTCAGTCGCCGTCCGTGACCAGCAGGGCCTCCAGCTCCGTCAGGAGCGTGACCGCCCGCTCGGCGTCCGCCTCGTCCGGTACGGCCCGACGTACCACCTCCGTCACGGGTGTGGTCGCCCGGCGGAACAACGCCTGCACGGTGGTGTCGGGGACGCGCACCCGGGTGCGCCGGCCGTCGTCCGGGTCGGGCTCGGTGGCCAGCAGGCCGCGCTCGCGCATCCGGGCGACCGAGGCCGACACGTGGCTCTGGGCGAACCCCGTGCGGGCCCGGATCTCGCCGACCGTGCTCCCCGGATGACGCAGCACGTCCTCGAAGACCGCCTCCTCCCCGGGGGTGAACATCGGCTTCCCCTCGTCGCTCGTGGACATCGACAGCTCCACCAGCCGCCGCCCCAGCCTGCGCAATCTCGCGGTGTTCATGACCATGACAGGACACTACATCGCTAACGATGTATCTCCAGAGATATAAATGAGAAGTGACACGGATCACGCGTCAGCGGGGGAATGGGGGCGTCTCGCCGCGTCGTTAGCAACGGCGTGAACGAGGCATACGCGAACGACCAGGGCACCCGCAGGGGCGTCTCGTGTTGTCGCATGCGTATGGGGCGAATGCCGGCCCGTTAGAGCACCCCGTCCGCCCGTTCTCCTCGAAGGTCCTCATGATCACACCAGGTTTCGTGCTGCGCAGGCTGAGCCACCTGCCCTTCCACCCCGGCACGCGCTGAACGCCTGCCACCTGCTGTTCGATCCTGTACGTTTCCGCGGCCCCGACGGCGGCCGCCCTCAGTGGTGGGGATGATCCGTGATCCAGGCTTCAGGCCTGCGCAAGCACTATGGCGAGACCGTTGCCCTGGACGGTGTCGACCTGCACGTGCGCGAAGGCGAGATCTACGGCGTGCTCGGCCAGAGCGGCGCCGGCAAGAGCACGCTGCTGCGCTGCGTCAACCTGCTCGAACGCCCGACCGCGGGCACCGTCGCGGTCGCGGGCCAGGATCTGACCGCGCTGGGCGACGGCGAGCTGAACCGGGCCAGGCAGCGGATCGGCATGATCCACCAGCACTTCGCGCTGCTCTCCTCGCGCACGGTCGCCGGCAACGTCGCGTTCCCGCTGGAGGTCATGGGCGTGCCGAGGGCCGAGCGCCGGCGCAGGGTCGCCGAGTTGCTGGCCCTCGTGGGGCTGGACGGGCGCGGCAAGGACCGTCCCCACCAGCTCTCCGGGGGACAGAAACAGCGGGTCGGCATCGCCAGGGCGCTGGCGGGCAACCCGTCGGTGCTGCTGTCGGACGAGGCCACCTCCGCCCTCGACCCGGCCACCACCCAGTCGATCCTCGCCCTGCTCAAGCGGCTCAACACCGAGCTGGGCCTGACGATCCTGCTCATCACCCACGAGATGGACGTCGTCAAGACCGTCTGCGACTCCGTGGCCATCATGTCGGGGGGCCGCATCGAGGAGTCGGGGGCCGTCGCCGACCTCATCAGGACGCCCGGTGCCCGCCTGACCAGGGAGATCTTCCCGCTGCCCGAACCTGCCCCGCCCGGCGTGGTGACGCTGACGTTCACCGGCGACCCGGGCCGGCCGGTCGTGTCGGAGGTCGTGCGGAAGTTCGACGTGGACGTGAGCATCCTGGGCGGCTCGATCGAGGAACTCGCGGGCGGATCGGCCGGGCGGCTGCGCGTCGCGCTCGACGGCGCCGAGACCGGCGCCGCGCTGGCGTACCTGCGTGACTGCGGGCTGATCGTCGAAGTCGCGGGGGAGACCCGGGAAGGCAGGGCCGCATGACCTGGGAGGAGATGCTGCCCCTGCTGTGGCCGGCGACGGTGGAGACGGCGCAGATGGTCGGCTGGTCGGCGCTGTTCACCGTGCTGTTCGGGCTGCCGCTCGGCGTGGCGCTCGTGGTGTTCGACCGCGGCGGGCTCCGGCCGATGCCGGCGCTGAAGTCGGCGCTCGGGTTCGTGGTCAACATCGGGCGCTCGCTGCCGTTCATCGTGCTGATGATCGCGATCATCCCGTTCACCCGTCTCGTCGTCGGCACCACGATCGGGACCGCCGCCGTGGTGGTGCCGCTCACGGTCGGCGCGGTGCCGTTCTTCGCCCGGCTGGTCGAGACGGCCCTCAGGGAGGTCGGTACGGACGTCGTCCAGGCCGCCCAGGCCATGGGCGCCGGCCGCGCCGCGATCGTGCGCAAGGTGCTGCTGCCCGAGGCGCTGCCCGGGCTGGTGGCGGGCCTGACCGTGACCGTGGTCGCGCTCATCGGCTATTCCGCCATGGCCGGCACGATCGGCGGCGGCGGGCTGGGCGACCTGGCCATCCGGTACGGCTACCAGCGGTTCGAGACGCTGGTGATGATCGTCACCGTCGTGGTGCTCATCGTGATCGTGCAACTCCTGCAGAGCCTGGGCGACTGGGTCGCCAGGCGCCTATCGCACAAGTAAGGGAAAATCATGAAATTTGGTCGCATTGTGGGTGCGGTTGCGCTGGCTTTGTCGCTCGCCGCATGCGGTACGTCGCAGTCCGCCACGACGGAGGCCGAGTCGGCCGACAGCGTGCTCAAGATCGGCGCCAGCCCGGTGCCGCACGCCGAGATCCTCGGCTTCGTCAAGGAGAACCTCGCTCCGGCCGCCGGCCTCAAGCTGGAGATCGTGGAGTTCACCGACTACGTGCAGCCGAACACGCAGCTCGACGAGGGGCTGCTGACCGCGAACTTCTTCCAGCACAAGCCGTACCTCGACGACTTCAACTCCTCCAAGGGCACCGAGCTGGCCTTCGTCGCGCCGGTCCACCTGGAGCCGCTCGGCCTGTACTCCAAGAAGATCACTGAGGCGCGGGCGCTGCCCGCGGGCGCCACGGTGGCCGTCCCGAACGACGCCACCAACCTGGGCCGCGCGCTCAAACTGCTGGCCGACAACGGCATGGTCAAGCTGAGGGACGGCGCGGGCACCGCCGCCACCGAGCTCGACGTGACGGAGAACCCGAAGAACCTGCGGTTCCAGCCGCTGGAGGCGGCGCAGCTCCCGCGCTCGCTGGAGGACGTCGACGCCGCGGTGATCAACGGCAACTACGCGATCGAGGCCGGGCTCAAGCCCGCGTCGCAGGCGCTGGTGCTGGAGAAGGGCGAGGGCAACCCGTACGTCAACGGCCTGGTCGTGCGGGCGGGCCACGAGAAGGACGCGAACATCGTGACCCTCGGCAAGCTGCTGCGGGACCAGCGGGTCAAGGATTTCATCCAGCAGAAGTACGCCGGCTCGGTGATTCCCGCGGAATGATATTGGAAACGCGTGTGACGGCCGGGAATATCAAGTGATCCAGCCCTTTGAGGCGGCAAGTCATTTGTAAGCGGAGCGCAATCCGCCGGGCGTATTAAAAAGGGGTCAGCAAAACCTCTCCCGAGGAGGCCCAAGTGCGATTCGTCTCGCGAATCATGCTCGGCGTCATCGCCACCGCGCTGGTGGCGCTCATCGCCCCCGCCGCCGCGAACGCGGCGGCGGGCAGCACGGCATCCGGCACCCGCTCCTACCACGTGAGCTGGGGATCTTATGACTCCACCGACCACAAGGCCGAGGCGTCCGGCCACGTGTCGGCCGACAAGAAGCGCGTCAAGCACTGGTACGTGAAGTGGGTGCCGGTGAAGAAGCGGGTGTGCTGGGAGGACCGTAAGGGCCACAAGCACTGCAAGTGGGTCGTGAAGAAAGTCAAGAAGCACGTGTGGCAGTGGCGTTACGACCACTTCTCCACCGTGCACAACACGCTCTCCAACCACAAATGGTGGGGCCGGAGCAAGTGCGCGTGGGAAACGTTCAAGGTCGTGCGTGCCGACGGTTCCTCGTACGTCGAGCAGTTCCGCAACTGCGGCCGGCACCCGAGGCACTTCTCCTTCCACGGCAAGAACGTCGCCCACATTTACGTGGACGTGAGCAGGGGCGACCGCCGTCACCCGACCGGCCACCACAGCGGCTGGCAGGGCATCTTCCACGCGGCCGCCTGACGCGCCGCCTTACGAGCCGCGGCCTCGGCGACGAGGTCGCGGCTTCGCCATGCCGGAGGAAAGCCCGCGAAGCGGGTTATGGCGTGGAGAACAGCGGCCGAATACTGTTCTGTTCATGTATCCGGGAGCCATCGCAGCAGCCACCCCAGACAAGCCCGCTGTGATCATGGCGGGCTCCGGGAAGGTCGTCACCTACCGCGAACTGGAAGAGGAGTCGAACCGGCTGGCCCACCTGTTCCGCGCGGCGGGACTGCGGCCGGGCGACCACATCGCCTTCATGCTCGCCAACCATCCGCTCTTCCTGGCCATCGCCTGGGCCGCGCACCGTTCTGGCCTCTACTACACGCCGGTCAGCTCGCGGCTGCAGGCCGACGAGCTGGCCTACATCGTCGGCAACTGCGGCGCCCGCGTGTTCATCTCGAGCGCCGACCTGGCCGGCGTCGCCACCTCGATCGTCGACGCCACGCCGGGCGTCGAGCTGCGGCTCATGCTCGACGGCGTGGCCGACGGCTTCGCGTCGTACGAGGAAGCGGTCGCGAAGCAGCCGGTCACCCCGATCGCCGACGAGTGCCTCGGGGCGGACATGCTCTACTCCTCCGGCACCACGGGGCGGCCGAAGGGCGTCAAGACGCCCTCCACGCACGGCCCGCTCACCGAGCCCGGGATGCTGTTCAGGCTCATCGAGGCCCTGTTCGCGCCGTCGTCCGGCAGCGTCTACCTCTCGCCGGCGCCGCTCTACCACGCCGCGCCGCTGCGCTACTGCCTGACGTTCCAGCGGCTCGGCGCGACGGTGGTGGTGATGGAGCGCTTCGACCCCGAGCAGTACCTGGCGCTGGTGGAGAGGTACGGGGTGACGCACTCGCAGCTCGTGCCGACGATGTTCATCAAGATGCTCAAGCTCCCACCAGAAACCCGGGAAACATACGATATTTCCACGCTCAAATATGCCATCCACGCCGCCGCCCCCTGCCCGATCCCCGTCAAGGAGCAGATGATCGACTGGTGGGGCCCGATCATCCACGAGTACTACGCGGGCACCGAGGGCAACGGCTTCCTCTATGTCGACTCCGAGGACTGGCTCCGGCGCAAGGGCACGGTCGGCCGCTCCCTGCTCGGCATCGTGCACATCTGCGACGAGGACGGCAACGACCTGCCGCCGGGCGAGCACGGGACGATCTACTTCGAGAACGGCGGCCGCTTCGAATATCACGGCGACCCCGGCAAGACCCGCGCGGCCGAGGACCCGCGGGGGAGGGGCTGGACGACCCTGGGGGACATCGGCTACCTGGACGCCGACGGCTTCCTCCACCTCACCGACCGCCGCTCGTACATGATCATCTCGGGCGGGGTGAACATCTACCCGCAGGAGGCCGAGAACGTGCTGTCGGTGCATCCGAAGGTCGCCGACGTGGCGGTGTTCGGCGTGCCGGACGAGGAGATGGGGGAGCAGGTCAAGGCGGTGGTCGAGCCGGCGTCCATGGCCGAGGCGGGTCCGGGGCTGGAGGCGGAGCTGATCGCGTACTGCCGCGAGCGCCTCGCGCACTACAAGTGTCCCAAGTCGGTCGACTTCCGTGCGGAGCTGCCCCGCCACCCGACGGGCAAGCTCTACAAGCGCCTGCTGCGGGACGAGTACTGGCCGGCGCGACCGTAAGGATTCGGCAACGGTCGGATCGCGGACACCGGTGACGGCTCCAGCAGGGCGGGGCGCCGTCCGCGAGAAATTTCTCGTCACGATCTCGCTCCATGCGACCGGCCCCTGACCAGGGGTGATAAACGACATGTCAACGCCCTCCGACGCCGCCGATCACGGCCTTAAACGGCTCTTACGCGCGACTTGGCACTCTTGAGTCATCGGGACTTGAGGGAGATGGACGAATGGACGCGAACGAGCCTCGCGAGCAGAGCACCGGCGGGTGGAGCCAGTTCGGGGCCACCCCGCCGGCCGCCGGGGGCTTTCCCCGGCGTGACACGAGCAGGATGGAGCAGCCGCTTCCGCCGCCGCCCGCGCCGCCGAAGAAGCCGGGTTTCTCCGCCGGCAGGAAGGTGATCGCCGGGCTGGCCCTGGCTGCGGTGGCCGTCGGCGGCGGTGTCGTGGGCGCCGCCGTGGCCACCTCGTTCCAGCCCGAGCCGGTAGCCAGTACCGGCACGCCGAGCCCTGTCTTCAAGCCCGCCGCCGACCAGATGACCGTCGCCGACGTCGCGGCGAAGGTGCAGCCGACCGTGGTGATGATCCAGGGCCAGACCCGTGAGGGCTCCGGAGTCGTGCTGTCGGAGGACGGCCTCATCCTCACCAACAACCACGTGGTGGAGCCCGGGGGCGGGCAGATGACCGTCAAGTTCAGCGACGGCAAGACGGCCAAGGCCACCGCCGTCGGCACCGACCCCGCCACCGACCTCGCGGTCATCCGCGCGGAAGGGGTCTCGGGGCTGCCCAAGGCCACGCTCGGCGACAGCGACAAGCTCAAGGTGGGCGACGCCGTGCTCGCCATCGGCAGCCCTCTCGGCCTGGCCGGGTCGGTCACGGCGGGCATCGTCAGCGCGCTGGACCGTACGCTGACCACCGGCGACGAGCCGCGCCAGCAGCTCCCGCCGGGCTGGCCCCAGCAGGGTCAGGAGAGCAGCGGCACCACGATCGGCGGGGCGATCCAGACCGACGCCTCGATCAACCCCGGCAACTCCGGGGGCGCGCTCGTGAACGCCGCGGGCGAGCTGGTCGGCATCAACACCGCGATCGCCTCCGAAGCGGCCGGCGGCGGCGTCGGCTTCGCCATCCCGGTCAACACCGCCAAGCAGGTGTCCGAGCAGCTCATCAGCCACGGCAAGGTCACCCACGCCTTCCTCGGCGTGAGCGTCACCGACGCCACCGGCGACGTGCCGGGCGCCCTGGTCAGGCAGGTCACCGCAGGCAGCCCGGCGGAGAAGGCCGGGCTCGAGGAGGGCGACCTCATCACCAAGATCGCCGGCAAGTCGGTTGACGGCGGAGATACTGTGGTGGGACAGGTCAGAGGTTTCAAACCCGGCCAACAGGTCAAGATCACATATATGAGGGACGGCGAGGCCGGCGAGGTCACCGTGACCCTCGAAGAGAAGAAATAACAGGACCCCCTCATGGACGGGTGTGCCGTTGAGATCGCTGCGGACTCGGCGGCACACCCCCCATGATCAGGAGAAACGGCGACCCTCGTCGCGGCGGTAGGCCCATCCGGCGGCCACCGCCGCGACCACGGTCCACACGGCCAGCATGACCACCGAGAGCACGTCGGGGCTGGTGCCGGCCGTCACCGCCCACAGCAGCTCGGCCGCGCCCCTCGTCGGCGTGTACGGCGAGACGACCCCGATGAAGTCGGGCAGGTAGGCCGGTGGCACCAGGAGCCCGCCGAGGATCGCGAGCGGGAAGAACAGCAGCTGCGACACCGCGATCACGGCCTTCGACGTCAGCACGTAGCCGAGGAACAACCCCAGCAGCATGAACGGGATCCCGCAGACGACCAGCACGGCCAGCCCGGCCAGGAGCCTGAGCGGCGTGATCGTCGCCTCCGTGAAGAACGCCGCGACCAGCAGCACCGGCACCACCGAGGCGAGCATGACGGCGAGGGTCGACATGATCCGCCCGGCGAAGCGGGGGAACGGGCCCGCGGGAAGCGTGCGCAGATAGGCGTTCCACGGCTGCTCGCGGTCCATGGCGACGGCGATGCTCAACCCGATCAGCGCGCCGGACGTCGCGCCGAAGAACGTCATCGACGCCGACGCCGTCGTGGCCGCCTGCGCCTGGCCGCCCGCCAGCGGCACCACGAACGCCACCATCGAGATGGCCGGGAACAGCGCGCTGGCGAGAATGCCGATGGGCACCCTGATCTGCTCGGTCATGAGGTAGCGGGTGTGCGCGACGACCAGGCTAGACATGCGTGGCCTCCTTCGAGGTGATGGCGAGGAACGCCTCTTCGAGCGTGGTCGGCTTGACCTCGAGGCCGGAGAACGGCGTGCCGCCCGTCACCAGCTCGACGACCAGCCGGTCGGGGTCGGTGGTCACCAGGCTGACCCGGCCGTCGTCGGCGCGCTCGGCGCCGAGCACGCCCGGTAGCGCGTCGAGGTCGCGGAGGTCGGCGGCGGTGAAGGAGACGCGCCGCACACCCACGATGTCGCGTACGGACTCCATCGTGTCGTCGGCCAGCACGCGCCCGTGACCCACCACGACGACCCGCCTGGCCAGCGCCTCGATCTCCTCGATGTAGTGGCTGGTGACCAGCACGGTGCCGCCCCGCTCGTGGAAGGAGGTGATGCCGTCCCACAGGGAGCGCCTGGCCTCGACGTCGAGGCCGGTCGTCGGCTCGTCGAGGAAGACCAGCTCGGGGTCGCCCGTGAAGGCCAGTGCCACGGCCAGCCGCCGCTTCTGGCCGCCGGACAGGCCGCCGATCTGCCGCCTGACCAGGTCGCTCAGGCCGAAGCGGGCCAGCAGCTCGTGCTTGTCCGAGGGCTCGGGGAAGTGCGCCGACACGAAGTCGACGATCTCCCCGACGCGTAACGACTCGGGCAGCCCCGTCTCCTGCGGGGTCACGCCGATGCGGCGCCGCATGGCGGGGTCCTGCGGCGAGCCGCCGAACAGCGTGACCGTGCCGGAGGTCGGGCGGCGCAGCCCCACGAACAGGTTGATGAGGGTGGACTTGCCCGCGCCGTTGGGGCCGAGCAGCCCGACCAGCTCGCCCGCGCGGATGTCGAGCGAGACGCGGTCGAGCGCGAGCACGTCTCCGTAGCGGCGGGTGACCTCGGCCGCTTGAGCGAGGACGGTCATGTAACGCCTCCAGCGTTGTCGAGAAGGGCGCGAATCGCCTTGGTGTACTCCTCGAAGGCCAGCCGCCCGCGCCTGGTCAGCGCCACGAACGTGACGGGCGTGCGGCCCTTGTGCGTCTTGGTGATCCGCACGTATCCGGCCTCCTCCAGCTTGGTCAGGTGCACCGACAGGTTGCCGGCCGTCATGCCGAGCAGCTCCTTCATGGAGCCGAAGGCCATCTCGTCGCCGTCGGCGAGCACGTTGAGCGCGGCGACCACGCGCAGCCTGGCCTGCGCGTGGATCACTGGGTCGAGATCGGGCGGCGCCTTGTCCGTGCTCACCGGTCGTGCCGCCGCAGCCAGACGCTGGCCACGATGAAGCCGCCCCCCAGCAGCACGGCCGTCAGCAGCGCGTGCCAGCCCGCGCCGAGCAGCACGCCCAGCGCGTCGACGGCGGCGACCCAGGCCCCGATGAAGAACATCGGCCAGTTGAGCCAGATCGCGCCGCCGGCCATGTGCAGCACCGCCACCACCAGCAGCGACGTGCCCGCCCAGAGCAGGCCGGTCTCGTCGGGCGGCAGCAGGGGGCCCATCCTGAGGCAGATGACGACCATGAGCAGCATGCCCGCCATCCACGCGTAGCCGAACATCGCGCCGCGGGCCGAGCTGTCGCCCCGGACGAGGCTGTTCATCCGCACGATGCCGTACGCGGCGATCGCGCCCGCCACGATCTGCGCGGCCATCAGCACCGCCAGCGCCTGCATCTGGGAGATCGGCGCGTACGCCCGGCCGTCGAGCCCGTAGTGCAGGAAGAACGCGGTGAAGCCGATGAGCCAGGCCACGCCCCAGGGCATGTAGAGCAGCAGCGGGTCGCCGTAGAGCCATTTCGTGGTGGCGGCGCGCTGCTCCTCGATGACCCGGAGCATCTCCTCGGGGCTCGGCGGCCGATCGTCTTCTACCAACGCAAACTCCTCGATATCGCAAACTGGTTTGTATCGTAAACCAGATTGCCGCGCCAACTCCACCCCTGGAGCGGGCGTTCGGAGTGGTGCCGGCCTAACGCCTGGTCAGGACCTCGGACTCCCACAGATCCCGGTAGTAGCCGGGCACGGAGACGAGCTCCTCATGGCGGCCCCGCTGGACGACGCGGCCCTCGTCGAGCACGACGATCTCGTCGACCGTCTCCAGGCCTTTGAGGCGATGCGTCACGAGCAGCGTGGTGCGGTCCCTGGTCACGTCGAGCAGGTCGGCCATGAGCCGGTCGGCAGTCTCCTCGTCGAGCGCCTCGGCGGGCTCGTCGAGCAGCAGCACAGGAGGGTCGTACAACAACGCCCTGGCCAGGGCCAGCCGCTGCAACTGGCCGCCGGACACGGTCCTGCCGTCCTCGCCCAGCTCCGTGTCCCAGCCGGTGCGCTCGACCCACGCCTCGAGCCTGGCATCGCGTACGGCCCGCCGCAGGTCCTCGTCCCCGGCTTCCGGGCCCGCCAGGCGCAGGTTGTCGCGGAGGCCGGCACGGAAGATGTAGGGATCCTGGGTGAGCCCCGTCATCAGCGTCCGCACGTCGTCGCCGGCGAGCTCGCGGAGGTCCGTGCCGTTCACCGTGATCGTGCCCGACTCCGGCTCCACCAGGCGCATCAGGGCGGCCAGCAACGTGCTCTTCCCCGCCCCGCTCGGCCCGACGACCGCGACCCGCTTGCCGGGCGTGAGCCGCAACGACACCCCGTCCAGCGCCGGC
>NZ_SMKO01000230.1 GCF_004348685.1 Nonomuraea deserti | reverse complement strand
GCGGGCACGCAGGGTCGCGGGTGGGGGGTCGGCCGCCGCCTCCGCCAGCCAGGCGACCGTCTCGCGCAGCTGTCGCACCTCGGCCGCGCATCCGGAGCACGCCCGCAGGTGGTCCTCGAACAGGACCTCCTCGGCGTACGGCAGCGCGTGCACGGCGTAGGCGCCGGAGAGGGCGTGGAGGTCGTCGTTCATCGGTTCCTCCTTCGCTGGGGATCCCGGGCCGCGGCCCAGGGGAGGAAGGTGCCCTCGCCCGGCTCGGACGGACCGGGGAGCTCAACGAGGGATGTCCCGCCTTCAGGGGTGGGAAGGAAGTCAATGTCCACTCCCTGTGAGAGAGGCGGCTCACGCATGTACTTCGGTTGCCCGGGCATGTCGGATGCCCGGGGCGCCGGCTCTTCTAGGTGACCGGGTGATGATTCATGGGATGCGTGATAGCGGGCGGCGGGCCGGCGGGCGCCGTCCTGGCGCTGGTGCTGGCCAGGGCGGGCGTCGAGGTGACCCTGCTGGAGAAGCACGGCGACTTCCTGCGCGACTTCAGGGGTGACACCATCCACCCGTCGACCCTGCAGGTGCTCGACGAGCTGGGGCTGGCGCGGGAGTTCCTGCGGCTCCCGCACAGGAAGGCGTACGAGGTCGGCATCGTGACCGACGCAGGGGAGACCAGGCTGGCGAACCTGCGAGGTCTGCCGGGCAGGTACGACTACATCGCGTTCGTCCCGCAGTGGGAGTTCCTCAACCTCGTCACGTCGGCGGCCGGCGCATATCCGAACTTCCGGCTGCTGATGAACGCCGAGGCGTACGACCTGATCCGCGAGGGCGGCGCCGTGCGCGGGCTCCGCTACCGGGACGCGTCCGGTGAGCACGAGATCAGGGCCGCCCTGACCGTGGCCGCCGACGGGCGCTCCTCGACGTTGCGCGAGCGGGCGGGGCTCGTGCCCGAGGATCTCAAAGCGCCCATGGACGTGGTGTGGTTCGCGCTGCCCAGGAACGACGGGGATCGTGACGACACGTTCCTGCGGATCTCGAGCGGCAACATGATGGTCGCGATCAACCGGGAGACCTACTGGCAGCTGGCGTACCTGATTCCGAAGGGCGGATACTCCGCGCTCGTGAGCGGTGGCATCGACGCGCTGCGCGAGCCGGTGGCCAGGCTGCTGCCGTGGCTGGCCGACCGGACCGGCGGGATCGGCGGCTACGACGACGTGAGCGTGCTCACGGTCATGCTCAACCGGCTGCGCCGCTGGCACCGGCCCGGGCTGCTGTGCATCGGGGACGCCGCGCACGCCATGTCGCCGGTGTTCGGGGTGGGCATCAACCTGGCCGTCCAGGACGCGGTCGCCGCCGCCAACCTGCTGGCCGGCTCGCTCAGGTCCGGCGCGCCGATCCCCGAGCCGACGCTGCACCTGTTGCAGAGGAGGCGGATGGCGCCGACCAGGGTCACGCAGGCGGCCCAGCGGCTGGTCCAGAACCTGGTGATTCGCCCGGCCCTGTCGCGCCGGTTCGACCCGTCGGGGCTGCCCCGCGACCTGACGAAGGTTCCGCTGGTCAACCGGCTGATCCCGCGATTCGTCGGATTCGGTGTGCGTCCCGAGCACGTGTACGTGAGGGAGAGCCCGCCGCCGTGAGCCCGTATCCGGATAACTGCCTTCTCACAACGTGGACAATGGGGTCGGTGGGGCCGACGCAGTGGAATACCCTCGTATCTCGTGAGCAGCAATCTCGTGGATCTCGATTCCTGGCGAGCCCTCCCTGCGGCGCAGCAGCCTGACTGGCCCGACCCCGGTGAGCTCGACAAGGTCGTCGCCGAGCTCGGCGGCCTGCCCCCACTCGTCTTCGCGGGCGAGTGCGACCAGCTGAAGGACCAGCTGGCCGCCGTGGCCCGCGGCGAGGCCTTCGTCCTGCAGGGCGGCGACTGCGCCGAGACCTTCGCCGGGGCGACCGCCGACAACGTGCGCAACAAGCTCAAGACGCTGCTGCAGATGGCGATCGTGCTGACCTACGCGGGCAAGGTGCCGGTCGTGAAGATCGGCCGGGTCGCCGGGCAGTTCGCCAAGCCGCGTTCCAAGGGCACCGAGATCCGCGACGGCGTGGAGCTGCCCGCCTACCGCGGTGACATGGTCAACGGCGTCGAGTTCACCCCCGAGGCCCGCAGGCCCGACCCGTGGCGGTTGCTCAAGGCCTACCACTCCTCGGCCGTGACGCTCAATCTCGCGCGCGCGTTCACCAAGGGCGGCTACGCCGACCTGCGCCAGGTGCACGCCTGGAACCAGGACTTCGTCGCCGAGTCGCCGGCCGGGCGCCGCTACGAGAAGCTGGCCAGGGAGATCGACCAGGCGCTGGCGTTCATGCGGGCCTGCGGGGCCGATCCCGAGGAGTTCCACACGGTGGAGTTCTACTCCTCGCACGAGGCGCTCATCCTCGACTACGACCGGGCGCTCACCCGCATCGACTCCCGCACCGGGCTGCCCTACGACGTGTCGGCGCACATGGTCTGGATCGGCGAGCGCACCCGCCAGCTGGACGGCGCGCACGTCGACTTCTTCTCGCGCATCCGCAACCCGATCGGCGTCAAGCTCGGCCCATCGACCACGCCCGAGGAGGCCGTCGCGCTCGTCGAGAAGCTCAATCCCGGCAACGAGGCGGGGCGGCTCACGTTCATCACCCGGATGGGCGCCTCCAAGATCCGCGAGTCCCTGCCCGCGCTGGTCAAGGAGGTCAGCGCGACCGGGGCCCGGGTGGCCTGGATCTGCGACCCGATGCACGGCAACACCTTCGAGGCACCGAGCGGCCACAAGACGCGGCGGGTCGACGACGTGCTCGACGAGGTGGCCGGCTTCTTCGAGGTGCACAGGTCGCTCGGCACGCATCCCGGCGGCATCCACATCGAGTTCACGGGCGACGACGTGACCGAATGCGTGGGCGGGGGCCACGAGATCGGCGAGACCGACCTCGCCACGCGTTACGAAACGGCCTGCGACCCGCGGCTCAACCGCAGCCAGTCGCTCGACCTCGCCTTCGAGGTGGCCGAGCTCTACCGCGGCTGACCCCTGGGCACGCGTCCGGCGGCTCCATCAGGACCGGGTACGAAGGCCCGGCCGTCCCGTCGCGGGGCGGCCGGGCCTTCGCCTGACTACCGCGCCAGGCACGCCTGTCACAGCACGTGATACGCGTCTCATTAATGCGCTCTGTCATCCTGTTTTCTGGAGATTTCGGACGTTTACCCCGCTATGATCGCCGCAAACAGGGCGGAATTTCGGGAGATAACGTGGATGATGCCCCCGAGGGGGTCGACCCCAACGTCCCTAACGTCGCGCGAATGTATGACTACTTTCTCGACGGCAAGGACAATTTCGCGGCCGACCGTGCAGCGGCGGAGCAGATCCTCAAGAACTTTCCCCATACCAAGGAGGCCGCCCGGTCGAACCGGGCCTTCCTGCGCCGCGCCGTACGCCATCTGGTGGACCTGGGCGCGCGGCAGATCGTGGACCTCGGGGCCGGCCTGCCGACCCAGGGGAACACCCACGAGATCGCCCCGGAGGCGCGCGTCGTGTACGTCGACTACGACGCCGTGGTCTGCGTGCACGGAAGGGCCCTGCTGGCCCGGCGCGACGACGTGGACTTCCTGCAGGCCGACGTGCGCGAGCCGGAGGCGCTGCTGGACAGGCTGGCCGGCCTGGTGGACTTCGACCGGCCGGTGGCGTTCCTGATGCTGACCGTGCTGCACTTCATCCCGGACGACCTCGCCTACGAGGTGGTGACGAAACTGCGGGACGCGAGCGCGCCCGGCAGCCACCTGGTCATCAGCCACGCCGTGGACAACGCGCCCGACACCACTCCGCAGGCCCTGGAGGTCTACCGGAAGGCCACGGCCGCCCTCAACCTGCGCACCCGCGAGGACATCCTGCGCTTCTTCGACGGCTATGAGCTGGCCGAGCCCGGGCTGGTGCACCCGTACGACTGGCGCACGGATGACCCGGGCGAGCCGGGCAAGGGCATCACCTTCGGGTACGTCGGAGTCGGCCGCAAACCCTGAGGGCACGCGAGAGCCCCGCCGGAACCGGCGGGGCTCGCCAGGGTCAGTTCTTCTGGGCGTTCTTCAGCTCTTCGTTGAGCTCCGCCCTGATGGCGTCCATGTCGAGCGCCCGAACCTGCCTGATCAGGTCTTCCAGCGCGGGGGCCGGGATGGCGCCCGCCTGGGCGAAGACCACGATGCCGTCGCGGATGGCCATCAGCGTGGGGATCGAGGTGATGTCGAACCCCTGCGCCAACCCCTGCTCCGCGTCGGTGTCGATCTTTCCGAACGTGATGTCCTCGTGCTTCTCCGACGCCTGCTCGAAGATCGGCCCGAACTTCTTGCACGGCGGGCACCACTCGGCCCAGAAGTCGAGCAGGACGATCCCCTTGTCGGCGATGTCGTTGAAGGTTTTCTCTGTCACTTCGATGGTCGCCACAAGAGGCTCCTCGTTCGTTGATACGTCTGTGACGGTTAGAACTCATTACCCTGCCCGGTGATTCCGGCTCTACGCCAGGGCGAACTCCACCACGTGGACGGGGTGATCGGAGAAGGTCTCGACGGTCTTCAGAGCCACCGGACGTGCCGCCCTGCTGTGCAGAACGGCGTCGCGAGCCGTCGAGTGAGCCGGCTCGAGAGGCAGGTCGAGCAGGTCTCGCCTGGGGGTGTTGAAGTCGCCGCCCACGAACGTGAGGGGCAGCATGACGCGCTCGATCTCCTTGGCCGCCCGGTTCCAGATGTGGCCGAAGGCCGGCTCCTCCGCCCGGCGCCCGAACCGCCGGAAGGGCACCATGTGCAGGCATCCGACCGCGATCCTGTGGTCTTCGCCGGCCAGCCAGGCCGTCATCAGGCCTTTGTCGAAGGAGCGCAGACCGTCCGCGGCCAGCTCCGGGTTGGGCAGGATGACGCGGTCGACGTTGTCGAGCGGGAGCCTGGCCGCCAGCGCGATGCCGGCGGAACCCGCCACGTGCATCGCCTGCGACAACACGTGGCCGGCGACGTGCCGCAGCGGGGTCTGCCTGGCGATCGACTCCAGCATCGGGGAGCGCCCGCCCTGGAAGGGCACCTCCTGGAGAGCGAGCACGTCCAGGTCCAGATCCTGGATCAGCCGCACCACGTCGTGCGTGCCCGTGTCGTCTCCCTCGCCCTTCCAGCCCTCCCGGACGTTCCATGTCCCGACGCGCAGCCTGGGCGCCGGCGGTTGATTCACGTGCGCCATTGCACGCTCACCTTCTGTATGGGGGTTCGTCCACCGGGCGACTCCGTCGTCGTCCGGATGCGAGCAAGCCTACGATGCGACGCGGCCGGAGGACACTCCAACCGATTGAGCATCCTTGTGACACCCGTCCCCATCGCCGCGATAAAGGATATGAGGACCATCGTGTACCGCTTGGCGGAACATGCCTGGAGTGGTGGGTCAGGAGGAGCCTGACGTCCAGCGCGGCCTGCGCCGGGCGGAGCAGTGGCTGCGATCGTGTTACAAGTCCACGCCGGCCTCGTCGGGGTGGGGCCACCACGTCGATGAGGATCCGACGGAGTGGGGCGGGACGCTCGACGGCATCCGCGGCATGCTGGCGATGAGGGCGGAGCCCACGTCGGAGATGCTGACCAGCGCGGCCGACTGGCTACGCGGCCGGCAGAACCCCGACGGGGGCTTTCCCGCCAGGGAGATGAAGTACTCCCCCGCCGAGGCCACCGCGTGGGTCGTCATCGCGCTGCGCGACATGGGCTGGCACTGCGGCAACGACGAGCACGTCCGGCGGGCCGTGGACTACCTGCGCCAGTGCGTGGACGAGCAGGGCGCCGCGGCCACCACGAAGGACGACATCGGCAACCCGCGCACCCTGCCCACGGCGCTCACCCTCTGGGCGCTGTCCCTGCAGGACCGCCTGGACGACCTCCGCGGGCAGATCACCACGCGGCTCCGGCACATGCAGGAGCCCGAGAGCAAGGGCTGGGGCATCACGGTCGGCGCCGCCCCCAACGCCGCCACGACGGCGCAGGTCCTGCACGCCGTACGGCTGGCCGGGGTGCCGGAGGACTTCGACTGGGTCAGGGAGGGCGTGACGTACCTCCTTGAGCGGCAGAAGGCCGACGGGTCGTGGGAGAACAGCTATGACGAATGGTTCACGGCCGCCCTGGACCACACGCCGTGCCGCTGTGTGCACTTCGGCACCGGATGGGCCCTGCTGGCCCTCACCGACTTCCCCTCCGATCCGCGCTGCCAGGAGGCGGCGGAGCGGGCGGTGCGCTATCTGATGGAGCGCCAGCGGCCCTCCGGCGCCTGGCTCTTCGAGGAGTACGACCCGACGGAGTTCGTCTGGTGCACCACGCAGGTCATGGTCGCGCTGACGAAATGGCTGGAGGTCCGCCCCATGCGGCCGGTCGGAACGGTGAAGAACCGGCGGACCGGCGAGCTGGCGAGCGCGGCACGGCGGCTGGCCGCGTGGACACGCGAGTCGTTTCTCTACCTGGCTTTCGGCGCTTTGTCCGTGGCCCAAATATGGGAATTCATCCAGCCGGTACTGTCGGCCGTCCTGACCGGATTCAGGATAGATGTCGCGGGCATCTGGACCAACCTCATCAGCTCCGTCCTGTGGGCGGGCCTCTGCCTGGCTCTGGCCTGGCTCGGCAAGCGGGTCCACAAAGGAAAGTCAGGCGAACGCGAGATTCATTGATAACAGCGTTCGAAGATGAAAGAATTTAGGTTTGTATGTTCGGCCACGCGCGGCCAGAGCACGGCCTAGGCTCGCAGTGGAGCACCGGCAGGTTCACAGCCTCCACGGACCGGGAAGGTGAGGATGAGCACCCACGTGTTCTTCGAGCCGCACGAATGGAGCTTCCAGAAACTGGGGCACCGGGGCAAACTCTTCGAGTCGAGCAGCGCGGTGACGAGCAGCAACCACCTCATCATCGAGATCCACGGCCGCCTTCCCGCGTGGCTGTGCCAACTGGAGTGCGACTTCGTCTACTACGTCCTCGAGGGCCACGGCACGTTCCACTTCGAAGACCGGCAGGAAAACTGCAAGCAGGGCAATCTCGTCACCATTCCGAGGGGCACGAAGTTCACCTACGAGGGCGATGCGCTGAAGATGTTGCTGACCTCGACGCCGCCGTGGGGGCCCGCGCAGGAGCGGGTCTTCGACGACGAGGACTGACGCTCACGCTCCGGTGAGCACGTCGAGCAGCGAGCCGAGCTTGTCCATGATCTCGCCCTCCCCGAGATGCCGCATCGACCGCGACGGCGGCATCCGCGTCCCTGAGGGCACCAGCACGTGCGAGAAACTCCGCCGCACCGGGCCCCTGACGACCATGGTGGCGGTCATCGGATCCCCCTCGGGCGCGGCCAGCACGCGGTGATAGGTGTCACGGTGCATCCGGTAGAACGACCCCGCCGAGACCTCCGCGTCGAGTGACACGCCGAGCGAGACGCGGCCGGTCCGCGCGAAACCGTAGTCGCCCAGAACACCGCCGGGCGGCATCGTGGACTCGTAACAGTCGTAGCTCTCGCTGGTGACGACGCCCTCGACCCGCAC
Organism: Nonomuraea deserti; assembly: GCF_004348685.1. GTDB lineage: Bacteria > Actinomycetota > Actinomycetes > Streptosporangiales > Streptosporangiaceae > Nonomuraea > Nonomuraea deserti. The sequence continues at coordinate 7,585 of NZ_SMKO01000230.1, read as the reverse complement.
GGTCCGGCCGGCCAGCGGGGTGGCGTCGCCGTCGCCCTGGACCTGGGAGATCCGGTGCGTGGCGGGGGTCTCGCAGGGGGCGGCCGGCTCGGCCAGGGCCGGCGTGGTGAGGAGAGCCGCGGGCATGGCCGCCACGATCAGGGCGGACAGGGATGCTCGGGATAAAACGCGCATGCCCGGAACAATAGAGGTAAATAAGACCGCATTTTTCCACATAAAAGTGGATAGAACATTAAATCATCGAACCTTGACATGCGCCGCCGCGGGTATGACGACTCCATGGACTGGGTCACCTGCGCGCATTCCGTCAGCTGCACCGGGGTCGCCGTCCCTCCGGCCGGCCACTGCCTCGCCCACCTCCCCCCTGATCACCTGTCCGAAGCGCTCGGCGAGCTGCGTCCCGGCCGCCTGCTCGACCTGCGCGGCACGACCGTCAGCGGCGACCTGCTGACCCGGGTCATGGAGGCCGCCGGCGGCAGGCCGGGCCGGGCACGCTTCGACCGGGCACGCTTCACCGGCGACGTCCGGCTGCCGGGCGTGACGTTCGCGGGCGACGTGTCGCTCGACGAGGCCAGGTTCGACCGGCTGGCCTCGTTCTTCGGCGCCCGGTTCGAGGGCAACGTGTCGCTGGCCGGCGCCAGGTTCGCCCGCGAGCTCTCCTTCCACGGCGTCACCGTGCGCGGGCACGTCTCGCTCGACCGGGCGCTGATGTCCCGCGACGCGCTGTTCAGCCAGGCCGTGTTCGGTCACGGGCTGTCGTGCGAGCGGGCCAGGTTCGACGGGTACGCCGCCTTCGACGGCGCCCGGCTCGGCGGCGGGGCCGCCTTCAGGGGGACGCGCTTCGGCCGCACGCTCTCGTTCCGCAAGGTCATGGGGAACGCCGGGTTCGACGCCGCCCACTTCGCGGCGGACGCGTACCTGTCGGCCACCGGCCGGCTCTCGGCGGCCAGGGCCCGCGCGGACGGCCTGCTCGACGTGGTCGTCGCCCGCTGCGGCGTGGACCTGCGCGGAGTGTCGGTGTCGGGCCCGACGACGCTGCGGCTGACCGACTCGCAGGCCGATCTGGAGGGCGCGGTGCTGCGCGGCCCCGCCATCGTGACGGGCAAGGGCAGGTCCACGCTGACCTCGCTGCGCCGGGTGGATGCCGGCGACCTGGCGCTGTCGGGGCTGGACCTGTCGGCGTGCCGGTTCGCCGGTCTGGCCCATCCGTCGGGCGTGCGGGTCAAGGACTGCGTGTTCGCGCTCACCCCGCGCGGCGTACGGGTGAGCCTGCGCCGGCCGATGGTGCGCTGGTTCTCCCGCCGCCGCGCGCTGGCCGACGAGCACACCATGCGCGCGGAGCCGGATCCGGGAGATCCCGCCGCGACGCCGGCCCACCTGGCCGCCCTCTACGCCGGGCTGTCCCAGGGCGACCACGTCACCTCCGCCGACTTCGCCTCCGCCGCCGTGGAGATGCGCCGCCTGGCCGGCCACCGCTGGTGGTCGTAGGGCACGGCCCCTCAGAGCCCGTCCACGACGGCGGCGATGGCCCGGAAGACGGCGTTGCGCCAGCCGCCGCCCATGATCCGGCGCGACAGCTGCTGCAGCTCGTCGTCCGGGTCGAAGCCCTCGTGGTCGAGGAACAGCCGCGTGCCCCTGCCCTCGGGCACGAGCCGCCAGGTGACCGTCCAGTCGGCGAGCTTGCCGTCGCTCCAGCTGATCTTCAATAGGCGCTCCTGCTGGATCTCCAGCACCTCGCAGTGGACGACGCCGTCGAACCCCACCTGCTTCTTGGGCTCCGTGGTGAACGTGAACCGGTGCCCGACCTCCGGCTTGAAGTCGTTGGGCATGAGCCAGCGGGCGACCAGCTCGGGCTCGGTCAGCGCCCGCCACACCTTCGCGGGCGGGTGCGCGATGAACTGGTCGACCCTGATCGCGCGCAGGTCGTCAGCGGTCGTGTCACCTGGCATCGTCGTCCTCCATCTCGTCGAGCACGGCCGTGAGGGTGGCGAGCCTCTCCCGCCAGAACCGTTCGTACGGGCCGAGCCAGTCGCGGATCTCCATGAGCGGCGCCGCCTCCAGCCGGTAGTGCCGCTCGCGCCCCTTGCGGGTCTCCGACACCAGCCCCGCGTCCCTGAGCACCCGCAGGTGCTCCGACACGCTGGGCCTGCTCATGTCGAACCGCTCGGCCAGCCGGCCCGCGGGCTGCGCGCCCTCGTCGCGCAGCAGGCGCAGCAGCTCGCGCCTGGCCGGGCTGGCCAGCGCGGTGAACACGTGGTCGGGCGTCATGCCTGGACGGCCACGAACCCGTTGCCGTACGGGTCGTGGAACAACAACTGGCGGCCCCACGGCTGGTCGCTCGGGCCGTCGCAGGCCACGCCGTTCTCGCGCAGCCGTGCGGCCAGCGGGTCGAGGTCGGGCGCGGCCACCACCAGGCCGCCGACCGGAGCCATCTCGGGGAACCAGGAAGCCAGCAGCAGCGTGGTCTCGGCGCCTTCGGGAGCGACGGTGAGCCAGCGGCCCATCGGAAACGGGTTGTCGGTGCGCGTCTCGAAGCCGAGGACGCCGCCGTAGAACTCCAGTGCCCCTTCCTGGTCGGCGACGGGCACGGTGACGGTCTGGATGAGAGAGATCAGCATGTCGGACACTATATGTAGGATTTTTCCTACATATCAACCCCGCTCCGCGAAACATCGGGGAAATCCCGGATGGGCCCCCGGGTTCACACTCCCTAGACTTGTGCTCATGCGCATCGACGACTACGTGGCCGATCTCGACCGCGCCCTGGCCGGGCCTCACGGCCTGAAGCGCGACCTGGTCGTCGAAGCACGCGACAGCCTGACCGACACCGCCGACGCGCTGGAGTCGGATGGCCTGGACCGGGCGGAGGCGGAGCGGATCGCGGTGGCCGAGTTCGGGGAGGTCACCAGGATCGCCTCCGGCTACCAGGCCGAGCTGACCGCCTCCGCCGGCCGGCGGCTCGGCGTCCTGCTGTTCACCGGCGTGCCGATCACGGTGCTGATGTGGTCCCTGCTGTGGCGCGTCTACCCGCCCGCCGACGACACCTGGGCGCACCAGCCGGAGTGGTACCACACGGTCTCGCAGCTGCTCGACGCCATCCAGCTGGCCACCGGCGCGTACGGCGGGATGGCGCTCTTCGCGCTGAGCCGGGGCGCCCGGTGGATCCACCGGCCCCGGCTCGTGACCAGGTCGCTGGGGTGGATCGTGTGGGCGTCGCTGCCGGTCACCGGCAGCCTGGGGCTGGTGCTCTCCTACGGCACGAAGGACCCCAACAGCCTGGACGCGCTGCCCTCCATGCTCGCCAATCTGGTGACCTGGGCCGTGTGGGGGATGCAGATCTATTGCGCCGCCCGGTGCATGCGCATCACCCGCGTCTCACGGCCGCCCGCCGCCTGACGCGCGCGCTCTCTCACCCCGGGGCGACGGCGTTCGCGCGGAGGACGCCACCGATCACGTTCGTGAACTCCCGCCAGGCCGAGCGCTCGCCCTCGAGCTGCTTCCTGCCCGCGTCGGTGAGCCGGTAGGTGCGGCGCTTGCGGCCGCCGACGGTCGCCCACTCGCTGGCGAGGTAGCCGATGCGCTCCAGCCTGCGCAGCGCGGGATAGACGGTGCCCGTCGGCACGTTGAGCGCGCCTCCGCTGCGTTCCTGCAGCGCCTCGATGATGGCGTAGCCGTGCAGCGGCTCCCGCTCCAGCACGGAGAGCAGCAGCGCGTCCATGTGCCCGCGTAGCACGTCCGGGTTCATGGTTCCGATCCTAGACATCCGTCCTTCATATAGACAGCCTACATGTAGGCTGGCTATATGTAGGCTGGCTATAGTAGGCAGGCACAACAACGGAGTCGTGATGGATGTACTCGAACTGGCCCGCACGCAGTTCGCGGTGACGGGCAGCCTGCACTTCCTGTTCGTCGTGCTCACGCTAGGACTGGCGCCACTGGTGGCGATCATGCACACGCGATGGGCGATCTCCGGCAGGCCGGTGCAGGAGGGAATGACGCGCTTCTGGGGTCAGATCTACGTCATCAACTACGCGCTGGGCATCGTGACCGGGCTGGTGATGGAGTTCCAGTTCGGGCTCGCCTGGAGCGGGCTGGCCCACTACGCGGGCGACGTGTTCGGCGCGCCACTGGCCGTGGAGACCCTGGTGGCGTTCTTCCTGGAGTCCACGTTCCTGGGGCTGTGGATCTTCGGGTGGGGCCGGCTGCCCAAGTGGGCGCACGTGGCGTGCATCTGGGCCGTCACGCTGACGGCGTACGCGAGCGCGTTCTTCATCATGGTGGCCAACTCCTTCCTGCAGAACCCGGCGGGCTCCGTGGTGAGCGGCGGCCGGATGGCGCTGACCGACGTCGGCGCCCTGCTCACCAACAAGGCGCTGATCTTCGCCTTCCCGCACGTGCTCGGAGCCGGGCTGTTCACCGGGGGCATGGTGCTGGTGGGCGCGAGCGCGTACCAGCTGCGGCGCCGTACCGAGGAGCTGGAGTTCTTCACCCGGTCGATGCGCATGGGCGTGTACACCGCGACCATCGGGATCTTCGTGACGCTGGGCTTCGGCTACGCGCAGTTCGGCGGGGTTCCCGAGGGCAAGTTCGACGGCGACGGGGCCGCCGCGCTGCCGCTCGCGCTCATGATGGAGGCCGGGCATCTGCTCGCCCTGGTCGTGCTGCTCGGGATGCTGCCGCTGGTCGGCGTGCTGCACAGGTGGCGCTGGACCCACCCGATCCTGATGGCGATGACGCCGCTGCCGTTCATCGTGTCCATCATGGGCTGGGTGGCCAGGGAGGTCGGGCGGCAGCCGTGGATGATCTGGGAGCGCCTCACCGTGGCCGACGCCATGTCGCCCGGGCTGACCTCGGGCATGGTCACGGCCTCGCTCATCGCCTTCACCGCCGTGCTGGGGCTGCTGGCCGTCGTCGACTACGTCCTCATCGCCCGGGCCGTCAAGCGGGGACCGCGCGAACCGGCCCTGGGCGCCGCCCCGGCGGACGAGCCGCGATCCCCCGCGCTGAGCTACTGAGGAGTGCGTGACACATGGAAGTGATCTGGTTCGTCTTCTTCGCGGTGTTGCTGGCCGGCTATTTCGCCCTCGAGGGCTTCGACCTGGGCGTGGGGCTGCTGCTGCCGGTCCTCGGCAGGACGCGGGAGACCCGGGACCGCATGGTGGCCGCCGTGGCCCCGTACGTGCTGGCCAACGAGGTGTGGCTGGTCGCCGTCGCCGGGACCCTGTTCGGGGTCTACCCGCTCCTGGAGGGCGAGGTGCTGTTCGGGCTGTACCCGCTGGTCGTGGCCATGCTGCTGAGCTGGATCCTGCGCGACGCCGGGCTGTGGTTCCGGCGCAGGCTCGACGGCACCGCGTGGCGGGGCTTCTGGGACGCGGGGATCGCGTTCGGGTCCTTGGGGCTCTCGTTCGGCTGGGGAATGGCGCTGTACGCGGCGGCCACCGGATTCGAGTCGCCGCCCGTCCACCCGCTCGGGGTGCTGCTGGGCGTGGTGGTGACGCTGCTGTTCGCCCTGCACGGATGGACGTTCCTCGCCTGGCGCACGCCCGGCGAGTTCGGCGGCACGCGGTCGGGGCGGGCACTGCTGGGAACGGGACTGGTCGCCGCGATCCCCGCGCTGGGGGTGCTGGCGGGCGCGATGCCGTACCTGCTGGGGCACAGCGCGCCTCCCGCCACGCTGAATGTGCTCAGTGTCATGGTGCTGCCGTTCGCACCCATCATGCTCGGCGCGCAAGTATGGGTATGGCGGACTTTCCGGCCAGGCAAGGACGCCTTCCGGTTCCCATCGTTCTTCTGAGGGCACGTGCACAAGGATCTCCTGCGGCTCATGCGGGCCGAGCGCTCGGTCCGCCGCCACCTCGCCGTCACCATGGCCGCGGCCGTGCTGGCGGGGCTGCTCGTGCTGGTGCAGGCCGAACTGCTCGCCGGGGTGCTGTCCGGCAGGTTCACGGCCGCCGCGCTGGCCGTCCTGGCGGCGGTGGTGTGCGTACGCGCGCTCCTGGCCTGGACGCAGGGTGTCTTCGCCGGGCGCACCGCGACCGGCGTGAAGTCGGCGCTGCGCCACCGGCTGCTCGCCCGCCTGCGCGAGCTGGGGCCGGGCCGGCTCGCCGCGCACCGCTCCGGCGAGCTGGTCACGCTCGCCGGGCGCGGCCTCGACGGGCTCGACGCCTACCTGACCGGCTACCTGCCCGCCATCGCGGTCGCCGCGGTGGTGCCCGTGGCCGTGCTGGTCCGGCTGTTCGCCGCCGACCTCGCCAGCGCGGTCATCGTACTGGTCACGCTGCCGCTGATCCCCGTCTTCGGGGCGCTGGTGGGCATGACGACCAAGGCGGTCACAGAGCGCCAGTACCTCGCGTTGTCGCGGCTCGGCGGCCACTTCCTCGACGTGGTGCGCGGGCTGCCCACCCTCCGGGCGTTCGGCCGGGCCCGCTACCAGGCGGGCGTCATCCGGCAGGTCGCCGACGCCCACCGGAGCGCCACCATGCGGACGTTGCGGGTGGCGTTCCTGTCGTCGCTGGTCCTGGAGCTGTGCGCGTCGCTGTCGCTGGCGCTGGTGGCGGTGCCGATCGGGCTGCGGCTGCTGGGCGGGTCGCTGGACCTGACGACGGCGCTGCTGGTGCTGCTGCTGGCCCCGGAGGCGTACCTGCCGCTGCGGGCGATGGGCACGCGGTTCCACGCGTCCATGGAAGGGGTGGCCGCCGCCGACGCGGCCTTCGCCGTGCTCGACCGTTCCGCCTCCGGCGAGGATGATCCCGTACGCCGCCCTGCCGCGTCCCCGGAGGCGAGGACGCCCGAGTCAGAAGCCCGCGGGACGGGGGTCGCCGCGACGACGGGCGCGCCGGAGATCCGGCTCGAGGGCGTGACCGTCCGCTACCCGGGCCGGGACGGCGCCGCGCTGGACGACGTCTCCCTCACCATCGGCCCGTGCGAGCGGGTCGCCCTGGTCGGCGAGAGCGGCGGGGGCAAGAGCACGCTGCTCCACCTCATCCTCGGCTTCGTCCGTCCGTCCGAGGGGCGGGTGCTCGTCGACGGCACGGACCTGCGCGACCTCGACCTGGCGAGTTGGCGGGCGCGGCTGGCGTTCGTGGCGCAGCGGCCGCACCTGTTCGCCACCACCGTGGCCGGCAACATCCGGCTCGGCGCGCCGTCGGCCTCCCAGGAAGAGGTACGCCGGGCAGCGGCGGCCGCGCACGCCGGTTTCGTGGCCGACCTGCCGCAGGGGTTCGACACCGTGGTCGGCGAGCGCGGGGCCGACTTCTCGGCGGGCCAGCGGCAGCGGATCGCGCTGGCGCGGGCCTTCTGCCGGCCCGACGCCTCGGTGCTGCTGCTCGACGAGCCCACGGCCCGCCTGGACGGGCGGAGCGAGGCCGCCGTGGTGGCGGCGACCGCGGACCTGGCCCGGGGCCGTACCGCCGTCATCGTCGCGCACCGCCCCGCGATGATCGACCTCGCCGACCGCGTCGTGCGCGTCCACGAGGGCCGCATCGTCTCCGACACCACGCGCCCCGCCGGGACGGCGACTCCGGCCGCGGCCGGAGTGCCGTCGGAGGGCGGGGCGGCGGACACGGCCGCTGTGCCGTCAGGGGGC
>NZ_SMKO01000022.1 GCF_004348685.1 Nonomuraea deserti | reverse complement strand
CCCCCGTCGCCCAGCCGAGCACCTCGCCGTCCGCGCCGCCCACCTCCGCGCCGCCGACGTCCGCGCCGCCCACGTCGGCCCCGCCATCGGCCACGCCGTCCGACACCCCCGAGCCGTCCAGCAGTTCGGCAGCGCCGCTCGACCACAGCGAGTTCGGCGACTGGAACTTCTCGCTGAAGGGCGAGAAGTACGCGGCGAGGAAGGTCGGCGGCTGGACGTACGACTCGTGCGACCCGGTGGACGCCGAAGGCGTGATGGCCGACAACCACTGCGAGAGCGCGGTCCAGCTCGCTTACAGCGCCTACGGCGGGAACCTCAAGGCGGTACAGATCATCTTGGCGTTCCCCTCCAGCAGTGACGCCAGGAACGCCGCGAAGCGGCTGAAGAACACCGCCGACAAGAACGTGGCCTGGCGCAGGAGCAGCGCCCACAGGAGCTACTCGTACGGCAAGATCTACACGGGCGCGTACGTCAAGCACCTGATCATCACGATCGTCACCGCCAACTCGTCGGCCAAGCCCAAGGCCGAGAAGTTCCACACCGCCTTGCAGACCGACCGCGGCGTCTACTTCTTCATGGGCCGCCAGAGCGAACGGCCCGTCACCAGCTAGCCCGGGGCCCTCGACGTCAGACGAAGTCGGCCGCCGTCATGCCCGCCGGATGTCCGGGCGGCCACTGCACGAGCTCGATCCTGTAGCCGTCAGGGTCGGTCAGCCATGACGTCCGCATCCCCGGACCCAGCTCCGCCGGCGGCTCGGCCGTGACGCCCCTGGCCGCGAGGCCGGCGATCGTGGCATCGAGGTCGTCCACCTGGACGACGAGGTGGTTGACGGCGCTGATGTCCTTGACCGGTCTTGCGGGGTCGTGCACGAGCTCGAGGCTGGCGAACGGGTCGCCGGGCAGCTTGAGCATGGTGAGGCTGCCGAACTCCGTCTCGGGGACCCGGCCGAGTTCGGCGTATCCGAGCGCGGCGTAGAAGGCGAGCGAGCGTTCCAGGTCGGTGACCCGCAGCCCGAGGTGCAACATGCGCATGCCCGGCAGACTAATGCCGACGTGACGAGCGCCACAATCGCGCCGCCGCCGGGGACTGGACGGGTGTCCGGGGCGTTGCCGCTATCCGGCGGACGACGGGGCGGAGGGCACGGCTACCACCCCTTCGGCTGACAGGACCTGCCGGCCCGCTCTCAGCCCGGCCCAGCCGCCGGCGACCGGGCGAAGCTCGTCGACCTGCTGCGCCCCTGGATACGGCACGATGCGGGCGATCTCGACGACGTCGCCCGTCACCGGCCCCGCCCGGCGCACCAGGGCGTCGAGCGCGGCGGGGGCGATCCCGTGCGGCGGCGGGAACGGCGACGTCCACAGATCGGCGGCGGTCACCGTGGGCAGCTTGTCTCCCGCGCCGAGGACCAGCCCCGACCAGTCCAGCCGACCGCCGGAAGGGGCCACGGCGCGCGTGACCGATGGCGGAACGGGCTGCGGAGGCACCGGCGGCGACGACCGGTAGAGCAGCCGCAGCGACGCGGCCGTCTCCCCGGTCTCGGCCGTGATCGTGACCTGGACGCTCCAGCCCTGCTCCGTGGTCTCGCCCAGCGCCCGGGTGGTGAACCGGCTCCCGCCCGGGGCCAGGACCAGCGCGGGCAGCCGGACCTGCACGTCCCGCGCCTCGGCCAGGTGCTGGGGCGGCCGGTCCGGCGGCACGACCCAGTCGGCGACCGAGCACGCCTGCTCGATCAGCACCGAGATCGGCAACGCGGCACGCCCGTCGACGGTGAACTCGGCCAGGCACGGATGAGCGCCCGGCGTGTGGACCACGGTGCTGCGCAGCTCGCGAGACGGTTCGAACAGCTCGACCGCGCCCAGGAAGTGCGCGAGCCCGTGCAACCTGGGCAGGTCCGGATGCCCGGTGAAGAGCCGGAAGCCGCGTAGCTGAGTGGGCACCAGCTCGCTGCCGACCTGGCCGATGAACATGACCTCCCCGGTGCCGCCTGAGCGCAGCTCGCGGATCCACCGCCGGACTCCCTCGGCCGGGTCGATGGTGGACATGTAGCGGACCGCCGCGTCGTAGTTGGCGATCACCCCGAGCCGCTCCCAGGTCGGCCAGCACAACGTCTGCGCGGGCAACCCGTGCGTGTTGCGCGCCCAGAACCCGAGTCTGGACAGGGCCTCGTTGCCCGCGGCGTAGTCGATCTGCCCGATCATGCCGCCCATGCGCCCGGCCAGCGAGCCGACGTTGCAGAACACCTTGAGCGCGTCCCGCCTCCCGGGGGTGCGGAGCACCGCGCGGGTGAGGTTGGCGAAGCCCGTCACCTTCACGTCGACCGTTCGCACCACGTCTTCCGGGGTCTTGTTGTCGAGCCGGGTCGGCAGGTCGATGCCCGCGTTGTGGACGATCACGCTGGGGTCGGGGATGCGGGCGAACAGCGCGTCGACCTGTTCCGGCCGCACGCAGTCGCACCGCTCGTACGTGATGCGCAGGCCGTCGCGCCGGGCCGCGGCCAGGTTCGCGCCGATCTGCCGTAGCTCGGTCTCGCGTTTGAGCGCGGCGCGTACGTCCCGGAGTTCCCTGGCGGTGCGGGCGGACCGCACTCTGGCCCGGCAGTACTCGGAGTAGCCCTCGTCGTCCATGGTCAGCCGGCCGGCGCCGGCCGGGAGCTCGCCGCGGCCGGTCACCACAACCTGGCAGCCGAACTCCTCGGCGAGCCCGCGGGCCAGGGCGAAGCCGACCCCGCGGGCGCCCCCGGAGATCAGCACCACGTCGTCGGACCCCAGGCCGACGCGGGGCGGCGGGTCCGGGCTCGGCCGCGCGATCAAGGCGTGGCGGACCCCCTGCCGGTAGCCGATCTCGAACAGGTCCCAGGCCGCCAGCTCGGCCGCGAGCAGCTCTGCCAGGCGGGCCGGGGCGACGGCGTCGACGTCCAGGACCTTCACCGCGAGGTTGGGCAGCTCGCGGGGCAGGCACTTGGCGAAGCCGGCCCAGATCCCGCCCAGCGGGAAGCCGATCGGCCCGTCGTGGTAACCCATCAGCCCGCCCATGGCGGTGACGGCGACGTAGCAGTACCGGTCGGCGCGCGGGTCGGCTCCCCAGGCGCCGTATCTGCGCTGCACCATCCGGGTCGTCCTGGCCAGCGCCTCCCGCCATTCCCCGCCGTCGAACCGGTAGGGGACGCCCACGACGTTCAGGTCGATGATGCCGTCCCAGTCGTCCCGCTCGGGTTCGCGGCCGGGCACGCACAGGTCCGCGCCGAGCGCGCGCGCCACCTCCGTGGCCAGCTCGGTGTCGGAGCCGATGACCAGCAGCCGCCGCGCCGCAGGGGAGGGAGGCGGAAGCGGGTGCGGCACGGGCTCCCAGATCATGCGATGGACGGGCCGGACGAAGGAGGCGGTGTCGAAGGACACCAGGTGCGGGCGGACGGGCGCGGCGGTCGTCACGTCCGCTCCTGCACGACCGCGGAGATCCCGCCGCTGGGGAACAGCGTGATGTAGTGGCCGCTGCGCACCGTGTGCGCGCCGGAAAGCCGCAGCCGGTAGCGCTGCGACAGCATGGCCACCGCGGTCACCAGCGTGGCCATCGCCAGGCCCTTGCCGATGCACATGCGCCGCCCGCCGCCGAACGGCAGGAAGGCGTGCTTGTGCCGCTTGTCCTCGGTGTCGTCCAGGAAACGCCGGGGATCGTAGGCCTCCGGGTCGGACCAGTGCTCGGGTGAGCGGTGCGTGCCGTACACGCTGAGCAGGACCGTCGTCCCCGCCGGCACCTCGCGTCCGGCCAGGCAGTCCGGCTCGACGGCGTCGCGCGGGAACTGCCAGACCGGCGGGTGCAGGCGGAGCGCCTCGTGGATCGCGGCCGTGGTCTGCACCAGATCGCCCAGCTGATCGGGTGCGGGCGCCTGTCCGGCGAGCACCTCGTCGACCTCGCGCTCGACGGCGCGGCGGGCATGCGGGTGCCTGGCCAGCTCGTACATGGTCCAGGTGAGCGCCTGGCCGGTGGTGTCGGAGCCGGCCAGCAGCAGGGTGCGGAGGTTGTCCGACACCTCCGGATCGGACAGGCCGGCGGCGAGCAGCTGCCCGGCGGCGTCGGAGCCGTACTCGCCGCCGGCGCGGCGCGAGCTGATCACCTGGTGGATGATGCCGTCGAGGACCCGGTTCGCCCACTTCCTGTCGCGGTGGTACCGGGTCGGCACGAAGGGGGGGACCATGGCGGGCAACCCCATGACCGTCCTCATGAAGATGACCTTGTTGGCGATCGCGGCGGCCCGCGTGTAGTCGGTGCCCGACAGGTCCCGGCTGATCAGCGCCATGCCCAGCACCCTGGCGGCGACGTCCATCAGGTCGGGCGCCACGTCCACGACGTCGCCGGAGTCCGCGTGCGCCGTCCAGCGGCGGATGACCTCCTCGGTGGCGCCGACCGCCTCCCGCGCGTTGCCCCGCACGCGCTGCGGGCTGAACGCGGGCTGGACGGCCTTGCGCGGCACGCGCCACTGGTCGGTGTCGAGCGTCAGCAGGCCGGAGCCCATGACGTCGAAGAATGCGCGGTAGAGCCTGCCCCGCACATAGTTGTCCGGGTTCGTACGCAACACCCGCTCGATCGCCTCCGGCTCGGTGACCTGCACGAACGGGATGGGCAGCTTGATCGAGACCATCGAGTCGCGTTCCTGCATGCGCAGGGTGTAGGTCAGCGGGTCCTTGTAGTAGGGGATGGCGTCACCGATCACCGGCAGCCCGGCGGGGCCGTGGGCGACAGGGCAGGTTCCCTGGCGTGTCATGAGCGCTCCTCGCGGTCGAATCGTTCCCTGTCGACGTATGCGCCGGTGTCCTGGTCCACGTAGCCGACGATGGCGCTCGTGATGTCCTTCACCTGGAGCAGCACCTCGCCGTCGGCGGCCACGGCGATCGCCCGGTTCTGCGGCTCGGGGTCCTCCAGCTCGAGGTCGACGGGGGTGACGTAGAGCTCGACCGGTTCGGTCAGCGCGGCGAGCGTGCGGTCGGTGTGGCCGCCGTACAGGTCGATACGCCGGACCGTGCGCGGGATCGCGACGGGCGTCCAGCGGTCCGCGACGGTGTGCAGAACGGCCACGCGCACCAGACCGTCGAGAGTGATGGAGGGGATCAGCAGGTCGGGGAACCAGCGTCGCAACGCGGGCGCGTCGAGCGCGAGCCGGCCTCGCCGTCCCAGCGGGTGCGTCCGGGTGTCGGTGGTCGACCGGAACACCTCGCGCAGGAGCACGTCCGACCCGGGCGCGTGGTAGGGGTCGCGCAGGGGCTTGCTGCCGTGCTCGTCCCAGTGCGTCCATCTCGGGCCGGGCACGGGGGCGTCGCGCAGCCGTACGGTGACCGAGAAGTGCAGCCTGTCGCGGGCGACGGTGACGCCGTTCGGCGTCACCACGTCGCCCAGCACGCGGACGGCGACCACCGACTCGCGCTCGTCGGTGCGCAGCAGCGTGGCGGTGAGCCGCTTGACCTCGGGCCGGTCCTTCCGGTAGATCCGCAGGAACGACTCCAGCCGCAGGTCCTCGAAGACGACCGGCACCCGGTCCGGCACCAGCGACACCGCGGCCTGCGCGGCCAGCTCGGGCACGAAGGTGCCGGGCAGGGTCGGATAGCCGCGCACCCGGTGAAACTCCAGATAGCCGTCCCTGTCCAGGGTGAACGTGCGCTCCGCGACCAGTTCCGTGGCGTCGCGGCGCAGCACCGTGTCGATGTACGGCAGCGCCCGCGCCTCGCCCGTGCAGAAGTCCAGGAACTCCGGACGGATGCCCCTGACGAGCTCGCGTTCCTTGTCGCCCAGGAACACCGTGGCCGGCGCGTCCCGCACGGCGGTCAGCTCGGCGAGGAAGTGGTCGACGCCCTCCTCGGTCGGCATCGGGGTGTACGCGTCGATCTCGTCGAGGAAGGCGCGCATCAGCGGGGTGGCGCCGAGCCCGACGTCACGCCAGAGGGTCCAGCCGATGGTGAACTCGTTCTCCGCGCTCATCGCGGCCATGTTGAGGAAATCGTTGGCCGCGGCGTAGTCGGTCTCGCCGCGCTGGCCGGTCAGCCCGATGAACGAGCCGAAGTTGCACCAGCGGCGCGGCTCCCGCCCGCGCAGCGCCTCCTTGAGGTTCAGGTACGTGTGCACCTTGAGGTCACGCACCGTGCGGAAGTCCCCGACGGACTTCGCGGTGATGTCGGAGGCCCGGTTGGTGCCGGCGATGTTGAGGAGGAGGTCGATGGGGCCGTTCACGGTGTCGACGGCCTGCTTGACCGCGGCCGGGTCCCGGAGGTCGCAGCGCAGGTAGCGGACCCGGCCGGGCCCGGACAACCGCTCAAGCTCGGTGAGCGTGTCGCGGACCTGCCGCTGCTCGAGCAGCCGGTCGAAGCCGGCGTTCGCCTCGGCCACGCTGACCCGGTCCGGCCCGTTGAGCCGGGACCTGATGTACGTGCTCCGGTCGGGCAGTTCCCCGGCGTCGGCGGGCGGCTGGGAGCTGCCCAGGATCACGATGCGCGGGCCGTATCGCCCGGCCAGCGCGGTGAGGATCGGCGCGCCGATGCCGCGCGCCCCGCCCGCGGCCACCACCAGGGAGTCCTGGCCCAGCGCCGGCATCCCGCCCGGCGTCGCCTCGGCGGGCACCGCGCGCGGGGTGAGCCGGCGTCCGCCTGCGTGATAGGTCACCGGGAGGAGCTGGGCGGCGCCCAGCTCGGCGCTCACCGTGGCCAGCACCTCCTCCAGCGGCGCCGCCTCGTGCACGGTGGCGAGCACGCCGGTGTCCGGCAGCTCCAGCGCCAGGCTCTTGACCAGGCCCGTGAACAGCCCGGCGAGGGGCAGCGGCACCCCCGCCGCGGTGACGCCGCCCACCACGCTCACCACGAACGAGCCGCCCGCCAGGCGTGGCGCGCACTCCTTGGCCGTCATGAACGTGCGCTCGTGCAGCTCGAGCAGCTCGCGGACCCGGTCGGACCAGCGGGCCTCGCGCAAGCCGGGGTCGGTGGCGTCCACCAGCACCCGCACGTGCCGTGGTGCCTGAGCGTCCTGGTGGGCCAGCGCGGCGCGGAACGCGGCGGAGTTGGTGAGCACGACCGAGTCCGCCGGGATCGCGGGCGGGGCGGAGCGCACGGGCCGGCGCGGGGCGGGCGCCAGCTCGATCACGTGGCGGTCCAGCAGAGGGGGCGCGTTCCGCTGCCTGCTCAGCCGGATCACCCGCGGGCTCGCCAGCCGGTCGGCCCTGAGCTCGACCGCCGTCCGGCTCTGCCCGCCGCTCAGGAAGGCGATCAGCTCGCGCCCGCCCTGCGCGCCGAGGAAGTTCGCGCGGGTCATGCGATCGCCTCCAGCATCTCCTCCACGGCGGACTCCACGGACACCTCGGCGAGCACCGGCAGGCCCTCCGCCAGCGCCAGCGACTTCCTGGTGATCGCGAACAGGAACGTCCCCTCGCCGATCTCCCCGCCGCCCAGCAGGCGGCCCCAGGACGTGAGGCTGTTGCCGTTGCTCCCGGCGGCCAGGACCACGTCCACGTCGCCGAAGTCAAGGTAACGCTCGGCCACCTCGAAGGCGTCGGCGAGCGACGCTCCGCCCCCGTCCACGGCGATGTTGAGGCCACGCAGGTCGAAGTAGCTGCACAGCCGTGCCGGGATGACGTTGGGCATCTCGCCGGGGAAGGAGTCCTCGTCCGGCTCGGCGATCAGCCCGGTCACGCGTTCGCGCAGCTCCCGCGCGTTGGGGACGGCCTGGCGGTCGAGCTCGTCCAGGTGGGCGCGGATCGCGTAGAGGACCGCGTTCCTCGTGGGCCCGGTGTGGCCCACCACCACCCCGGTCTTACGGCTGTGCCGCCGGCATAATTCGCGGATCCTGGGGTCCATCCGGTGCATGCACTCGATGATCATGAGCTGGGTGCGGTCGGTCGCCCGGATCGTGGAGGCCGGCAGGCGCAGCCGGGCGAACGGCGGGCTCGGGTAGCCGTCGCCGAACGAGTTCGGCAGGATGTGCCTGCCCTGCGCCCACTCCGCGACCTGCGCGTTGCCCTCGGCGCCGGGCACGTGCGCCGACCAGCCGACGATCACCATGGGTTCGCCGGTGCCGGCTCCGTAGCCGGCCTTGCCGCGACGGCCCGGCCGGAACTCCTGGATCAGCAGGTGCGCGTTGGTGCCGCCGAAGCCGAAGCCGGACACGGCCACGGTGCGCGGCCGGTCGGGCCGCGCCGGCCAGGGCACGGGTCGCGCCGGGATCTCCAGGTTGCACGACTCCAGGCCGAAGCTGTCCGGCGCCGCCGAGAAGCGGTGCTGGGCGGGGATGACCTCGTGCCGCAGCCCCAGGAGGGCGTGGATGACCGACACCACCCCGGCCGCCCAGCCCGTGTGGCCGATCAGGGACTTGTTCGAGGTCACCTGGACCGGATGCGTCCCGGCGTAGGCCGCGCGCAGGCTCAGGAACTCGGCCTCGTCGCCCGCGGGGGTCCCGGTGGCGTGCGCGATCACCCAGTCGACCTCGCCGGCTTCGACGCCCGACTTGTCCAGCGCGCGGGCGACGGACAGCTCCTGGCCCGCGCTGGACGGCGCGTAGATGGCCTTGCCCTTGCCGTCCGCGGACAGGCCGACCCCGGCGATCAGGCCGTACACGGTGTCGCCGTCGGCGAGGGCCCTGGACAGCCGCTTCAGCACCACGGCGCCCGCTCCGTCGGAGAACAGCACGCCGTCGGCGGTCCTGTCGAGCGCGCGCACCTCTCCGCTCCTGGACAGCCCGTACAGCTTGGAGAACAGCACCGACCCGCTGGGGACCAGCGCGAACGCCCCGCCGCACACGGCGACGTCGGCCCGGCCGGACAGCAGGTCACGCAGTCCCAGGTCGATCGCGTACAACGAGGACGAGCACGCCGTGTCCACCATGAGCAGCCGGGTCCCCGCAGGCAGCAGGCCCTCGATGGCGCCGGCGCCGATCCGGTGCGGGAACGGCTGCGACCGGGTGGCGTCACCGTGCCACAGCACGGAGTCGGGAACCTCGCCCAGTTCCTCGCGGATGAGCGCCTCCTGCAGGTGCTGGCTGCCGTCGGGGGTGAAGCCGAAACAGGCGGTGTACGTGTCGCCGTCCCGCCTGGCCACCCCGTCCAGCGCCTGGTGCACGCTGTGCCGCAACCACAGCGTGGTGAAGTCGAGCCCGCCGTCCGGCCGCTCGGCGGCCAGCTTGGAGTGCGGCGTGAAGCCGGTGATGAAACCCGAACGGCGCTGGTAGGTCTTGTCGGCGGCGCTCGGGTCGTCGTCGTGGAAGCCCGCCATCGACCAGCGATCCGCCGGGACGTCGACGAACAGCTCCGCGCCCTCCATGAGCAGCGCCCAGAAGCCGTCCGGGTCGCTGGCCCCCGGCACGGCCAGCCCCATGCCGACCACCGCGATCGGATCCGCGTCCTGATCGGAGTACGTCGCCGGTGCCGGTCTCCGTCTTGGCTCCGGTCTTGGTTCTGGTTCGGGTTCCGGTTCGGGTTGTGCTCTTGATTCAGGTCCTGGTTCCGGTTCCGGTCCCGGCTCCGGTTCCGGCTCCGGTTTCGGCTCCGGGTCCGGGGACGTGGCGCGGCGCTGCAAGGACATGCCGCCGTCCGCCACCACGGTTTGCCCGGTGATCCATCCCGCGCCGGAGGAGGCCAGCAGCAGGACCAGGTCGGCCAGGTCGTCCGGCGTGGCCAGCCGTCCCAGCGGGGTGGCCGCCACGAGGTTGTCGCTCACCGACTCGAACCCCGGGAACATACGGCCGACCGGATTGTCCATGAGCGCCACGGAGGCGGTGTTCACCCGGATGCCGTCCGGGGCGAACTCCGCCGCCAGATAGCGGGTCAGCGCCTCCAGAGCCGCCTTGGACAGCCCGATCGGCAGGTAGTTGGCCGGGGCGTACAACGCGCCGAGCGAGGAGACGTTGACGATGCAGCCCGCGCCGGATCGGGCCAGCAGCGGGCGGGCCTCCTTCGCGCACCAGAGCGCGCCCTTGACGTTGACGTCGAACGCCTGGTCCAGGTGCTCCTCCGTCAGCTCGTCCCAGGCGGCGAACGTCCCTCCGGCGGCGTTGTTCACCAGCAGGTCCAGCTGTCCGTGGGTGGCGTTGACCTGGTCGAACATCCGCCGAACCTGATCCGGCCTGGCCACGGACGCCCTGATCACCTCGACACCGTCGCCCAGTTCGGCCGCGAGGGCCCTGGCCTCGTCGTACGAGTGGAAGCAGTTGACGATCACCCTGGCGCCGGCCTCGGCGAGCGAGCGCACGATGCGCGCGCCCACGCTGCCCGCGCCGCCGGTGACGAGGGCGACGCGGCCGTGGAAGCCCGTCATGTCGTGCCCACCCGGGCAAGCGAGTCGACGACGAAGTCCACCACCTGGCCGAACGTCCGGTAGTCGGCCGTCCGCATGTCGTCAGGCGGCGGGCCCAGCTGGAACAGCACGCCCAGCCTGCCCATCAGCTCCACCCGCTTGACCGAGTCGATGCCGAGGTCGGCCTCCAGCTCGGCGCCGTCCTCGAAGACCTCCTCGGGGTACTCCAGCGTGGTGGCGTAGAGATCACGTACCCGGGCGGCGACCGTCTCCCTCGACGCGGGCATCGCGGGCGTCTCCACCGGCGGCGTCGGCGCGGGAGGCGCTGACATCCACTGGGGCGGAACCGACGCGGGGGGCATGTCCGTCTCCTGCGGCGCGATCGACGCGAAGGTTGTGCCCGTCTCCTGCGGCGCAACCGACGCGGGGGGCGGGCTCGTCTCCGGTGTCGCGGGCGCGGGCGGGTTCGCGAGGGTCGTGCCGGAATGCCGGGCCGTCCGCGGCTCGGCGGCGGGGGCCAGGTACTGGCCGGTCTCGCGGAGCGTGTCCAGGTCCGGCAGCAGCGGCGTGTGCACGGAGGCGGCCGGCTCGATCGAGCGGACCCGGGAGGTCAGCGCGCGCCCCGCGCCCACCTCGACCCACACGCCGGCGCCCGAGCGGTGCAGCCGCTCCACGGTGGGCCCGAACCGCACCGGCGTGACGAGGTGAGAGGCGAGCAGCTCGCCGAGGTCATCGGAGTCACGGTAGTAGCGGCCGAGTACAGGTGAGAAGACCGGAACGCGCAGAGACCTCCGGCTGTACCCGCTGAGGCGGCGGGCCAGTTCCTGCCGCGCCTGGGCGAGCAGCGGGCTGTGGAACGGATGCGGCGAGTGCAGCGCGGTCGACGGCAGCCCGATCGCGCCGGCGATCGTCGCCGTGCGGCGCAGCGCGTCTGCCGTCCCCGCGACCACCGTCTGTGCCGGCCCGTTGTCCACCGCAACCACCGCGCCGGAGGTCGGGAGGAGATCGAGGATCTGCTGGGCCCGGTCGGGCGCGCAGCCCAGCGCCAGCAGTCCGCCGCCGCTGGTGTCATGCTCACGCAGCACGGTGATCCGGTGGCAGAGGATCTCCGCGCCCTCGGCGACGTCCAGCGCGCCGCCGGCGACGAGGGCCGCGATTTCGCCGAGACTGTGCCCGACGAGCACGCTGAACCCGGCTCCCCGATCGGACAGCGTACGAAAGGCCGCGACCGACGTGGCGAAAACAGCGAGTTGCAGCACGTCCGGCGCCGCGTCAAGCAATTGGTCGGCGGTGTCATCGGAATAGGCCCGGCCCAGCCCTTTTCCGAGAATGCCGCCGGCCACCGTGTCAATGGTTTCGATCGCCTTGGCGGCCCCGGGATCCTGCGCGCGCAACCGTGCTAAAACACCCGGGAGATACGCTCCCTGACCTGGGAAAAGACCCACAACAATCTCAACGGAGCTCAGCATTCCTGTCCCCTCGGAGCACGGTGTCGACGAGATTCCCATTCCTGGGATTTGCGTTGCATATTCCGCGTGCGAGCTCGATGAAGCCAAGGTAACCGCGCTCACACAGCGCGGACACCCCTAAGCCGAGCGCCGAATCAGGGGTGATCCGGAAGCCGCGGAATGGGCCTCGCCGAACTCGCCCGGGTTTCCCCGCGCTCAGGACCGGCGGCACGATCCGCTCGGCGTCCGCGTCCGGCGCGGGCACCAGGCGGGGACGGTCCCCCATCTTGATAAGGTCACGGCATGCCCACTGGCAGCTTGTTTCTCTGACCGCACCCGCGAGAGGCGGCAGCGCTGGAGCCCGCACTGCTCCGGCGGTGGCCGGACGCGCGAAGCCGTGTTCCGGTGATCTGTCACGCGCTCTCGACCGAGGTCAACCATCACTCGACAGAGAAACGAGCACCATCACCATGACGTTCCACGCCTCTTCAGGGCGTCCGGCCCATCCGCTGGCCGAGCACATCACCGTGCTGGACACCCTCGACCCCGACGAGCCGCTCCTGGACGACCTCCACCCCCTCCGCGCGATCGTGGAAGGCGCCCGGGTCGTGGCCGTCGGCGAGGGCGCGCACTTCGTGCACGAGTTCGCGCTCGCCCGCGCGCGACTGCTCCGTTACCTGCTGGAACGCTGCGGATTCACCGTTGTGGCGTTCGAGATGGGCTCCGGTGACGCCGCGGCCGTCAATCCCTGGCTCGCCGGCGACGGCGATGAGGACGGCCTGTCCCGGGTGGCCGGTCCGCACACCGTCAACCTGTTCGGGGAGCTGCTGCGCTGGCTGCGCCGCTACAACCGCGGCAGGTCCCATCCCGTCCAGATCGTCGGTATCGACCTGCCCAACAGCCTGACCCTCCGGCCCGATCTCGACCCGGTCGCCGGCTACCTGCGGATGGTCGACGAGGGAGTCGCCGACATGGTGGCCGGACTCCTGCGTACGGCCGGCGCGATCACCGGCGGTTCGGCCGCCGCGTCCGCCCCGCGGTGGGCGAGCCTCGACCCGGCCGGCCAGGAGTCCCTGACGGCCGGGCTGGCACGGCTGTCGCTGCGGATGCGCGCGCTCGAACCGCTCTATGTGGCCCGCAGTGACCAGCACAGCTACGACGTCGCCCGACGGCACCTGGAGGCGGCCTGCCACACCGACTACATGCTGCGGGCCATGAACTGTCTGCTCTCCGGGTCGGGCCTGCCCGACGACACCTCGATCCGCGACCGCTACATGGCCTCCTGCGTGACGTGGCACCTCGAACGCCTCGGCCCCGACGCCCGTGTCATCGTGGTCGCGCACAACAACCACATCCAGAAGACCCTGGTCACCTATGAGGGTTACCCCACCGCGCTGCCGATGGGACTCCACCTCGCCCGCAACCTCGGCCGGCACTACCGCGCCGTGGGCCTGACCCACACCGCCGGCCACGTGCCTGACATGGTCTGGCCCGCCGAGGACTCCCCGGTCGGATTCACTATCGAGTCCGTCCGCCTCGACCCCCCGCCTCCGCGAAGCTTGGAGAAGGCCCTGGTGGACGCCGGACTCGCCGCCGGCGTGACCCTGACCGATCTGCGCTCCCCCGACCCGGAGGTGAGGGCCCTGGAGAGCATCCGATCGCAGAGCGCCATCATGGACACACCCGTAGCCCAGACGTTCGACGCGGTCCTGTGCACCCCCACCGCGACCACCGACCCCACCACCAGCTTCACCTCCTAGATCCCGCGTGAGACGAACGCGGCGTGAGGGCCGCCCCAGCCGGGTGCCCTCACGCCGCGACGCCGGCGACGCTGCGGGCGGGCCGACCGTCAGGGCTGCGGAGGGGCCGCTGCTGCCCGGCCCGTCCGGCCGGCCGGGGGCTTGCGCGTCTAGAGGTTGAAGCCGCCCGAGATCTCGATGTTCTGAGCGGTGACCCAGCGGCTCTCGCCGGAGACCAGCGTGGCGATCATCGCGCCGATCTCGTCGGGCTCGCCGACCCGGCCGAGCGCGGTCCTCTCCGCGAGGGCCTGGACGACCTCGGGGAACCGGGTGAAGGCGTCGCCGCCGAGCCGGGTGCGGGTCGGACCGGGTGAGACGGCGTTGACGCGGATGCCTCTCGTGCTGAACTCCTTGGCCATGTACCGGGTCAGCACGTCGAGGCCGCCCTTCATCGACGCGTAGGTCGAGTAGCCGGGCTCCAGGCCCGCCGTCGCCGCCGAGCTGCTGCTCGTGTTGACGATGGCCCCGCCGTCCGCCATCAGGGGCAGCAACCGCTGGGTGAGGAAGTACGGCCCCTTGAGCAGGACCCGCATGAGCCTGTCGAACGTCTCCTCGCTCGTGTCCTCGATCAGCGACGCCTCGGCGTAACCGGCATTGTTCACCAGATGGTCGAAGGTGTCGCGCTGCCAGGTGTCGCGCAGCGCCCCGGCCACCGCATCGCGGAAGGCCGCGAAGGTGGCGACATCGCCGAGGTCCAGCGGCAGCGCGACGGCCCTGCCGCCCTCCTTCTCGATGGCGGCGGCCGTATCCAGCCCTGCTCGCGCGCTGGTCCCGTACGTCAGGATGACTCCGGTTCCGCGTTTGGCGATCTCGATGGCGGCGCTCTTCCCGATGCCGGAGCTGGCGCCCGTGACGACGGCGACCTTCATGGTGTGTTCCTCCTGCGTGCGTGTCCGCGTATGAGCAAGGCGGCGCTCTACGTCGGGGTCCGGGGGCAGGACTCGGGCGGCCCAGCCGGTACGCGTACAGAGGCCATGACCCCGAGACCTGCGGTGTCGGAATGAGGTGATTCCATTCAACCGGCGTGACCTGCGGAAACGTTAGAACGATCCTCGCCCGTACTTGCACGTTCCTCTCGCGCACGGGACCGGGGCCCGGGATCGTGCTGCAATGGCCGCATGCGGCTCGAAGAACTCCGTGATCTGCTGGCCCGCCATGCCCGTCCCGACTGGACCACCGAGATCGACGGTGTCCTCGTCTCGAAGATCGACCGTTCGGACCCGCCGGCGCTCTCGATGTCCGGCACGGTGCTGGCGGTCATCGCCCAGGGGGCCAAGCGCCTCGCGCTGGGCGACCGGATTTTCGAGTACGGCGCCGGCCAGTACCTGGTCGCGTCGGTCGACCTGCCGGTCACCGGGCAGTTCCTGCAGGCGGACCCCGAGCAGCCGGCGCTGGGCTTCGGGCTCACCCTGGAACCGTCCGCCGTCGCCGAGGTGCTCCTGGCGGCCGGACCTGGAGACCTCCCCACCATCGGTGGCGGCGCGTCGTCGGGGATCGCCGTCAGCGACGCTCCGGCCCAGCTGCTCGACGCGGCGGTCCGGCTGCTGCGCCTCCTCGACGAGCGCCGCGACCGGGCCGTGCTGGCCCCGCTGATCAAGCGCGAGATCCTGTGGCGCGTGATCACCGGCGAGCTGGGGGCGACGGTCCGCCAGCTCGGCCTCGCCGACAGCGGTCTCAGCCACGTCTCCCGGGCCGTGCGCTGGATCCGCGAGCACTACGCGCAACGCTTCCGGGTCGAGGACGTCGCGAGGTTGTCCGGCATGAGCGTCTCCGCCTTCTACCGCAACTTCCATGCGGTGACCGCGATGAGCCCCATCCAGTTCCAGAAGCAGATCCGGCTGCAGGAGGCCAGGCTGCTGCTCGCCACCCACCCGAACGACGTCACGGGAGTCTGCCACCGGGTCGGCTACGACAACCCGTCGCAGTTCAGCCGGGAA
The DNA here is from genome assembly GCF_004348685.1 of Nonomuraea deserti. Taxonomy (GTDB): domain Bacteria; phylum Actinomycetota; class Actinomycetes; order Streptosporangiales; family Streptosporangiaceae; genus Nonomuraea; species Nonomuraea deserti. Next base: position 60,597 of record NZ_SMKO01000022.1, on the reverse strand, counting down.
TACCGCCGCCAGTTCGGCATGCCCCCAGCCAGGACGCCGCCCGCCTGCGTCACACGGCGCGTGCTCCCGCGGGTGTCCTCCCCTGAGCCGTCCCCTCGCGTCACCGGCGTCCGCTCCCTCAGGACGGCGCGTCAGGATGGCTGTGTCCAGGTCCGCCTCGCAGGATGCGGAAGAGGCTGCGACTCCGGGGCGGATCAGAGGGCACCCGTCAGCAGCAGCACCGCCAACACGATCAGGCCCACGGCGAGGGCGCCGAGCAGGAGCCATGCGATCGGATGGCCGAGGTTGAGGGTCCACGACGAGGAGCCGAGACGGTCGTGCACGAGCAGGGCCGGGTCGCGGCGGTTGACGTAGACGGCGCCGGCCAGGAACCAGTGGTGGTCGTCGTCGCGCTGGCCGAGCCCCGAGTCCTCCTGCTCCTCGCCCGGCAGAGCGGGCAGCCGGTGCCCGGCCTGGCCCACCTTGATCTCCCACGTCAGCCAGCCGCCCGCCAGCACGAGGAGCGGCACGTAGATCATCACCTGCCAGACGATCGTGGGAGTGACGATCTCCCACAGGTGCAGAGCCGCGAGAAGCAGGCTCAGGTTCAGGCAGGCCGCGGTCAGGAGCGTCATCACCGCCATTCCGCGCAGGTAGATGCGGTAGCGGCGGGCCGAGCCCCTGGGCCGGGCGGCATCGAGGTCGGGCCGGGCGCGCAGCACGACCATGACCACGGCGACGACGATCAGAGAGACGGCGATCTGGTAGATCACCGGCTGGAAGGCACTCAGCACGGTCGTGGGCTCACGCTGCGTGGAGTCCGTGCCGAACTCGAAGAACTGCGGCAGCGTGGCCGGCAACGAGCCGTGGCGCGCCCAGCCGACGGCCGCGGTGAGCAGGAGGACGCCCAGAGCGGAAAGGCCCCACGACCAGGGCACGCGAACCGGGTCGGTGCGGAAGGTGGTGTCCACGGCGACGGCCTGGCGTCGCTCGGTCGTCCACGCCCCGATGAGCTTGGCGGTGCGGATCATGCGATGGGCGCGGTAGAACACCAGTACGTCCGCGACCGCCACCACCGACGCGGTGATGCCGATCGCGGCGGCGGATCCGGTGACCAGCACCACCGGGACCGAGACCACCGCAGCGAACGCGGCCGCCACCACGGTCAGGCGACCGTAGACCCGACGCGCGGCGATGACGGCCGGATCGTTCACCCGCTGGACGCCCACGCGCACTCCGAACGGCATGGTGGGCCTGGCCAGCGCGGGAAGCATCAGCATCAGGCAGGTGACCAGCGCGATGACGATCAGGCCGGCGCAGAGGATCAGGATCACGCGCTCTCCTCGAAACCGATCAGCAGCGCCTCGCACCGACGCAGCACATCCTGCCGGTCCATGCCCTGGACGGTGGCTTCCGCCAGCAGCACTCGCACGCGTTCCTCCCAGTCATCGACGAAGGGCGCCTCGGGCGGGCCGGTGGCGGCATCACGCCGTATGACCGCGCCGCTCTTGCGGTTGATCCGGATGACGCCCTGCTGTCGCAGCAGGTCGTAGGCCTTGTTCACGGTATGGAAGTTGATGCCGAAGTCCGCGGCGAGTTGCCGCGTGGAGGGTAGCGGGTCGCCTTCGCGCGCCTGCCGCCTGGCGATCCCCTCCATGATCCGGTCCCGGATCTGCTGGTAGATCGGGACCTCGCTGTCGAGGTCAAGGGTCAGCTGCACGCCACGACTCTATCTGCTATACAACAAATAGAACATATCGCATTAGGGGGACTCCCATGCTGCAGCTGGAGATCGACCAGGAAACGCCGGCCGTCCGCTTCGCCCCGTGGGCCCGCCTATTACCCACGCCCGCCGCTGACAGCGTGCCGCTGACGGAGATCACCGAGGTGGACCGGCTCGGGCGCACCTCCCGGGCCGCACACCGCGGAGAAGCGGCGAACCGATGACAAAGCCCGTCAACCAGCCGACCGCGCCGCCCGCCACCTCCCCGCGGCTCTTCCATGTCGACAATCTACGCACAGCCCTGATGGCACTCGTGGTGATCCACCACTCCGCGATCGGCTACAGCAACATCCCGCGGTGGTACTACACGGAACCACCGGCCGACCCCACAGGAACGCTCCTGGACATCCTGCTCCTGCTCAACCAGGCATTCTTCATGGGCGCCTTCTTCCTCATCTCAGGACTCTTCGTACCGGGCTCCTACGACCGCAAGAGGGCCGCGCCATTCCTGAGGGAGCGGCTGCTGCGCCTGGGAGTCCCGCTGCTGCTCTGGCTCCTGGTGATCCGCCCCCTGGCGACTGTCGGCAGATACGCCACCGCGGTCGACGCCGCCGCCCGGCAGGGGACCGAACTGCCCTACTGGCAGTACTACCTGCTCTCGTTCACACCGGGACCGATGTGGTTCGTCGAGGTGCTGCTCGTGTTCAGCGCGCTGTACGTCCTCTGGCGGCGCCTGGCCGTCCAGGACCGGCGCCCATCCACATCGGCCACGGTCACGGGCCGGGCGCCAGGCGCTGTCGCGATCGTCGGGTTCGCCATCGGGCTGGCCCTGGTGACCTACCTGTGGCGCATCGTGGTGCCGATGGGTGTCTCGGTCCTGGGCCTGCCGACACCCGCCTACCTGCCGCAGTACGCGGCGCTGTTCACCGTCGGGCTGATCGCCGCCCGGCGCGGCTGGCTGGAGGGCCTCTCCAGGACGGCCGGCCGGATCGGGTTCGCCACCGCGGCGCTCGCCGCAGTCGGACTCGTCCTCGACCTCGTCCTCGCCGGAGAGGCGATCCTGGGCCACGGGACCTTGCCGTCCCTCGTGGCGGCAACCTGCGAAACAGCACTCGCCGTCGGCATCATGCTCGGCCTTCTGGTGCTGTTCAGGGAGCGTCTCGGCCACCAGGGACGCCGCCGCCGGTTCCTGTCGACGCACGCCTTCACCGTCTACGTCATCCACCCGGCCGTCCTGGTCGCCCTGGGTTACGCCCTGCGCGACGTACAGGCGCCCGCGGTCGCGAAGTTCGCGCTGCTGACCGTCCTCGGGCTGCCGCTGTGCTGGGCGGCGGCGTACGTGGTGCGCGCCCTGCCGGGCGCCCGGAAGGTGCTGTAGGCCGTACGGGTGCCCGGCGCCTGAGTCATGTCACTGTTCCACCGGGTCACACCGGCAAGGGCCTGTCACCGCTCGCGTGACGGGTCATTCGCGGCTTCCTTTCGCAGGCGCCGGCGACGTCACGCTCCTGGCCGTACGCCCCTTGGTCGGTGCGAGCGGGCTTGGCCCCGACCGGGATACCGCGAGAACGGACGGCCGGGACGACAGGATACGAACCTTCGACCCCACGCGCTCCGGATGCCGCTCAGTTCGTCACCCGATCTCTCGATCCCTCGTGGCGGAGCAACAGCGCGCCCTGACGGCTGTCACACCGTCGCCCAAGCACCGTACAGGCACGGGCCGACTACTGCTTCCATGGTCATCTCCGGCTCCGGCAGGCCCGCGGCGTGGAACGTGGCGAACAACGACGGGCCCATCCGCAGGTCCGTGTCGATGCTCTCGAACGCTTTGACGATCCAGGATCTGAGCTAAGCGCCTCGACGTCGCCCTCGCGGAACTCGACGTTGCGCCACCCGGCGTCCTCGGCCAGCCGCGCCGCGCGACGCACCGCTTGCGGGTCCCGTTCGACGCCGACGACGCTGCCCTCCGGTCCGACGAACTCGGCGGCGAGGCGTGACACGTTCCCCGCGCCGCTGCCGAGATCGAGGACCCGCATCCCGCGGGACAACGACGCCGAGGCGAACACCCGCCGGGTCAGCGGATCCAGAACCTTCCCCTGCCAGCAGGCGTTCCTCCTCGGCCTGCTGGTACTCCGTGAAGCGCTCGCGCTGCTCCATGCGGCTCCCTTCAAGCCTCGATCGGCGAGCCATGCTCGACGGCATCGATATGGACCGCTTCAGACGCCGGGTTGGGGGGCCGTTGCCCGGCGGAGTACGGCGCTGGCCGGTTCACTGGGATGACCTACTTGGTGTACACCGTCGATCCGGGACCGGATGACGAAACTGGTACCTACAGGCTCGGCCTATCCACGCTCGAGCAGGGAGCCGTGCGGCACGCAGCGCTGCGGTTTCCAAGGTAACCACGGGCGTCTGAAAGGCCACGGTCCCCGGCGTCTCCACCCGCCATCCCGAGTGGCCGGTCCACCTCACGGCCACTCTTCTGGCACGCAGTAGCCACCCGAATGCTTGTCGCCATCGTGGCGTCGACTCTGCCTCCCGACGCCGTTGCCGCTGCGGCTTCCGGAGTCCTTCCACCCACACAGGCAGAGCCGACACCGCCCAGCACATGGCATCGGCAGCGGCCACGAATGACCGTCCGCTTCTCAGACCGCACGCACAGCGAGCCCAGGTCAGACGGTGGTCGACGGAGCCGGAGGATGCCTCTGGTGCCTGACGTTGCTGTCACGGTCTGCGCGAAAGGCAGTGCCAACGAGCCCGCGCCCATACGCCTCGAAAGTCGAACCCACTCCGGCGTGATTTCCACGCGCGCTGTCGCGACTTCCGGAAAGCGTGCTGCCACGCTTTCCTGCAAAGCCGACAGGAGGCATGGCGTGCATTTCGAATACGTGATGATCGCACGACTCGCGCCGATCCCCCAACGTTTCACTATCCGATAACCCACGCCACTGCCGGCCACTTTATCGCTGTGGTCAGGTCTTTCCCCCGTGCTCCGTGTGGCAGACCTTTGTCGATGAGCTGGAGGTGCACACTCTTACGGAAACCGCCTTGCCTTCGTCGTAACTCAGGTCCCGGTCACCCGCGCCAGCAAACCTCGCTGTTCCCGAGCCTGCCACGGTCAGGTAGGCCACCACACTGTTGGAGTCGCTGCCGTGGTGGTCTTCGAGCTCCAACTCCTCGTCGTATGCCCGGAAATACGCCCTCACCCACTCACTGCCCTTATGACACTCGGCCCATACATCTCTGCCGCCCTTGTCTTCAGTCGATTCGCTGGAACCGCTAAGGCTGGTGCAGTTCCATGCACTCACCGACTGGGCTGCCGCCGGCGCGGCCGTCGACAGGAGCGGCCCGGTCATCGCGATAGCTGCCAGTGCGACAGCCGTTGATCTCGGTAGATGCATGAGATGAATTCTCCCCCGTGATGCCGTTGTGGACTAGGGTCCTTTGTTCCCCTAGCTACACGGTAGAGTGCGTCGATTTATATCTGCTTTCGATCCGGTTTCGCGCATTCCACGGGCCGGCGGTTCCTCGCGTGTTGGACGCCATCGGTCACGGCCGGGCTTGATGCGGAGCCTCCGGTCTGCTGGGCATGCCCGGGTCGATGGCGTGCGAGGTGATCAGCCTTCCGACCCCGGCCCGCCACGCTCCTCGGCCTGAGCTCCGTGATCGCCTCAGAGCGGCGGTGCTGGCCGCGACCGGCCGAAGAGCCGCAGCGCGGCCGGCCATACCGCCCGAACGCGCGGCGGATCGCCGCAGGCGGGCCGCCTTCAAGCCAGTGAAGGAGGTCGCCCGCGCCCACGGGGTGTCCAAGAACTGGGTGTCCAAGCTGGTGGCGCGCTACCGGGCCGAGGGAGAGGCGGCGTTCGAGCCTCGATTGCGACGACCGAAGACCTCTCCGAACTCGATCGACGCCGACACACTCGAGTTGATTGTGCGGCTCCGCAAAACAGCTCGTCGACCAGGGACTGGACGCCGGCCCGGACACCATCGCCCGGCACCCGCGACAGCACCATCAGCGGACGGTGTCGCGGACCACGATCAGCCGCCATCTCACTCGTCGCGACCTGGTGCCCGAGCCGAAGAAGCGGCCCCGCTCGTCCTCCATCCGCTTCCAAGCAGCGCTGCCGAACGAGACTGGCAGGCCGACTTCACCGCCGACGGCACCGACACCAAAATCCTGTCCTGGCTGGACGACCACTCCCGCTACGCCCTCGGTGACCGCGCACACCCGCGTCACCCGATCGTGCGCGATACCTTCCGCAGAGCGGTCGCCGACCACGGCGTGCCGGCCTCCACACTGACGGACAACGGCATGGTCTTCACCACCCGACTGGCCGGTGGTCGCGGCGGCCGCAACGCCTTCGACACGACGAAACCCCCGAACCCGTAGGTTCGAGGGTTTCCGATGTCCTGAGACATCACACCGTCGGGACGACAGGATTTGAACCTGCGACCCCTTGACCCCCAGTCAAGTGCGCTACCAAGCTGCGCTACGTCCCGGTTGTGTCGGCCGCCCCCTTGCGGGGCGGGACGTCATAACCTTAGCGCACATCGAAGGTGTACGCGTACACGGAGAGCGGGAGCGGAGGGGGCCGGGTGGGGCGTAAGCCGACCATCGATCGGGATGAGCTGGCCAGGCTGGTCGCCGACGGGAGGAGCGTTCAGGAGCTGGCCGTTCACTTCGGCGTCAGCGCGTCCGGGGTGCTGCAGGCCAAGCGGGCCGCCGGGCTGGCCAAGCCGATGCTCGACCATCGCGCCGCCGTCCCGTGGAAGCTGGCCCGCGCGCACGCCCAGTCGGGGCCCGCCACCAATCTGCGTAACCTGTCGGCGGCCGCTCAGGGGAAGCCGCCGGCGTCCGACCGGCTGAACACGGCGCTGCGGTGGGCGCAGCGGTTGGTGGACGAGGGGCTGGACGTGCGGTACGACCCCGATGCGGGTTTCAGCGAGGTCCCGGCTTCACCAGCGGGCTCACATGTCGCAACGGTGCTGGCCGCGGCGCGTAAGGCGCTCGAACCCAGCTGAGCGCAAAAGTTTCGGCAGGGCTCTCCAGGGAAGTCGCTGGTCTCGACAAAGAGACCGGAGGCGAACATCATGACCACCTACATCTGGGTGGCCGTCGTCGTCATCGCGGTGGTGGCGCTCGCCGCAGTTGCCTACGTCGTGCAGCAGCAGAAGCGCCGTAACCACCTCCGTGAGCGTTTCGGCCCCGAGTACGAGCGCATAGTCGCAGACCATGACAACCGCCGCGACGCCGAGCAGGAGTTGCTCGACCGCGAGCAGCGGCATTCCGAGCTCGACATCCGTCCCCTGCCGGAGGAGTCGCGTGAGACGTACGCCAACCGGTGGACCGAGGTGCAGGAGCGCTTCGTGGACGCGCCGGGCTACGCGGTGACCGAGGCGGACCAGCTGGTCACCGCGGTCATGGCGGAGCGGGGCTATCCGACGGACGACTTCGAGCAGCGGCTGTCCGACCTGTCGGTGGGGCACGCGGCGACCCTCGACCACTACAGGACGGCCCACGAGATCAGCGGGCGGGCGGCCAAGAAGGAGGCCTCCACGGAGGAGCTCCGGCAGGCCATGGTCCACTACCGCGCGCTGTTCGAGGAGCTGCTGCACGAGACCACGCGAGGACGGTGAGGGTGATGAAGAACAGCCACGATGAGCTGAAGGTGCCGTCGCAACGCGCTGACGAGGTCCGTGGCGACGACCGTGACGACGACCGGGCGGTCGCGGGCCGCGGGCCCGGCGAGGAGGCCGGAGGGCCGATCGCCGGCCGTCCCGAGACCATGGAGCGTGCCACCGACCAGCCCGAAGGTCCGGTGCGCTCCGCCGACGAGTACGACACCGCCGTTCCCGGCGCTGTCCCCGGCGCCGTCCCGCCGCCCGAGGCCGGTGACGACGCCGCCTACCGGGACCCGTACGCGCGGACCGGCGGCGACATGCTGGCCGAGCCGGAGCCCGACCCGGTCGGCGTCCAGGCCGCGCCCGAGGAGGTCCCGGCGCACGCGGCTCCCCAGGACGTCGTCCTGTTCGACCAGGACCCGACTGAGGTGCAGGCTCGCTGGCGCGATCTGCAGGCGTCGTTCGTGGACGACCCCGGCGAGGCCGTACGGCGCGCCGACGGTCTGCTCGGCGAGGTGGTGGAGTCCTTCACCAGCAGCCTGACGAGCCGCACGGACGCCCTGCGTGACGGCTGGAAGGACACCGGTGCGCAGGACACCGAGCATCTGCGGCTGGCGCTGCGCGACTACCGGAACGTCCTGGAGCGCCTGCTCGCCCTGTCGGGAACGCCCGGCCAGGGCCCCGGCCAGGCGCCCGTCCAGACGCACGACCAGGGCCACAGCCACGGGATGAGGTGATCTGACATGCTCGCGATAGTCGCGGCGATCGTCTTCGGGCTGGGCTTACTGCTCGACCTGCTGGGCGTGAACATCCCCGGAGGAGTCTCCGGCATGACGTTCGTCCTGCTGGGGCTGACTCTGCTGGCTCTGCACCAGGCGGGCATCGGCACGGCGAGCGTACGCAGCTACGGCAACTGGCGTGGCCGCGCCAGGCGCTGACGACGCGCGGTCCGCGCGCCGCCCGGGGTGATCCGGCGGCGCGCGGTGTCGCGCGTCATCGTCACCCTTCTCCAGGTCACGCATCGCCCCGAGCCCTCCGCCTCACGCCTTGCCGAGAGTTCCGGGCCCGGTCCCGCCTTGCCGAGAGTTCCGGGCCCGGTCACGCTTGGCCGAGAGCTCCTCGCCCCTTCACGCCTTGGCGAGAGCTCCTCGCCCGTTCACGCTTGCCGGGAGCCCAGCTGATCATGCTTTGCCGGGGAAGCGCATGACGACGCTGCTGCCCGCGTCGCCGGCGTGCACGGTCAGCTCTGAGGAGAGCAGGCGGGCCACCCAGAGCCCCATGCCCCCCACGGCGTCCGGCAGGGGCCCGGGTTTCCAAACGCCCTTGTCGTGAACCTCGACGACCAGGTCACCGCCCGCCGCCCAGGTGCGCAGGAGGCCCTGGTCGCTGCCGTGGGTGACGGCGTTGGTGGCGATCTCGTTGATCGCGATGACGAAGTCGGCGACGGCGTCCTCCGGCATGCCGGCCTCGCGGGCCTCGTCCTCGGCGAACTGCCGGACCTGAGGCAGGTCCGGCAGCCGGAAACGTAGTCGTTTCACGGGCGCGCCGGGGGGCGGGCCCGTGTGGCCCGGCTGGGGCTCCACGTCCTCGTTCACCCGGCGACCGCCCTGTTCAGCCGACGAGTTCGGCGCGTAGTTGATCGAGTACTTTGCGCAGGATGCGGGACACGTGCATCTGCGAGATCCCGAACTCGGCGGCGATCTCGGCCTGCGTCATGTTGCCGAAGAAGCGCAGCAGCAGGATGTGCTTCTCCCGGGAGGGCAGGGCGTCGATGAGCGGCTTGACGGCCTCCCTGTCGACCATGGTGCTCAGCGTGTCGTCGTCCTCGGGGATGACGTCGCCGAGCGAGGCCGCGTCGTCGTCGGTGCCCAGCGGGGCGTCGAGCGACAGGGTGCTGTAGGCGGCGGAGGCGTCGAGCGTGAGCAGGACGTCCTCTTCGCTGATGTTCATCTTCGCCGCCAGTTCGGCCACGGTGGGCGACCTGCCGAGGTCCTGGCTGAGATCGGCGACGAGCCTGTTGAGCTCGGAGCGGCGCTCCTGGTAGAGGCGCGGCACCCGGATGGCCCAGGTGCGGTCGCGGAAGTGCCGCTTGACCTCACCCGTCATCGTCACGACCGCGTAGCCCCTGAACGCGTGTCCGAGGCTGGGGTCGAAGCCGTTGACCGCTTTCATCAGGCCAACGTACGCGGCTTGGAGAAGGTCCTCCAGTGGTTCGCCCCGGTAGCGGTATCGCCTGGCGATCTCCATGGCGAGCGGACGGTGCATTTCGACGATGCGCTCGCGCAGCCGCTCGCGGTGGCTGCCGGAGGTGCCTTCCCTGACCATTTCGGCCAGGAGCTCTTCCGCGCTCATCTCCTCGAGGATGTACTCCTGCACAGCCATGGCTGCTCCTCGTATGGCTCGCAGGCGGCCTCCCCCAAGCCAAAAGAGCCCAGGCAGAGGCACGCCTCGCTCAACTCTCGAGACGGAAGCCCTCTGCTGGACCTCGCGAGAAGTGTCCCCCGTGCCGCCAGAAGTATTCCTCCCTCGCGTGGTGACAGTAGGGTTGCTCCGTGACAATGCCGGAAAACGGCGACGGGCCCGCGGCGGCCCTGAGCCTGACGTCGTCGACCGTCGACTCGGTCACCGTGGTGCGGGTCGACGGCGTGCTCGACGCCACGACGCGCGAGCAGTTCGCCGACTACCTGTCGTTGGCGGGCACCGACCTGATCCTCGATTTGGCCGGAGTGACGTTCATGGACTCGCGCGCGCTCGGCCTGATCGTGCACCACTGGCAGACGAGTCTGTCCTCGGGCGCGAAGTTCGCGCTGATCGGGGTCGAATACTCCAAGTCGAAAGTGATGTGGATCACGGGGCTGGCCCAGCGCCTGCCGATCTACGACACGCTCGACGACGCCCTGGCCGCCATCGGGTGACGCTCAGCCCTTCGACTTGCGCTGGTGCTCCTCGACCAGGAGCCTGGCCAGGTCGGCCACCTTGACCTGGTGGTGCTGCGAGATCCTGCGCAGTTCCTCGAAGGCCGCCTCGGCCGTGCATCCGCTGGTCTGCATGATGATGCCCTTGGCCTGGTCGATCACCGACCGGCCGGCGAGGGCCTCCTGCAGCTGGGCGGCGTCCGTACGCACCTCGTCGAATTCCGACAGGTTGGCCATGGCCACCCCGAGTTGCTCGGTGAGCATGTCGGAGAGCGAGTGGGCGCCCTGCGGCGAGAACGCGCCGGGGCGCACCGAGTAGAGGCCGACGACCAGCACGGCGGGCGCCACGTCGATGGGGACGGCCAGCACCGAGCGCACGCCCCAGCGGGTGGCCAGCGCGTCGTAGCGCGGCCAGCGGGTCTCGGTGAGCACGTCGGTGACGGTGGCCCGCCCGCCGCTCTGCCTGGCTTCGGTGGACGGCCCCTCCCCCAGCTCGTGCTCGCCTTCGACGAGCATGATGAGCTCGCTGTGCGAGCCGGAGACCAGCACCCGGTGATCGCGCCAATGCTCGGCGGAGGCTCCGGAGCAGCCGGGCACTCCTGCGGTCAGCGCGGTCGTCAGGCCGCGCAGCACGCTCTCCGTCGAGGTGTCCTCACCGAGGCGGCCCAATGCCGCCAGGTCACGGGCGAGTCCGGGGGTGAGCATCGCGGTGGATTCCATAGCAACAAGCCTCTACCCCTTATGGCTAGCATTATCCCGAGTGGCGTAGCGTCAGACCATGACCACGCCGGACTTCGAACACGCGCTGGACGCGCTGGCAGGGCGCGTCTCATCGCTGCGTGCGGCGAGGGCCGCCTATCCCTCGGACCTCGCGCCCACGCTGGACGCGGCGCTCGCGGAGCTCGACACCGCGGCCGAGTTGCTGGCCGAGGCCAGGGAGCAGTTGCGCAAGTCCCCGAAGCGGGGCGGCGCGAAGAAGGACGGCGGCGCGCAGCGCGAGCTGAAGTTGCTGCGCCAGGTGTTCAGGGCCTTCCCCGTGCCCGTCATCGTGCTCGACGGCGGCGGCGTGGTGCGGCGGATCAACCCGGAGACCTCGCGGATGCTCGGCAGCCCCGACGGCTACCTGGTGGGCCGGTCGTTCCCGCTGCTGGTGGACGTGTCGCGGCGGGCGGCGTTCCGGTCGCACCTGACGTCGGCGCTGCAGACCGGGCAGCCGGCGGCGTTCGAGACCCGGCTGGCGCACCAGGGGCGCACGCACACCGTGCAGCTGGCGATGATCAGGCTGACCATGCCGGGCGAGCCGCAGCAGATGGTGGCGGCGATCGCGCTGCCGATCGAGGTGCAGTTGCCCGAGCCGGGCGCGCGCCGGCCCGAGCAGTCCGACGGAGCGCTGCTGCTGGCGGCGGCCAAGCGGCAGGACCTGCTGGTCAAGATGGCCACGTTGCTGCTCGACGAGGAGGCCCTGCGGCGTCCGGTCGCGCTCCCGCGGGCGACGCGGCTGCTGGCGGCCGAGTGGGCCGACTGGGTGATCGCCGACGTGGTGCGCGACGGGGTGCCGCGTCGTTCGGCCGTGATGGCACCGAAGGACCAGCCTCTCGGTGAGCTCGCCCGCCAGGTGGAGTCCGCCGACCCGGCGACCAGCCAGGTGGTGCTGCAGGTTCTCGACCGGGCCTCCGGCGTGGTGCACGAGATGGTGGAGGACGAGACGCTGCTCGGTTTCTGCGCCGACGGGCCGGTGTTGACGGCGATGGGCGCGAGCTCGCTGCTGAGCGTCCCGATCGGCTGCGCCGACGGCGTGCTGACGCTCGTACGCACGCACGACAGGCAGCCGTTCGCGCTGGCCGACCTGGCCGTCATGCAGGAGGTGGGACTGCAGCTGGGCCTGGCGGTGCGCGCGCAGAGCAATTTCCAGAGCCGCTCGCGGGCGGCCGACGCGCTGTCGGCGAGCGTCGCGCCGCGCAACCTGCCCGACATCCCCGGCTACGAGGCGGCGGCCGTCTACCACCCGGGGTCGTCGGTGGGCGCGGAGTTCTACGACGTGTTCCCGGTCGCCGGCGGGTGGGGGTTCGCGCTCGGCGGCGCGGCGGGCAAGGGAGAGGAGGCCGCGTCGGTCACCGCCATGGTGCGGGGCGGCCTGCGGGTGCTGAGCGTCTGGGAGTCCGATCCCGACCTGGTGATGCGGAAGGTCAACGAGGCCCTGGTCGCCCAGGGTTCCGGCCTGTTCGTGATGGCCGTGGCGGGGTTCGTGCAGGGACGTACGATCCGGCTGTCGTCGGCGGGGCACCATCCGGCGGCTCGGGTGCGGAACGACGGCACCGTGCGCTTCGTCGCGGGCGGCGGCGTGCCGCTGGGCATCGCGGGCGAGGCGGAGACGCAGGTCGAGACGTTGACGGTCCCCCCCGGCGAGACGCTGGTGCTCTATTCGGAGGGCCTGGTCTCGTCAAGGAACGCCGCGGGCGAGCCCTACGGCGACGAGCGGCTGGCCGACGTGCTCGGCCGCTGCGCGGGCCAGTCGCCGTCCACCGTGGTCAAGGCGGTGGAGGCGGACCGGCACACATTCTCCGAGGGCCAGGTTTGGGATGAGATTGTGGTGTTCGCGCTCCGAGGTGTCTGATCTGTAAGGGTTTGCGTTCCCGCGAAACCTGGGTATGGTCGGACTCAGAACGACGTGCCTAAGACGCAGGCACACCTTTGTAGCTTTTTCACGCTGGGGTGTGCCATGAATATCGCGATCGTCGCTTCGTCCAACGGAAACCAGCGCCACCGCATCCTCTCGGTCGCACGGGAGCTGGGGCGCGAGCACCACGTCACGATCTACTCCCGCCGTGACGACTCCGACGGCAAGCCCAGGACGCGGGTGGCCCCGGGAGTCACCCTGGAGCACATCGACGTGGGCCCGGCCTGTGATCTTTCCGCCGACGACGTCGTTCCCTACCTCAACGACGTCGGCGTCCACCTGATGAAGCGCTGGCGCCAGGACAGGCCCGACATCATCCATGCCCACTCGTGGACCAGCGGCCTGGCCGCCGTGGCGGGCGCCAAGGGGCTCGACGTGCCGGTCACGCAGACGTTCCACACGGTCGACGCCGCCCACCAGAAGCTGGAGCGGGCACTGGGCCGCCGGGCCAACGCGGTCATCGCGGGCTCGGGCGACGAGGAGTCGGCGCTGATCCGGCTCGGGGTGCCGCGCCACAACATCGCCATCGTCCCCTACGGCGTCGACACCGAACGTTTCCACCGCCGCGGCGCGGTGGCCACGAAGGGCTCGCGCAAGCGGCTCCTGCATGTCGGCCCGCTGTCGACCGAACGCGGCGCGCACACCATCGTGCGGGCGCTGCAGGGCCTCGGCGACGTCGAGCTGGTCATCGCCGGCGGCCCCGACCCCGAGGCGCTGGAGAACGACAAGGACGCCCAGCGCCTGCGGGAGCTGGCCGAGCAGCTCGGCGTGGCCGACCGGGTCACGCTCCTCGGTCAGGTGAAGCGAACCTCCGTACCGAAGCTGATGCGCAGCGCGGACGCCGTGGTGTCGGTTCCGCGCGAGGCCGTCACGGGGATCGTCGCCCTGGAGGCGATGGCCTGCGGCGTGCCGGTGATCGCCTCGGCCGTCGGCGCCCACCTGGACTCCATCGTCGACGGCGTCACCGGCCTGCTGGTGCCGCCCGACCAGCCGGCGCGCACCGCGCGCCTGGCGCGCGAGCTGCTGTGGGACCCGACATTGCGGACCGCGCTCGGCTACGCGGGCGCCGACCGGGCGCGCTCGCGCTACTCCTGGGAGCGGGTCAGCCAGGAACTGGTACGCGTCTACGAGGCGGCCTGCGCCTGACGTAACCATCCCCTGCTCCGCCCAGCACATGCTCCGGCAGGTGGCGCAAGCCACCTGCCGGCACCATGTCCGGAGCACGATGACCGGTCCGCCGGTCCGTGTGACGAATCTGACTGATGTGTCCGGAGCACGATGCCCCCGGTCCGCCGGTCCGTGTGACGAAGCTGACTGATGTGACAGATGGGGTGTTATCGGAGTGAAATCTTTGCTTCGATGGAGCGCATGTCCAAACGCAGTCCGATCTTGGCGGCCACGGCGCTCGCGTGCGTAGCCGCCCTCCCCCAGACCGCGCAGGCACAGACGGCGGGCTGGGGCGACCCGGTCCTCGTGGAGAACTTTAACGGCTCGTCGATCAACACCAAGAAGTGGATGATCTATCACTCCCCCCAGGCCGAGCGCAACCCCCGCACCGGCAGGGCCGCGTCCGTCTCGGGCGGCGCCCTGCGCCTCAAGGGCGGCATGTACGGCGGCAAGGACCTGTCGGGCGGCGTGGCCACCCGGCTCGCGCAGGAGTACGGGCGGTGGGAGGTCAGGTTCAAGGCCGAGGCGGGCGCCGGGTACACGCCGGTGGCGCTGCTGTGGCCGACGCGGCAGGGTGAGGGCGGCGGCTACGCTGAGGTCGACTTCGCCGAGATCGTCGACCCGAAGCGGCAGGGTGGCGGCATCTTCGTGCACGACGGGCACAGCCGGGCGCGCAAGACGCTCAAGGCCGACTTCACCAAGTGGCACACGGTGGCGGTCGACTGGCTGCCGGGCCGCCTGACGGTCTGGCTGGACGGCGAGAAGTACTGGGACTACCGGGGCGCGCACGTGCCCAGCGGCCGCCGCATGGGCCTGGCGCTGCAGAACGACGTGGTGTGCGAGCCGCGCTGCCGTGACTCCTCCACGCCCCGCACCGTGTCGATGTACGTCGACTGGGTGAAGGTCTACCGGGCGTCCTGACCACGCAGCCTGGCGGCCTTGAGACCGAGGTGCACGGCCAGGCGGTCGTCGCCGTCCGACAGATCCTTGTGGGTGAGGCGCTCGGCCTTGCCCAGCCGGTAGTAGAGCGTCTGGCGGTGGATGCCGAGCTCGGCGGCGGTCTTCTGGGCGTGGCCGCCGCGGTCGAGGTAGGCCTCCACCGTGTGGGCCAGCTCCCCGTCGAGGGCCGCGGTCTCGGCCGCCAGCTCCCGCAGGTCGGACGGGCCGAGCCGGGCCAGCAGGCGGTGCACGCCGAGGTCCTCCCACCGGGCGACCGGCGCGTGGCGGGGGAAGTGCTCGGCGATGCGCAGGGCGTGGCGGGCCTCGCGCCAGCTGAGCCAGGCGTCGGCCGGGTCGCTCCGTGGCCCGCCGATGCCGGCCGCGGTGCCGTACGCGCTCTGGAGGGTCTGCGCGACCTCGCCCGCGAGGTGCGCGGGGGCGAGCAGCGCGACGGGCGAGCCGGCGCGGGCGAGCACGCCGCGCGGCAACGTCCAGAGGGCGGCCACGCGCTCGTGCGACTCACGGACGGCGACTGCCGCGACCGGGCCAGGAACCTCTATGGCGGCCTCGGCACGCTCCTCGGGGTCGGGGGAGAACAGGCCGAGCAGCCCGCGCCCGACGTCCTGCCGGCTCCTGGCCTCCTGGGCGAGCACGGCGGCCGCCCTGGCGACGAGCGGCGCGACGGCGTGCAGGGGCGCGTCGCCCAGCTCGCCCGAATCGAGCAGCCACAGGTAGCCGTAGGTGACGCCGCGGTGGCGCAGCGGCCAGCAGACCCTGGCCAGGACCTGCAGCTCGGCGTCCGCGGGGATCCTGACCGGGCCCTCGGCCGAAGCGATGCCGTAGCGCTCGAAGTAGTCGCGCACCTCTCCCGTCGCGCGCCTGCGCAGGATCGACTCCTGGCGGACCGTGTCGATGGCGCCGTGCTGCGCGCCGTAGGCCAGCAGCCGGAACGAGCGGTCCTCCAGCGTCGCGGACGCCCCCAGCCGGGCGGCGATCTCGTCGACGATCTCCTGCAGGTCTGCCGATTTGTGCATGTGTATGACAGCCTGCCACATCCGGCGTTACGCGCGTCGATGGCCCCCGCTGAGCTGGGTTTTTAGACTGGAAGCATGCTGCGTCAACTGCTTCTCACCGCCTCCAGGAGCGGTGCCGTGCGTCGCGCCGTGTCGGGCTTCCCGCTCACCAGGAGAGTGGTCGGGAGGTTCGTCGCCGGGGAGGGTGTCGAGGAGGCTCGCGACACGGTCGAACGGCTGCGCGACGCCAGGCTCGCCGTCACCGTCGACCATCTCGGCGAGGAGACGCGCGACGCGCGGGCCGCGGCCGCCACCACGGACGCCTACCTCACCTTGCTCCGCGCGATCAGGCCGCTGGAGCTCGGCGCGAGAGGCGAGGTGTCGGTGAAGTTGTCGGCGCTCGGGCAGCGCCTCGACGAGACCATGGCGCTGGAGCACGCCCGCGAGATCTGCGCCGCCGCATCGGTCACCGGCTCGGCCGTGACGCTCGACATGGAGGACCACACCACCGTCGACTCCACCCTGGCCGTCCTGCGCAAGCTGCGCGAGGACCATCCTTCGACGGGCGTGGCGATCCAGGCCTACCTGTTCCGCAGCGAGCAGGACTGCCGCGACCTGTCCTCGGAGGGCTCCCGCGTACGCCTGGTCAAGGGCGCCTACCGTGAACCCGCCTCGGTCGCCCACCAGGGCCGGACCGCCGTGGACAAAGCGTACGTACGATGCCTGCGCATCCTCATGGCGGGGAAGGGTTACCCCATGGTGGCGACGCACGACGATCGCATGGTCGCGATCACGGAACTGCTCGCCGACCGGTTCGGGCGGACGATCGGCGACCACGAGTTCCAGATGCTCTACGGAATCAGGACCGACCTGCAGGAGGCCCTGGCGGGGGCCGGCCACACGGTCCGCGTGTACGTGCCCTACGGCGACGACTGGTACGGCTATTTCATGCGCCGTCTCGCGGAGCGCCCGGCCAACGTCGCCTTCTTCCTTCGTGCCCTTGGGGGTAAGTAAATGGATGCCATCAGCAACGTCCCCGTCCCCGCCAACGAGCGGGTGTACGGTTACGCGCCCGGCAGCGCCGAGCGGACCACGCTGGAGGACCGCATCAAGGAGCTGGCCGGGTCGCCGATCGACCTGACCATGACCATCGGAGGCGAGCAGCGCCTCGGCGGCGGCGCCCCCATCGACGTGGTGCAACCGCACAACCACGCGCACGTCCTGGGCCGTACCAACGACGCTACGGTCCAGGACGTGCGGGACGCCGTCGACAGCGCCCTGCGGGCGGCGCCCGCCTGGCAGGCGCTGCCGTTCGACGAGCGGGCCGCGGTCTTCCTGAAGGCCGCCGACCTGCTGGCGGGGCCGTGGCGGGCCACGATCAACGGGGCGACCATCCTGGGCCAGTCGAAGTCGGTGCAGCAGGCGGAGATCGACGCCGCCTGCGAGCTGATCGACTTCCTGCGGTTCAACGTGTCCTACGCGCGGCAGCTCTACGCCCAGCAGCCGAACTCGTCGCCCGGCGTGTGGAACAGGATGGAGTACCGCCCGCTCGAAGGGTTCGTGCTGGCGATCACGCCGTTCAACTTCACCGCCATCGCCGGAAACCTGCCGACGTCGGCCGCGCTGATGGGCAACGTCGTCGTCTGGAAGCCGTCGCCCACCCAGCAGCTCGCGGCGCACTTCACGATGCGGGTGCTGGAGGCCGCGGGGCTGCCGCCGGGCGTGATCAACCTCGTCACCGGCAACGGCCAGGCCGTCTCCGAGGTGGCGCTCGCCCACCCCGCGCTGGCGGGCATCCACTTCACCGGCTCGACCGGCACGTTCCAGCACCTGTGGCGCACGATCGGGGCCAACATCGCCTCCTACCACGGCTATCCGCGCATCGTGGGCGAGACCGGCGGCAAGGACTTCGTGCTCGCCCACCCGTCGGCCGACCCCGAGGTGCTCTCGACGGCGCTGATCAGGGGCGCCTTCGAGTACCAGGGGCAGAAGTGCTCGGCCGCCTCGCGGGCGTACGTGCCGCGCTCGGTCTGGAACCGGATGCGCGACGACTTCGTCTCCGTGGCCGAGTCGCTGAGCGTGGGCGACGTGGCGGGCGACCTGTCGACGTTCATGGGCGCGGTCATCGACGGGCGGGCCTTCGCCAAGCACAAGGAGGCCATCGACCGGGCCAGGGCGTCCTCGAACATCGACGTGCTGACCGGCTCGTACGACGACTCCGTCGGCTATTTCGTGAAGCCGACCGTCATGGAGTGCGCCAACCCGGCGGACGAGATCTTCGTCAAGGAGTACTTCGGGCCGATCCTCGGCGTGCACGTCTACGACGACGGCGACTTCGACGCGGTGCTCGACCAGATGGAGGGCATCGCCCCGTACGCGCTGACCGGGTCGGTCATCGCTCAGGACCGCTACGCCATCAAGGCGGCCTCCGACCGGCTGCGCTTCGCGGCGGGCAACTTCTACGTCAACGACAAGCCGACGGGCGCGGTCGTCAGCCAGCAGCCGTTCGGCGGCGCCCGCGCCTCGGGCACCAACGACAAGGCGGGCTCGATCTTCAACCTGATCCGCTGGGTGAACGCCCGCACGATCAAGGAGACCTTCGTCCCGTCGACCGACCACCGCTACCCGCACATGGGCTGATCGTTCCTGACGCCCCCGGCCACCGCGTGCCGGGGGCGTCCGTCGTGCGGGGCGCCGATCGCGCGCGCCCGGGATGGCGTGATCTGCAATGGACGTGTCGTTGACGCCACCAGGGTGCGCGGCCAGCATGAAGGCATGCAGCGACGCATCCTGGTGGTCGTCTTTCCCTGCTTCCAGCTGCTCGACATGGCCGGGCCCGCCGACGTCTTCGCGACGGCGGCCCTGTTCGCGCGCGGCGGCTACCAGGTCGAGGTGGCGGCCGTGGGCGGGGGCGCCGTGCCGGCCGGCAACGGGGTCACCGTCATGGCCGCGCCGCTCGGCGAGGTCGAAGGGCCGGTCGACACGCTGCTGGTGGCGGGTGGGTTCTCCGTGCCCGAGCAGATCGCGGGCGGCGAGCTGGTCGCGCAGGTCGCCCGGCTGGCCGGCGGCGCGCGGCGCGTCGCCTCCGTCTGCAACGGCGCGTTCGTGCTGGCCGAGGCCGGGCTGCTGGACCACCGGCGGGCCACCACGCACTGGCTGGTCGCGGACGAGCTCGCGGCCGGCTACGGGTGCGTCGAGGTGGACCCCGACCCGCTCTACATCGAGGACGGCCACGTCTGGACGTCGGCGGGCGTCCTGTCCGGGGTGGACCTCGCGCTGGCGCTGGTGGCCAGGGACCACGGCCACGCGCTGGCCCGCGACGTCGCCCGCGGGCTCGTGGTCTACCTGCACCGGCCGGGCGGGCAGAGCCAGTTCAGCACGCCGATGCGGGCCATGACGCCGCGCAGCGAGCCGATCAGGGAGCTGCAGGTCCACATCGACGCCAACCCCGGGGCCGACCTCAGCGTGGCCGCGCTCGCCGCGCTCGCCGGCATGAGCGAGCGCCACCTCTCCCGCGTCTTCACCGAGCAGACGGGCCTGTCGCCCGGCCGGTACGTCGAGCGCAGCCGGGCCGACGCCGCCAGGCGGCTCCTGGAGGTCACCGGTCACCCGCTGGCCACGGTGGCCAGGGAGTCGGGGCTCGGGACGCCGGAGACGCTCTACCGCGTCTTCCGCCGTCACTGGCGGATCTCACCCGGCGACTACCGTCGCCGGTTCCAGTCGAAGGAGACTTAACCATGCAGGTGGCTATCCCGCTTTATCCTCGTTTCACCGCGCTGGACGCGGTCGGGCCGTACACCGTGATGGCCTTCGCGCCGGGCTGCACGGTCACGTTCGTCGCCGAGGAGGCCGGCCCCGTCGTCGACGACCAGGGCACGCTCACGCTGGCCGCCACGGCCTCCTACGCCGACATGCCCCGGCCCGACGTGATCATCGTCCCCGGCGGCCTCGGCACCTTGGACGTCATGTCCGACACCGCTCTGACCGGCTGGATCCGGCAGGCGCACGAGCACACCACATGGACGACCTCGGTGTGCAGCGGCTCGCTCCTCCTGGGCGCGGCGGGGCTGCTGAAAGGGCTGAAGGCGACCACGCACTGGGCCCTGCTCGACTTTCTCAAGCAGGTCGGCGCCGAGCCGGTCAGCGAGCGTGTGGTCACGGAAGGCAAGATCGTGACCGCGGCCGGGGTGTCCGCGGGCATCGACATGGCGCTGACGCTGCTGGCGCAGGCCACGGACGAGCTGACCGCGCAGAGCGTGCAGCTGGTGATCGAGTACGATCCGCAGCCGCCCTTCACGTGCGGGTCGCCGAAGACGGCGCCGGAGGGGCTGGCCGAGCGCGCGCTCCGCCTCCTCGCCTGACCGGCACCCGGGCGGCGGGGCGTCCTGACGGGCGCCGCCGGCGTATGTCCGGCAGGGGTCGGACTGGTGTGGCGCGCTGTGTCGGATCGAATTTCTAGGCCGTTGACCAGCGCAGCCGCACATTCCGACATATCCAGATCACGTTAGGCACCCTAAGGCCTGTGCTGAGGTGACATGATTATCCCCGAGCTTGAGGGGATGGTATGCGGGAGATCGGCGGACGGTACCTCCTGAACGAGGAGGCCGGTCGTGGGGGTATGGGCGTCGTCTGGCGCGCGTTCGATCAGCTTCTCCACCGTACGGTGGCGCTTAAGGAGCTTACCTTGGCCGGCGAGGCCGAGATGGTGCGCCGGCGGGTGCTGCGTGAGGCCAGGATGGCTGCCGGGCTGACGCACCCCAACATCGTCACGGTGCACGACCTGATCGAGGAGGGCGGCAAGCTCTGGATCGTGATGGAATATCTCGACGGGCTCTCGCTGCACCAGTTGCTCTCCCAGGTGGGCACACTGCCCGCACAGTCGGTGGCGGCCATCGGCCAGCACCTGCTCGCCGCGCTGCGCACCGCCCACCAGGCCGGCGTGCTGCACCGTGACGTGAAGCCGGCCAACGTCATGCTGACCGGTGACCGGGTGGTGCTGACCGACTTCGGCATAGCGACCGCCGAGGGCGACATCCGCATGACGACGTCGCGGCGCCTGCGCGGCACGCCCGCGTTCATGGCGCCCGAGCGGCTGCACGGAGGGCCGGCCAGCAAGGAGGCCGACATGTGGTCCTTCGGCGCCACCCTCTACAGCGCCGTCGAGGGCCAGCCTCCCTACCCTGGGCAGGACGCGGCGACCGTGCTCGGCATGGCCCGCAGCGGGCCCTATCCGCCGCCGCGGCGGGCGGGCGTGATGCGCCCGCTGATCGAGGGGCTGCTCCACCACGACCCCGTGCGCCGCTACACCCCGGAGCAGACGGCGGGTTTATTGGCGGGCATGCGCGCCAGCGCCTACCAGGCGGCCATCTGACACCCCCCGCACCGATCACCGGGCGGGGGGCACGTGCGTCGGCGGTCAGTCCTTCCTGACCCTGGCCTCCGCCTCGGCCGCGTCCATGGCCGCCGCCTCCTCGGGGGTCGGCGCGGTGCCGCCGAGATGGGCGGGCTGCCACCACACGCCCTGCGGCACCTCCGGATAGGTGCGCTGCGCCCGGTCGACCAGCTCCGACAACCGCGTGTGCAGGTCCGTCACGTGATCGTTGACGTTCTCGCCGCGCTTGGGGTGCATCGGCTCGCCCACCAGGATGGTGAGCGGCACGTGCCGCTGCAGGAGCTTCTTCGGCCGCCCCTTGGTCCACAGCCGCTGGCTGCCCCACAGCGCCACCGGGATCACCGGCACGTTGGTCGCCTGGGCCATCCGGATCGCGCCGTTCTTGATCTCTTTGACGGTGAACGACCGGCTGATCGTGGCCTCCGCGAAGACGCCCACGACCTCACCGGCCTTGAGCATCCGCAGCGCCGTCGCGTACGAGCCCGCGCCCGCGCCCCGGTCGACGGGGATGTGGTGCATGCCCCGCATCAGCGGGCCGGAGATCCGGTGCTCGAACACGTCCTGCTTGGCCATGAAGCGCACCAGCCGCTTCGACGGCAGCGCGGCGAACCCGGCGAAGATGAAGTCGAGGTAGCTGATGTGGTTGCTCACCAGCACCGCTCCCCCCGTCTGCGGCACGTGTTCGGTCCCCTCCATGTGGAAGCGGATGTCGAGCACGCGAAAGAGGGTCCGCGCGGCGGCGATCACCGGCGGGTACACGATCTCAGCCATGAGCAGAAGGTAGCTGCTCAGGCGGGTCTCACGGTAGTCGGGGGCGCGAGGCGCCGGGTGACGCCCTTCCTGGCCGCACCCCGGGCGCCCGTTCTCGCGTGGGCGCCGGGCGGCCTCCGCCCGTCCGCGTCACGACGCTTGCGTGGTCGTGAAAACGGGCAGATGTACTCACCATGAAGAAGCTCATCAACTCGGCGGACTCCGTCGTTGCGGACGCGCTGAAGGGCATGGCCGCGGCCCATCCCACGCTGCGGATCCGCGACCAGGTGGTCTACCGGGCCGATGGCCCGCGCCGGGGAAAGGTCGGCCTGGTGTCGGGCGGCGGCTCGGGGCACGAACCGCTGCATGCCGGTTTCGTCGGGTACGGCATGCTCGACGCGGCCTGCCCCGGCGAGATCTTCACCTCGCCGGTGCCCGACCAGATCATCGAGGCGACCAAGGCCGTGGACGGCGGCGCCGGCGTGCTGCACATCGTCAAGAACTACACCGGCGACGTGCTCAACTTCGAGATGGCCGCCGAACTGGTCGAGGACGTCGAGGTGGCCAGCGTGCTGGTCGACGACGACGTGGCCGTCCAGGACTCCCTCTACACGGCGGGCCGCCGGGGCACCGGCGCGACCCTGTTCGTCGAGAAGATCGCCGGGGCGCTGGCCGAGGAGGGCGCGCCGCTGGACGACGTGGCCGCCGTGGCCGGCGCGGTCGACGAACGCAGCAGGTCGTTCGGCATCGCGCTGACCTCGTGCACGACGCCGCACGCCGGCAAGCCGACGTTCGACCTGCCGGAGACGGACGTGGAGCTGGGCATCGGCATCCACGGCGAGCCCGGCAGGGCCAGGGTGCCGATGGCGCCGGCGCGCGAGCTGGCGGCCACCGCCATGGAGGCGATCCACGGCGACCTGCCGTTGCAGGGCGACCTGCTCGTCATGGTGAACGGCATGGGCGGCACGCCCCTCATGGAGCTGTACGTCGTCTTCGCGGAGGTGGCGGCGTACGTCAAGGGCAAGGGAGCGCGGGTCTCGCGGTCGCTGGTCGGCAACTATGTGACGAGCCTCGACATGCAGGGCTTCTCCGTCACCGTGTGCCGGCTCGACGACACGCTGACCCGCCTGTGGGACGCCCCGGTCGATACGCCGGGCCTGCGATGGTGACGTCTCCGCTCCCCGGCGGAAGCGCCTGCCCGCCAGGCCGCACCAGAAGCCGGATCGCGAGGCGCACCGTGCGACCGCCGATCCGCCAGGACACCTGTTGAAGGGAGGGAGCGCGGACTCCCCCGCCGGCCGAAGCAGGCGGGGCGCTTCGCGCGCATCCGATGGACACCGACCTGTTCGTGGCCTGGTTCGAGGAGACGGCCCGGCTCGTCCGCCGCGACCGCGACCGCCTCACGCGGCTGGACGCGGCGATCGGCGACGCCGACCACGGCACCAACCTCGACCGCGGGCTCACGGAGGTCCGCAAGGCACTCACCGAATGGCCGCCCGAATCGCCGGTGCAGGTGCTGACCTCGGCGGGCACGGCGCTGATCCGTCGCGTCGGCGGCGCTTCCGGGCCGCTGTACGGGTCGGTGTTCCGGCAGATGGGCAAGGCGCTGGACTCGCCGGTCACGCTGGCCGGCTTCTCGGCGGCGTTCGACGAGGGCGTCGTGGCGGTCGAGCGGCTGGGCAAGGCCGCGCCGGGCGACAAGACCATGGTGGACGCGCTGGCGCCGGCCTCGCGGGCCCTGGCGCTGGCCGTACGCGACGGGGTGGGGGTGCGCGAGGCGTTCGAGCAGGCGGCACGGGCGGCCGCGGAGGGCGCGAGAGCCACGATCCCGATGCAGGCGCGCAAGGGCCGTGCCAGCTACCTGGGCGAGCGGAGCATCGGGCACGAGGATCCGGGGGCGGCGTCGTCGGCGCTGTTCATGGCGGCCCTGGCGACCGTGGCGTCATGACCGGCCGCACGGGAGGCGCCAGGACCGGTGACGTGGGAGGCTCCACGACGCGTGAGGCGAGAAGCGCCACGACCGGGCGCGGCGGAGGCGTGACAATGCGGCCGTGGGTGTGCGCCGCTGGTGGGGTGGCGTGATGGTGGGACTGGTGCTGGTCTCGCACAGTGCCGGACTGGCGGCGGAGGCCGTGGCGCTGGCCAAGGGGATCGCCGGTGCCGGGGTGCCCGTGGCGGCCGCCGGGGGCACCGAGGACGGCGGTCTCGGCACGAGCGTGGACCTCGTCGAGGCGGCGGTGCGCGGCGTCGACCAGGGAGACGGCGTGGTGCTCATCCCCGACCTGGGCAGCTCGGTGCTGACCGCCCGCCTGCTGGAGGAGGACGGGCGCATCGTGGTGGCGGACGTCCCGTTCGTGGAGGGCGCGATCGCGGCGGCGGTGGCGGCCGGCGCGGACGCGCCACTCGCCGACGTGCTCGCCTCGGCCGAGGAGTCCCGCACCTTCCGCAAGCTGTGACCCGCACGCTCCAGCGTGGATCGTGCCCGTCCGACGGGTGCCGGACCGGCCTGCTGTGCCGGCCTGCGTGACCGAGGCCCTCACGGTCCGGCGATGCCGCCCGACGTGTCGACAGCAGGTGCCGAACGGAGGCGCCGGGCTAACGCCCCGGCCGGACGGAGACCCCGGGCGGAGATCCCGGACGCAGACCCCGGACGCAGACCCCGGACGCAGACCCCGGACGCAGACCCCGGACGCAGACCCCGGACGCAGACCCCGTGTGGAGACATGGCACGAGGTGCCGGTGAAGGCGCCCGGCGGAGCTGCGCGTGGGAAGTCCCGTCGGGGGTGCCCGTTGTGGTGCGCCGGAGGAAGGGACCCGCGGGACACCATGGGCTTGCCTGTAGGGTCGCGTGGTCGGTCGTGGGAGGGGTCCCACGGTGCGCGGGGTCAGTGGGATTTGAAGGCGTTCTCCAGCCACCAGGAGCCGTGGTCCCGGGTGACCTTGGCGTGCACCAGCAGCGGACGTTCCCGGGAACCGTTGAGCCAGGCGGCCACGCCCGCCAGGTCGGCCTGCTCGGTGACCGTGACCGCGTCGAGCCCGTGGCCCCTGGCGATGGCGGCGAAATCGGCGGGCGGGAAGGTGACCGTGCCGAGCGGGTGCCCGTGGGGGCCGAAGTGGTGGACCTCGGCGCCGTACGCCTCGTCGTCGTAGACCACGATCACCATCGGCAGGCCCAGCCGGACGACGGTCTCGAGGTCGGCGAGGCCCATGAGGGCGCCGCCGTCGCCGAGCGCCGCCACCGGCAGCCGGTCGGGACGGGCCACGGCGGCGCCGATCGCGGTCGCGAGGCCCAGCCCGATCGACTGGAACGCCTGGGTGAAGCAGAACCCGAACTCGTCAGGGACATCCATCAACATCGACGGGTATCCCATGAAATTTCCGGAATCGGGAGAGACGATCCGCTCGTGCGGCAGCAGGTCGTCCAGCCCGATGGTGAGCGTCCTCGGGTCGATCCGGCCGCCTGCGCTCTCGTCGTCGTACGGGACGTCCCGCCAGCGCCCCTCGGCCTGGATGCGCCGCCCGATCTCGGGCGAGCGGTAACCGCCGGCTCCGGCGACGCGGGCGGTCACGGACCTCGCCACGGCGGCCACGTCGCCGACCACGCCGAGGTCGGGGGACGTGTACGCCTTGAAGACGCCCGGGTCGAGATCGACCTTCACCACCTTCGCCCCCGGCGAGATCAGGCCGCCGTGGCCGGTGGTCCACATGTTGAGCGCGCATCCCCATCCGACGACGAGGTCGGCGCCCCTGATCAGCTCGGTGGCGAGCGGGGTGGCGAAGCCGCCGCTCACGTCGAGGTCCCAGGGGTTGCCGCGGAACAGGCCTCTGGCCACCGCGGAGGTCGCCAGCAGCGCGCCCACCCGGCCGGCCAGCTCTTCCAGTTCGCCACGCGCGTGCCGGGCTCCGCGCCCCGCGATGAACACCGGCCGCCGGGCCGCGCCCAGCAGCCGCGCCAGGTCCTCGAACGCCTCGCCCTCCTCCGCCAGCCGCGCCAGGTCCTCGAACGCCTCTCCACCCTTCGCGAACGCTTCGCCGCCCTCCGCTCGGTCTGCCACCGGGGCTCCCCCGGCAGCCGACGCGGCGGGCTCGGCGTCCCCGGTCGAGGCGGGGTCGAAGGGGGCGGCCTGGACGGGGAGCGGCAGGTTCAGCAGGACCGTACGCCGCTCCTCCACGGCCACCCGGAAGGCCTCGGCGACCTGGGCCGTCGCGGTGCCCGCCGAGGTGACCCGCATCGGCACCGCCCCCACCGCGGTGGCCAGGGCGTCCTGGTCGACGTGGAAGTTGGAGTGGACGTCGGTGGCCTCCCCAGCGAGCACGATCAGCGGCGTGCGGCTCTTGGCCGCCTCGGCGATGCCGGTCATCGCGTTCGTCAGCCCCGGCCCCTGGTGCACCGACACCACCGGGACGCGCCCGCTCATGCGGGAGTACGCGTCGGCCATGGTGGCGGCCCCGCCCTCGTGGCGGGCGGCGATGTAACGCACCCCGTGGGCCACGAGCGCGTTGGTGACGTGGAAGTTGCCGCTGCCGACCACCCCGAAGGCGGTCTCGACCCCGCAGGCGGCCAGGGCCCGGCCCACGGCCTCCGCGACGATCAACGTTCCACCAGGGCGAGCACGCGCACCGGGCTGCCGGAGCCGCCCACGATGGGCAGCGGCGGCGCGAGCACCACGGCGCCGGTCACGGGCAGGCGGTCGAGGTTGCGCAGCTGGGTCAGCCCGTACTTGCCGGCGCCGAGCAGGAAGGAGTGGCAGGGGAAGGGCGGGGCGAAGGAGTGGGCGGCGCCCGCGTCGGTGCCGACGGTCTCGACGCCGAGCCCGACGATCGGCGTCTCGGCGGCCAGCCACTCGGCGCACTCCACGGAGATGCCGGGCGTGTGGGAGGCGTTCAGGAAGTCGTCCTGGTCGCCGGAGCGGGTGTCCCAGCCCGTGCGGTAGAGCAGCCAGCCACCGTCGGGCAGCGGGCCGTGAGCGCGCTCCCACTCCTTGACGTGGTCGATGCTCAGCAGGAAGTCGTGATCCTTCGCCGCCTCGTCGGCGAAGTCGAGGACGACCGCCGGCGCGATCAGGTTGCGCGGGGGCACCTGGGAGACGTCCTCGCCGTCACGCCCGGTGATCCAGTGGACGGGGGCGTCGAAATGCGTTCCCGTGTGCTCGCCGGTGTGGATGTCGTTCCAATACCAGGCGGGGCCGCGGTCGTCGTAGTGGCTGATCTCCTCGAGAGAGAACCGGATCGTGTTGCTGAACGGCTCGGGCAACTGGAGGATCGGCGTTTCTGACGACAGGGGCGCGGTGAGGTCGACCACCTCGATCGCACCGCCGCGCACGCTGTCGACAAGGCTCTTCAACACCGACATGACTTCCTCCTTCGTGGGCTGTGCGCATCCTCCTACGCACGCCCTACCCGCGCAAACCTCTCACGTTCAGCCCTTGAGGCCGCTGAAGCTCATGGTGGCCACGAAGTGGCGCTGCGCCAGCACGAAGGCGGCGACCAGCGGCAGCACGGCCACGACGTTGCCGGCCATGAGGGCCGACCACTCGGTGTGCCGGGCCCCGGAGAAGGTGGCCAGGCCGAGCTGCAGCGTGTAGCTGTCCTCGGAGGAGATGGCGATGAGGGGCCACAGGAGGTCGTTCCAGGCGCCGAGCAGCGTGAACACGACGAGCGTGGCCAGCGCGGGCCGGGCCAGCGGCAGCACCACCCGGAAGAACACGCCGAGCCGGGAGCAGCCGTCGATGGTCGCGGCCTCCTCCAGCTCCTTGGGCAGCGACAGGAAGAACTGCCGCATGAGGAACACGCCGAACGCCGACGCCAGCCACGGGACGATGGCCGCGCCGAGGGTGTCGATCAGTCCCATGTTCTTGAACAGCAGGAACGTGGGGATCATCAGCACCTGGGTGGGCACCATGATGGTCGCCATAAGAGCGCCGAAGGTGAGCCCGCGGCCGCGGAAGCCGATCCGGGCGAAGCCGTAGCCGGCCAGCGAGCAGAGCACCACGTGCCCGGCGACGGCCGCCACGGCCACGATCACGGTGTTGGCCAGCCAGAGCGGATAGTCGTCCTCGGTGAAGATGCGGGTGAACCCGGCCATGGTGAAGTGCTCGGGCCAGAGCTTGGGCGGGTAGGTGTTGATGTCGCTGTCCGGCATGAAGGCGGTCAGCACCATCCAGGCCAGCGGCGCAACGAACAGCAGCGCGGCCGGCATCAGGATCAGGTGGGCGAGGTGCCTGCCCTTCAGCTTGGGCTTCACCGTGCGCTCCGCCACAGGACGGCGCCCGAGATCGCGAGCGTCACGAGGAACAGGACGTAGGCGATGGCCGTGCCGTAGCCGGAGTGGAACAGCTGGAAGGCCTGCCGGTAGAGGTAGAACACGATCGTCGTGGTGGAGTCGAGCGGCTGACCCTTCGTCGTGGTGTAGACGAGGTCGAACAGCTGCAGCGCGGTGATCGTCTGCCAGATCAGCAGGAAGACGGTCGCCGGGCGCAGCTGCGGCAGCACCACGTGGCGCAGCACGTGCCGGCCGACGCCTCCGTCGACCCTGGCCGCCTCGACCAGCTCGCGCGGGATGTCCTGGAGCGCGGCGAGGTAGACCACGGCGGGCATCCCGACGCCGCCCCAGATGGAGATCAGGACGAGCGTGAGCATGGCCTGGTCCGGGTCCTGCAGGAACCCCATGGCGGGCAGGCCGACGGCCTTCAGCCCCGCGTTGACGATGCCGAAGTCGGGGTCGAACACGAAGTTGGCGAGGATGCCCGTGGCGGCGGCCGAGACGACGTAGGGGACGAAGAAGCAGGTGCGGTAGAAGCCGATGAGCCGGATCTTCAGGTTCAGCGCAAGAGCCAGCGCCAGCCCGAGCACCACCGAGCCGGGTACGAACAGCACCGTGTAGACCGCCGTGTGCCCGGCCGCCGCGGCCAGCTCGGTGTCGGCGAGCATGTCGCTGTAGTTCCGCAGCCCGACGTAGTCACCGCCGGTGAGCAGGTCGCCGTCCCGCAGCGAGAGCAGCAGCGCCCACGCCGCGGGGAACAGGCTCAATCCGACGATCACCAGCGTGGCGGGCAGGACGAAGCCCCACCCGGTCAGGTCGGGCAGCAGGCGGCGGCCCCCGCGCCGCCGCCCGCCCGCCTGCGCGGCGAACACCGTCATCGGGCCCGCCCGAGCACCGTGTCGGCCTCGGTGGCGGCCGTGGCCAGCGCCTCCTGCGGGGGCGTGCCGCCGACGAGAGCCTCGCTGATCGCGTTGCCGACCTTCTCGGAGAACTCCGGGTACGCGGGCAGGTGCGGCCTGGCCTGCTTGGCGTTGTCGAGGTTCGCGGTGAACACGTCCATGTCGGGGATGTCCTTGATGAACTTCTCGTACGCCGGCAGCTCGGTCGTGGCCTTGCGGATCGGCAGGTTGCCCAGGCCGAGCGTCCACCGGGCGTCCTGCTCGGGCCGGGTGAGCCAGGTGAGGAAGTCGGCGGCGGCCTTGGCCCGGCGCGAGCCGTTGTCGAACACGACCCAGTTGTCCGGCCCGGCGATGGTCTCGTGGTTGCCGTTGTAGCCGGGCAGCACCTGGACGCCGTACTCGATCTTGTGGTCGATGATGTCGAGCAGCGCCCACGGACCAGCGATGATCATGCCGACCTTGCCGCTCTGGAACAGCGGCAGGAACTTCTCACCGTTCTGGTCGAGATAAACGGATTTATCCTGGCGGGCCATGGCGCTCCACAGGCCGAGCGCCTGCGCCGCCTGCGGGGTGTTGAACGCCGACTTCTTGCCGTCGGGCGTCACGATGGCGCCGCCCTGCTGCCAGATCATCGGCCAGAACCGCCACACGGTGTCCTCGGCCCCGGTGACGGGGTACGCGGTGCCGTACACGCCGTCCTTGGTCAGCTTCCCGGCGGCGGCGCGGAAGTCGTCCCAGGTCCAGTCCTTGTCCGGGTACTCCAGCCCGGCCGCGTCGAAGAGCTTCTTGTTGTAGATGACGCCCAGGTTGTCGACCACCGCGGGGACGCCGACGACCTTGCCGTTCACCTCCGACACGGCCCGCTCCGACGGCCAGAAGTCGTCCCAGCCGAACTCCGGCGCCTTCACGGTGGCGGTCAGGTCGTACACCTTGGGGTTCTTGGCAAGGTGCGGCATCCAAGTGCCGTACATGTACGCGATGTCGGGCGCCTTGCCGCCGGCCAGCACCGCCTGGACCTTCTGCAGCATGTCGTCCACGTTCGTGGTGCCGACCGCGGGACTGATCTTCACGTCCGGGTGCGCCTTGTTGTAGTCGGCCGCCAGCCTCTCGATGACCTTGGCCTGGGTCTCGACCTGGCCGTGCCACCAGGTGATCTCGACCGGCCCGCCGGCGTCGTCCGAGGAGGACGAGCCGCAGCCGGCCAGCAGTCCCGCGACGAGGAGCAGCGCCGCCGCGCCGTGAACCTTCATGACCGCCTCCTGAGCGATTCCGGGAGCAGGTCGCCGTGGGCCTCGAAGAGCGCCTCGCACAGGGCGTCGATCCGCTCGACGGTGAGGGAGGCGGCCGTGTTGGGGTCGGCCATCATGGCGTGCCGCACATGGTCGCGGCGGCCCTCGGTGACGGCGCGCACGGTGAGCTCGTTGACGTTGACGTAGGCGCGGTTGAGCGCCGCGCACTGGGCGGGCAGGTCGCCGACCGCGAGAGGTCGTACGCCGAGCGCGTCGGCGACACACGGCACCTCGACCACGCAGTCCGCCGGCAGGTTGCCGACCAGGCCCCTGTTCTGGACGTTGCCGTAGACGGTCCGGGTGGTTCCGGTGGCGATGCTGTGGATGATCTGCGGGGCGTATTCCATGGTCCCCTCCACGGTGATCGGCCGGCCCGCTCTGAGCGCGTCGCGGGTGGCCTCGTACTGGCGCACGTTCTCCTCGCTGATGCCGACGTAGGCGCCGACGGGGATGCGCAGGCGCTCGATCTCGGCCTCGTCGTGCAGGTACCAGGGCACGTACTCCGCCGAGTGCTCGCTGGTCTCGGTCGGGTAGTAGCCGAGCCTGCGGTACATGTCCACGCGCACCCGGCGCAGCAACCCGGGGTCGCGGGCGACGGCCTCGTCCAGCCGCGGGTACAGGTCCTCGCCGCCGGACTCGAACCGCAGCATCCACGACTGGTGGTTGACGCCCGCCGCGAGGTACGACACGTCCTCGTACGGCACCCCGACGAGCTCGGCCAGGTCGTGGGCCGTCCAGTAGATGGAGTGGCACAGCCCGACCGCGTTGCGCACGGGGGTGGCGGCGGCCAGGTACCACACGTTCATGGCCATCGGGTTGGTGTAGTTGAGCAACCACGCGTCGGGGCAGGCCGCCGCCATGGCCTGCCCGATCCGGTCCAGCGCGGGGAAGGTGCGCAGGGCGCGGAAGATGCCGCCCACGCCGATGGTGTCGGCGATGGTCTGGCGCAGGCCGTGGCGGGCGGGCACCTCGAAGTCGACGCGGGTGGCGTCGATCATGCCGACCTGGATCATGTTGATCGCGAAGTCGGCGCCTTCGAGCGCCCGCCGCAGGTCGAGGTGGGCGCTGATCTTGACGGGGCGGTCGGCGGCGATGACGCGGGCGGCGGCCTCGGCGGTGTCGAGCCGCTCGCGGTGGATGTCGTGCAGCACCACCTCGAACTCCCCCAGGTCGGGGAAGGCGACCAGGTCCGCCAGCAGGCCCTGGGTGAACTCGACGCTGCCTGCGCCGAGAAAGACGATCTTCATAGTTGTTTCCACGTGGGTTGGGCGGCGGTGCCTCCGGCCGCCTGGGTCGACAGGGAGCCGCAGGTCACGGCTACGCGCAGGCATTCGGGCAGGCTCATCCCGCGCAGCCGGGCGGCGAGGAACCCGGCGTTGAAGCTGTCGCCGGCGCCGACGGTGTCGACCGGCTCCACGGGCACGGCGGGCGCGCGGACCAGCCGCCCCCGCTCCCATGCCAGCGCGCCGTCGCCGCCGTTCTTGACGACCACGGCGGGCCCGAGCGCGCCCAGCCGCGCCGCGGCGGCCTCCACGCCCTCCTGACCCGTGCCGGACGCTCCTGCGCCGGCAGACGGACCGGCGGAGACGGACGGACCGGTCGCGGCGGACGGACCGGCCGGGGGCGGGCCCGCGCTGTGGGTCAGGCGGGCGGCGACGGACCGGGCGATGTGCACGGCCTCGGCGGCGTTGGGCAGGAACACGTCCACCTCGCCCAGCACGTCGCCGAGGCCGTCCCATGCCCCCGCCGGGTCGTCGTTGGTGTCCAGGGAGGTGGTGGCGCCGACCCGCCGCTCCCCCGCCAGGAAACCGGGCAGACCGGCCGCCAGCGCTGGTTGCAGGAAATAGGATGACACGTGCACGTGCCTGGCAAGGCCGCGCGGCACGTCGTCCACGGTCAGGTCGGGCAGGCAGCCGGGCGAGGTGAGGATGGCCCGGTCAGGCCCGTCGGCCAGCACGACGGTCATGGCGGTCGGCCGGGGACCGAGCACGCAGTGGGAGACGTCCACCCCGCGCTCGGCCATGGCGTTCAGGACGAAGCGCCCGGCCGCGTCGTCGCCCACCCGGCCGGCGAACGCGGTGCGCAGGCCCAGCCTGGCCGCCCCGCACGCGGTGATCGCGCCGGACCCGCCGAGCACCAGGTCGCCGCCGGAGACGAGCTGCTCCCGCTGGCCGTACGCCAGCCCGCGCGGCGCCCCCGAGAGCACCACGTCGGGGTTGGCGTCGCCCACGACCAGCAGGTCGAAGTCACGCGCCACGGCAGGGTACGCGGTAGGCGCCGAGCTCGTACTTCTTCTTGAGCGAGTTGAAGTTCTGAGCGTTGGACCGGGCGCAGAAGGCGGAGGGCGCCAGGTCGTACTCGACCTGGAACACCGCCTTGCCCGCCTTGACGAACTGGTCGTAGCCGTAGTCGCCGCCGTTCTGGGCGGTGGTGCACTCGGTGTACTGCCAGCACTCCTCGTTCACCGCGAAGTCGAAGTACGGCAGGAGCCGCGGGATCTGCGCCACGTCGTTCTTCAGCGCGACGGACAGCCCCCGCTTGTGCGCCTCGTTGGCGAACCAGGCGTTGTAGGCCAGTTGGTCGGCCGCCTTGAGCGGGAAACCGCTGTCGTTGCCGTATCCGTCGACGTTGTCGGGCTCCACCGCGTCGAATCCGGCGGCCTTGCACATGTCGAGTCTGGCTTTCATGATCTCGCCGAGCGTGCCGGTGTACGCGCGGATGTCCAGCCACCGCTCGCCCTCCCACTCCTCGGGGAAGCGCGCCGCGTCGGGGCGCCAGTCCTCGAACGTGCCGGCGCTGATGTAGCAGAGGAGGCCGCGGTCCGGCCTGCCGGCCTTGAGCGACGCGACGATCGTGCCGTCCTCGGCGGCGTCGAAGCCGTCGATGTCGAACATCCGCA
Organism: Nonomuraea deserti; assembly: GCF_004348685.1. Taxonomy (GTDB): domain Bacteria; phylum Actinomycetota; class Actinomycetes; order Streptosporangiales; family Streptosporangiaceae; genus Nonomuraea; species Nonomuraea deserti. Next base: position 27,077 of record NZ_SMKO01000022.1, on the reverse strand, counting down.
CGTTCGGATAGGGCTTGACGGGGAGTGAGGAGAGCTGCCACTGCCAGCTCGTCTTCAGTGCGGGCCGCCAGCAGCCGTCGCACGGGACCGGCGCGGGAAGGCCGGTCGCGACCGGTGTTGTGGCCGGGACCCGGGCCGATGCGGCGGCGGACACGGTAGCGGACGCGGCGGACGCGGCGGCGGGCAGGAGGGCGAACGGGGGGACGGACAGTGCGGCCACCAGGGTGGCTGCGGATATCAGGGCGGGAAGACGCATGGACACTCCTCGCGAACGACACAGTTCGGGACAAGTGGCGATGCGCGCTGTTCCGCACTCTCCGCTGCGTGTCCGGGCCAGGGACACCGGAGTGGCGTGGCCCATACCGTAGGACGTCACGCCAGCACGCTCAGGCATACCTCCCTTCTATTGCCCGCCAGAATTGCGCGTTCCTGCTCTGTTGTCCAGACTTTGACGCATAAAAGCGTCATGCAGGAGTCCACTCCGCGCATCCGCCGGTCTGGAACGCCTTGTCCGTGGCCTCGATGGTGACCGTGGCGGCGCCCGTCGGCATGCCGGTCGCGATCACATCGCCGTCCGCGCTCCTCATGCGGGCCCAGTAACACATGCCGAACCCGGCCGCCGGCCCGGACGTTCTGTAGGTGCCGGGCTGGACGTCCCTGCCCACGACGAGCGTCCGCAGGGACGCGGGATTGCCGGCCGGCGCGGTGCTCGCGCCGCCGGTCTGCGCGGGCCCTGTTTGCGCGGGTCCGGTCTGCACGGGTCCGGTCTGCGAGGGAACGGGCTGCGAGGGAGCCGTCCCGGACGGCACGGGCTGCGAGGGGACGGTCTGCGACGGGGCCGTCTGGGAAGGCGCGGAATCGGGCGCCGTGGGATCGGGCGCGCCCGTCACCTCGGTCGTCACCGTGATCCTGGGCGGGGGCGCCTCCGTCGACGTGCTCGCGCCGAACCCCACGAACACCCCCAGCAGGAACCCGAGGAGGGCCGCTAGCCCCGACACGAGCAGGATGATCGTCGGACTGCTCGTCGCCCGGGGATACTCAGGTGGAGGAGGAGGCCCGTACATCACGGACCAAGCGTCCCATCACTGTCAACGATGCAGATAGTCGACGAGCGACGCCTTCTCCGTCTCCAACTCCTCGATCGCGCTCTTGACCACGTCGCCGATGCTGACGATGCCCACGAGCCGGCCGCCGTCGACCACGGGCATGTGCCGCACCCGCTCGGTGGTCATGGTGCGCCGCAGCGACTCGACGTTCTCGCCGGGGCCGACCGTGTGGACCTCGGTGGTCATGATCGCGGACACGGGGTCGTCCAGCACCGCGGCACCACGGTCGTGGAGGCGGCGTACGACGTCGCGCTCCGACACGATGCCCTCGATGACGGCCCCGTCGCTGGAGACCACGACGGCCCCGATGTTGTGCTCGGCGAGCTTGGCGAGCAGCTCCCGCACGGTCGCCGCCGGGGTCACGGTCGTGACCTCACTGCCCTTGTCGCGAAGGATCGTCCCGATGAGCATCTGCATCACCTCTGCCCCTCAGTGTTCCAACCCCGGCGTCAAGGCAAACTGCCCCTCGAGAATGGAGTCAAGCGCTCACGTAGGCTGCCTGCCATATACCACGTCCGGCACGAAGGGGACCGCCGCATGACCGAGCCGCTCAACATCGGAAGCCACGACCTGCCCGTCACCGACGAGCTGGCCGCGTTCATGCGGACCGGCTGGGCGCCGGCCCGGCGGGACGGCGTGCGCGCGCGGCCGATCGCGCCGTGGGCGGCCAAGCGCCGCGCCGCGCTGGCCGCGCGCTTCCCCGGCGAGCGGCTCGTGATCCCGTCGGGCACGCTCAAGGTGCGCAGCAACGACAGCGACCACCGGTTCAGGCCGCACAGCGCGTACTCCTACCTGACGGGCGCGGGAGAGTCCGACGACGTGCTGGTGATCGAGCCGTCCGGCGAGGCGGTGCTGTACGTCAGGCCGCGCGCGCTGCGCGAGGAGGGCCAGGAGTTCTACCGCGACCGCCGCTACGGCGAGTTCTGGGCCGGTCCCAGGCCGGACCTGGCGGAGGCCGAGGAGCTCTACCAGCTGCGCTGCGCGCACATCCGCGACCTGGAGTTGGAGGGCCGCCCGGCCAGGGTGCTGCGCGGTGTGGACGCCTCGGTGGACGCGCGGGCGGCGCGCGGCGACGGCGACGCCGAGCTGGAGTCCTTCCTGTCGGAGATGCGGCTGGTCAAGGACGAGTGGGAGCTGGGCGAGCTGCGGCACGCCGTGGACGCGACGGCACGCGGTTTCGAGGACGTGGTCCGCGCGCTGCCGCAGGCGCTCGGGCACCCGCGCGGCGAGCGTTACCTGGAGGGCGTGTTCGGGCTGCGGGCGCGGCTGGAGGGAAACGCGACCGGCTACGACAGCATCGTGGCCGCCGGGTCGCACGCCTGCGTGCTGCACTGGATCCGCAACGACGGCCGGCTGTCGCCCGGCGACCTGCTGCTGATGGACGCGGGCGTCGAGGCCGACACGCTCTACACCGCCGACGTCACCCGTACGTTCCCGCTGTCGGGACGCTTCAGCCCGATCCAGCGGCAGGCGTACGAGCTGGTGTACGAAGCGCAGACGGCGGCCATCGCCACGCTCAGGCCGGGCGCCCGCTTCCGCGACTTCCACCTGGCGGCCATGCGCGTCATCTGCGACGGCCTGCGCGACTGGGGCCTGCTGAAGGGCTCGACCGACTCCCTCATGGAGAGCGGCCTCTACCGGCGTTACACGCTGTGCAGCAGCGGCCACATGCTCGGCCTCGACGTGCACGACTGCGCGCGGGCGCGCTCGGAGGTCTATCTGGACGGCGTGCTGGAGGAGGGGCACGTGCTCACCGTTGAGCCCGGCCTGTACTTCCAGCCCGACGACCTGACGTTGCCCGAGGAGCTGCGCGGCATCGGCATCCGCATCGAGGACGACCTGGTCGTCACCGCCGGCGGCGCGACCCTGCTGTCCGGCGGGCTCCCCCGCCACCCGGACGAGATCGAGTCCTGGATGGCCACCCTGGCGTAACGGGCCGATCACGTTTCGTGCGGAGCTGACAAGGTGTGAGCTGCGTCTCATACCTTTTCCTCAAATTACCGGCAGAGCATCGACTGCCGGACAACCCGTCAGTAGGGTGACTGATCCGTAGGCGGCGGAGGTGGTCAGCTGATGGCCTTGTCCGGGTTCGTCGGACGTAGGGCCGGGTCGGTGCTCGGCCAGGTCGGTGACCTGTTCGTCATCGTCCTGGAGGGGCTGCGCCGCAGCTGGGACGTGCGCCGCTGGTGGTGGGAGTTCGTCGACCAGTGCTGGTTCCTGGCCCGCGTCACCAGCGTGCCCGTGCTGCTCGTCTCCCTGCCGCTCGGCGCGACCGTGGCGCTCCAGGTGGGCGAGCTGGCCTGGCAGCTCGGCGCGGGCTCGGCCACCGGCAGCGCGGTCTTCGTCGGCCTCATCCGCGAGGTGGCGCCGCTGGCCAGCGCGCTGCTGATCGCCGGGGCCGGGGGCAGCGCGATGACCTCCGACATCGGCGCGCGCAACATCCGCGACGAGCTGAGCGCGATGGAGGTCATGTCGGTCAACCCGATCCACCGGCTGGTCACTCCGCGCATGTGGGCGGCCAGCACGATCGCGGTGTGCCTGTGCCCGCTGGTCATCCTGGCGGGCGCGAGCGGCGGCTACTTCTTCAACGTCATCGTGCAGGGCGTCACCCCGGGCGCGTACTTCGACGGCGCGCTGTCGCTGGTCGTCGCCTCCGACCTGTACGTCACCCTGTTCAAGGCGTGGATCTTCGGCTTCATCGCGGCGGCGGTCGCCTGCTACAAGGGCATGACCTGCGCGACCAGCCCCGTCGGCGTGGGCCGGGCGGTCAACCAGTCGACCGTGGTGACGTTCATGCTGGTGTTCACGTTCAACTACGTGATCTCCGCCGTCTACTTCCTGGCCTACCCGCCGAGGTCGCTCTGATGGCCATGACGCGCACGGCAGGTCTCAGGCTCGCCTTGCGTGGCCGGGACATCGCCGAGCGGTTCGCGACGCTGGCCGACTGGCCGCTGTTCGTGTGGAAGGTGCTCTTCTACTCCGTACGCGACGTGGTGCTGCGGCTGAAGTACGCCAAGGTCGTCGTCAGGCAGGTCAGCGACGTCGTGGTCGGCGTCGGTGCGACGGTCATCGGCGGCGGCATGATCTTCGTGGTGTTCACGATGGCGTTCGTCGTGGGCGCGACCGTCGGCCTGCAGGGTTACCAGGGGCTGCAGGCGATCGGCGCCGAGTCGTTCATGGGCCTGGTGGGCTCGTTCGCCAACGTCCGCGAGATCACCCCGATCATCGCGGCCACGGCGCTGGCGGCGCAGGTGGGCTCGTCGTTCACGGCGGAGCTGGGCGCGATGCGCATCTCGGAGGAGATCGACGCGCTGGAGGTGATGGGCATCAACGCCTTCACCTACCTCGTCTGCACCCGCGTGGTGGCGGCGCTGCTGGCGCTGATGCCGATCTATCTCATCGCGTTGTTCGCCAGCTTCTTCGCCACCCGGCTGATGTGCACGGCGTTGTTCGGGCTGGCGCCCGGGGTCTACGACTACTACTTCTACCTGTACCTGCCGGTCAGCGACATCGTGTTCAGCGTCGCCAAGGTGGGCGTGTTCGCCTTCGCCGTCATCGTGATCCACTGCTTCTACGGCTTCCACGCCACCGGAGGGCCGGTGAGCGTGGGCGTGGCGGCGGGGCGCGCCATCCGCCAGTCGATCGTCACGATCGTCCTGCTCAACCTGCTGCTGTCGTACCTGTTCTGGGGCGGCGGGGGCAACATCCCGCTGACGGGGTGAGCCGGTGAGCCGATCCGAACTCTCCCTCCCCGCCCGGGCCGGCGTCGCGCTCGCCGTCCTCGTGGTACTGGCCGCGGCCACGCTGTACGTCGTGCGCACCGCCACCGAGATCAGCGGCACCAGGATCGACGCCGTGTTCGCCCGGGCCGGTCAGGGCCTGGACACCAACTCCCCTGTCAAGATCCGCGGCATCACCGTCGGCGACGTGACGGGCGTGGCGCTCGACGCCAAGGGCGACGCCGTGGTGACCATGCACGTCGAGCCCGGCGTCAAGGTGCCCGCCTCCACGGTCGCCTCCGTCGAGCCGACGTCGGTGTTCGGCCCCAAGTACGTCAACCTCAAGCCCGGATCCGGCGAGACCACCGGCCCCTACCTGAGCAGCGGCGCGGTCATCACCGACACCGAGGGCCCGCTCGACCTGTCGGACACGCTCGGCGCCGCCTACCGCGGCCTGGACGCCGTCGACCCTCGCGAGGTCACGGTCATCGTGCACACCCTGGCCAAGGGACTCGACGGGAAGGGCGAGCACCTGCGCGAGCTGATCGGCGACGCCGGCGACCTCGTCGGCGTCGCGCACCGGCACCGGGACAGGGCCAGGCGGTTCCTGCGCGACGGCGCCCTGCTCGGCACCACGCTGTCGGACAAGGGCGACGAGATCGTCGCGATCTCGTCCGACGTCAACGTGATCACCCCCGATCTGCTGGCGCGGGCCGACAAGGTGCGCGCGCTGCTGCAGGAGGTCACCTCGGTCAGCGGCCAGACCGCGCACGGGCTGGCCAAGCACCGGGGCAACCTGCGGGCCGGCGTGCACTCCGGCGAGCGGGTCGCCGCCCTCATCTACGCCCAGCTCGGGCTGGCCGGCGACGGCGTACGCGGCCTGAACCGGCTGGTCGACCTGCTCAACGAGCTGATCGAGGCGCCGGGCCCGGGCGGCACCCGCCAGCTCCAGGTGGAGGCCTTCGTCGCGACCGACGTCTGCGAGCTGATCGTCGGCGTCTGCGGCCCCACCGACGGGAGGCGCTGATGGAGCGCACCCGCCGCTGGTGGACGTTCGTCAAGTTCGTGCTCTTCGTCGGCCTGACCGTGGCGCTGATCGTGGTGATCAGCGTGCAGATCGCGAGGGTGAGCACGGGCGGCGGGTACCGGCTCGTCGCCATGTTCGACGACGTGTCAGGGCTGGTCGAAGGCGACCAGGTCAAGATCGCCGGCGCGCCCGTCGGCCAGGTGGACACCATCAGGGTGGTCGACGGCCGGGCCGAGGTGACCATGGAGGTGCAGGACGCGGTCAGGGTGCCCGCCGACACCGAGGCCGCCGTCCGCTGGCGCAACGCCATCGGCCAGCGGGTGATCTACCTGCTGCCCGGCACCGCGCCCGGCATGCTGCCGCCCGGGTCGCGCATCGCCCGCACCACCTCCCTCGTGGACATCGGCGAACTGGTCAGCGACCTCGGCCCGCTCACCCGGAGCCTCGACCCCGACCAGATCAACCAACTGCTCACCGCCGCCGCCAAGTCGCTCAAGGGCAACGACAGGAACATCCCCAGGCTGCTCGACAACGTCAACGCCATCACCACCACGGTCAACGCGCGCAAGAAGACCATCGAGCAGCTCCTGCGGGACTACGCCACCGTCACCGGCGTGGTCGCCAGGCGCGACAAGCAGCTCGAGCAGCTCGTCGACAACCTCGTCACGCTGACGGAGGCGTTCGCCGACAACCGCGAGCTCATCGACGACGCGCTGGTGGAGCTGTCGGCGACCGTGCACACCTCCAACGAGGTGCTCGGCAAGAACGCCGACGAGCTCGGCGCCCTGGTCGACAACCTGTCCGGCCTGACCGGCGGCATCAGGCGGAACGTGGACAGCATCGGCAGGACGGTCAGCACCTTCCCGCCGCTGTTCACCCGCGCCCACTCCACCGTCGACCGCGGCCACTACTTCATCACCGCGGTCCCGTGCGTGGCGCTGGGCCCCGCGCCGTGCCCGTACCCGATGAAGAAGCCGCCGCCGCTGCGCAACACCAGGGTGCAGAGCACCGAGGACCTGCGGAAGCTCCTGGTGGGCGACTGATGGCGCTCAAGTCCTTCCGCGACCGCAACAAGATCGCCGTCGGCCTGGTGTCGGTGGCCACGCTCGCCACGCTGCTCGTCGCGACCTTCCTGGTCGGCAGCCTGGGATTGCTGGAGAGCGGCTACCACATGTCCGGCATCTTCGTGGACTCCGGCGGCGTGCGCACCGGCAACGACGTACGGGTGGCGGGCGTGCGCGTCGGCAAGGTCACCGAGGTGCGCCCCGACTACACGCGAGGTCACGTGGTCGTCACCTGGAAGGTCGACAGCGACGTACGCCTCGGCCGCGGCACCCGCGCCGACATCGCGCTGTCCAACCTGCTCGGCGGCCGCTACGTCAAGCTCACCGGCCCCGTCTCGCCCCCGTACCTCGACCAGCTGCCCGAAGCCCAGCGGCGCGTCCCCGTGACGCGGACCGGCGTGCCCACCCTGATCAACGACGCCATCAACGACGCGACCCGGCTCGTCGAGCGGCTCGACACCGACGCCGTGGACGAGCTGCTCACCGAGCTCGGCAAGATCGACACCTTCAAGCGCGGCCGCGTCACCCGGCTGCTCGAGAACGTCGGCGACCTGTCGGAGACCATCAGCAAGAGCGAGCCGCAGCTGCGGCGGCTGCTCGACAACGGCACGAAGATCATGAAGGTCATCGAGAAGAAGGACGAGCAGCTCGCCCGGCTCGTCGACGCCGTCGAGGTCATGCTGGCCGAGCTGCGCCACCGCCGCGCCGAGCTGCGCACGCTGCTCGGCGACGGCAGCGACCTGGTACGCAGCACCACACGCCTGATCGACCGGCACGAGAAGAGCCTCGTGCAGGTCCTCGACGACAACGCGGCCATCACGACGAAGCTCGGCGACGACAACAAGCAGCTCAACTCGCTGCTGGCGTGGGCGGGGCCGACGTTCTCCGGCCTGTCCACGATGGGCGGCCAGGGCCCGTGGCTCGAGGCCATCGCCACGGGCCTCGGCCCCATCGACCCGGAGGTGCTCGCCGCCATCGCCAAGGACAGGAGGGCCGCCCGATGACCCGGCTGGTCACGGCGCTGCTGGCCTGGGCGTTGCTGGCGTCGGGCTGCTCCGTGCTGGGCGCGGAGCCGTACCGGCTGGTGGCGATCTTCAGCAAGGCGCCCTCCCTGTACGAGGAGGCGCGGGTGAAGGTGATGGGGCTCGACGCCGGGTACGTCGACGACATCCGCATCGAGGGCGACCGCGTACGGGTCTCGCTCCGCGTCGACCGCCACGTGCCGCTCCCGGCGGACGTGAAGGCCGTGGTCGCGCCGCAGAACACGCTCGGCGAGCGCAACGTCGTGCTCTATCCCCCCTGGAAGCCCGGCAACCGGCGGATCCAGCCGGGGACGACGATCCCGCTGGAGCGGACCGAGCTGCCGGTCGAGATCGACGACGCGCTCGACGCGTTCACCAAGCTGACCGACGCGCTGGACGACGAGAAACTCGGCGACGTGGCCGGCGACCTGGCCGACGGCGTGAGGGGACGCGGCAGGACCATCGGCGACGCCGTCTCCGACACCTCCAAGCTCACCGGCGTCCTGGCCGAGCAGGACCAGCAGCTCGTCGCCCTGGCCAAAGGGCTGAACCGGCTGGCCGCCGGCCTCAACAAGCGGGAACGCCAGGTGACGGGCGCGATCGACTCCTTCGCCGAGGCGAGCTCGATCCTGGCGGAGGAGCGGCGCCGGCTGCGCGGGTTCGTCTCCAGCATGGCCGGCTTCGTGCGCCGCGGCGACGTGATCATCGAGCAGTACGCGCAACGGCTCCCGCAGGCCGCGAGCACCCTGGCCGAGCTGGTCCTGACGGTCAGGGCCAACAGCGCGTCCGCGGCCCAGGCCGTCAAGGGCGCGGCCGACTTCGCCGACGTGATCATCGACTCGTGGGACAGGAAACAGCACGTGCTGAAGATCCGCGTCGTGCTCAACGCGCTGACCAGGGCATGGCTGACGCCGCTGTTCGACTCGCTGAACCTGGGCGACGTGCCGTGCCTGCCCGCCGGGCTGAGCAACTGCCCCTACCAGAGGAGGCCGCGATGAGGGCGGGCGCGCCGGCCGCGCTGCTCGTGCTGGCGCTCACGACGTCGTCGTGCTCGCTGCAGACGCTCGGCGCGACCACCGGCGACCTGACCCTGCACGCCGTCTTCGACGACGTGCAGAGCCTGGTGGCGGGGCACAGCGTGCAGATCTCCGACGTACGGGTGGGCACCGTCACCGGCATCCGGCTGCAGGGCTACCGGGCCAGGGTGACCATGTCGATCAAGTCGGAGCACCGGCTGCCGGAGGGCAGCACGGCCACCGTGGCCAAGACGTCCGTGCTGGGCGAGAACTACGTGCTGCTCGCCCCGCCCAAGGGCAAGGACCTCTCCACGGGGCCGTACCTGAGGAGCGGCGCCACCATCGCCGACACCTCGGTCGAGCCGGACATCGAGCAGGTCACCGCCAAGGCCGGGCCGCTCATCGAGGCGCTCGGCGCGCAGGACGTGAACGCCATCCTGGACGCGGCCTCTACCGCGTTCGCCGGGCAGGGCGACGACGTCAACAAGCTGATCAAGCAGACGGCCGAGGTCACCGACGCCTACGCCGCCGCCCGCCGCGACCTGGGCACCAGCATCGACGCCCTGGCCGAGCTGGGAGACGACCTCGCCAAGGGCAGCACAGAGCTGGACCGGCTGCCGGGCACCCTCGCCTCGGCCACCACGCGCATCGCGCACGGGCGCAAACACGTGAAGAAGGCCATCGTCGCGCTGACCAAACTGGCCAAGGAGGCCAACCTCACCGTCTACCCGCGGCACGCCGCCCGGTTGCGCACCCTGCTGCGGGAGCTGGCGGCCATCTCCTCGGCCATGCAGCGAGGCGGAGAGGACCTGAAGGCGCTGGTGGCCGAACTGCAGAAGTTCATCGACGCCCCGCCGATCACGGTGAACGGGCAGGTGCTGATCTACCTGTGGCTCAAGGGCGTGCTGCTGCCCCAGCGGCGCGGCGCCGACCGGCCGGCGCTGCCGAACAGGATCGAGGACTTCCGCCTGCTCCTGGAGCCGCCGCGATGAGCAAACGGATCTACCTGAACCTGGGGTTCTTCGTCGTCCTGGGCGTCGTCATGACGGTGTGGGCGTTCAGCACGATCATCCGGCTCGACGCGATCGAGCGGCCGTACCGGGTGTCGGCCGAGTTCGTCTCGTCGCCCGGTCTCGTCCGCGGGTTCGACGTGGCGTACCTGGGCGTCCGGGTCGGCAAGATCGGCGACGTACGGCTGGCGCCCGGCAAGATCGTCGTCGGTCTCGACATCGACCGGGAGATCCGGCTGCCCAAGGGCGTCTCCGCCGAGGTGCGGCGCAGGTCCGCCATCGGGGAGCCGTACGTGGAGCTCTCGCCGCCCGCCACCGGAGCGGGCGGCCCGCCGCTCGCGGCCGGTGACACGATCACGCTGGCCAAGACGTCGGTGCCGCTCGACTACAAGGAGTTGTTCGAAGGCGTCGGCAAGCTGCTCAACGCGGTGCCGCCCGAGGACGCCAAGGCGATCACCCACGAGCTGGCCGTCGCCCTCGACGGCCGGGCACCGGCGATCAGGCGCATCATCGACGACGCCCACACCCTGACCGGCACCCTCGCCGACAACACCGAGGTGCTCGACGAGCTGGCGGTGCAGCTCACCCGGCTCACCCACACGCTTGCCGGCAAGCGGGGCGAGCTGGCCTCAGGCATCACCGACCTCAGCACGGTGACGGCCACCCTGCGCGCCTCCCGCGCCGACCTGAACACCTTCCTCGACCGGGGACCGGGCGTGTTCGCGCAGCTCGACGAGGCCGTCCGGCGGTCGAGGCCCGGGTTCTCGTGCCTGCTGACCGCGGCGGGGCTGCCGCACAAACCGGTCTTCTCCCCCGAGACCGAACGCAACGTGCACCACCTGCTGAGCATCATGCCGACCGCGTTGAGCCTGGCCGACGACATCAGCGACCGGCGCGGCGACACCGTGTACGGCAAGGCGTCGTTCATCTTCAGCGTCCCCGGCGGGCCGCAGCCCGCCGAGGAGTACGCGCGGGCGGTCGGGCCGCCCACCGTGCCGAAGCTGCGCGCCTGCCCGGACCGCGCGCCCGTCTCCGACGCCTCCGAGGACGGCGCCGGTACCGGCCGCGACCGGTCCGAGCGAGATCGCCAGGACACCGCCGCCCGCCCGGCCGGCTCGGGCCGGCCGGACAGCGCCGGTCGCCCGGACGCCTTCGGACCACCGGACCGCACCTCAGGGCCGGACCGCACGGCACGACCGGACCGGACCGCGCGCCCGGGCGCCTCCGGACGACCGGGCGCCGGGGACGCCACCAGGCCGGGCAGGAGCCCGCAGCCCGCACCATCGTCCAGTGACGTGGCCGCCACCGGCGCCACGTCCCCTGACCCGCCGAACACCGCCCCCCTGATTGCCGCGATTTTCCTCGCCGTAGTGGCCCTTGGTGGCATGGTGGGCTGGATCGCGGCGGGTCGGGCCGCCCGCCGCCGTGAGGAGTCACGATGACCACCGAGCAGGACCTCTCCACAGCCCCCCGTACCGACGAGGCCCGTCCGGAGACCCCACTCGCCGACCCCCCGCCTCCGAGCACCACATCAGCCAAGACCACACGATCCGAGACCACACGATCCGAGACCACGCGATCCGAGGCCGCACCACCCGAGACCGCGCCACCCGAGGCCGTGACTCCGGTGGCCGACGAGCCGGCCCGGCGGGGCACCGCGGAAGCCGGGGACGGCGAGCCTGCTGCTCGCGAGCAGGTGGAGGCGGGAGGCGGCGGGCGGCGGGACGTCGCCGTGGCCGGGCGCTTCTCCAGGGCTCGCGTGTTGTGGACGCTGGCGGCCATGGTGGTGGCCGCGATCGCCGCCACGGCCGTCCTGCAAGGGATCTCCGCCGCCCAGGCCCGCGACGCCCGCGCCGCGCTCGAGGCCGAGCGGGCGCTGCGCCTGGAGGTGTCGGGAGCCGCGGGCGCGTTCAGCAAGGCCCTGCTCAGCTACGACTACCAGGACCTGCAGACCACCCGCTCCGCCCTGGCCGCCCAGGCCACGGGCGACTTCCTGAGCACCTACGACGCGGCGTTCGGCGGCGCGATGGCGCAGGTCATCGTCAAGCTCAAGGCTACCTCGCAGGCCACGGTGCGCGAGGTCTACCTCGCCGACGTGGACGAGGCCACGGCGCACGCCATCGTGGTCGTCGATCAGCAGGTGAACACCTCGGAAGCGATCCGCTCGGTCAAGGACTCGCACCTTAAGATCTCTCTTGTGAAGGAGAAGGGGACCTGGAAGATCCATGACGTGACCGTGCTCGGCGCGTCCTCGGAGGACCAGTACACCCTCGACGGCGACGAGAAGAAGAAGGACTGACGATCGGCCCCTTAGCGATGGGCGGCCGCCCCGACGAGGTGCGAGCCCCTGACGACTGGCTGACCGAGGTGGAACGCGAGCGGGCGGCGCGGTTCAGGTTCGAGGCCGACCGCGACTGCTTCGTCGCCGCGCACCTCCTCGTGCGCGTCTGCGCCGCCGCCGCGCTCGGCGTCGAGCCGCGCGAGCTGACGCTGCTGCAGCACTGCCATCTGCACGGCCCCGGGCACGGCAGACCCTCCATCGAGCAGGCCCCCGAGCTGGGGGTCAGCTTCAGCCACACCCGCGGTTACGTGTGCGCGGCCGCCGGGCCCGGCAAGGTCGGCGTGGACGCCGAGCACGTGCCGCCGGGCCCGCTGGACACGTTGCTGGCCGACCGGGTGCTCAACCCGCGCGAGCGCTCGCTGCTCACCGGCAACGACGAGCTGATCAGGCACTGGACGCGGAAGGAGGCGCTGATCAAGCGCGGCGAGCTGACCATGGACAAGCTGCGCGCCTGCGAGGACGACCTGTCGGGCCGGCATCTGCTGGAGTGGAGCGTCGGGCCGGACATCAGGGTGGCGGTCATCACGGACGCCCCCGCCAGGAGGGTGCCCCTCCCCGAATAGACTCGGCCCCATGTTCTACCGCAAGCCCCTTGAGGAGCGCATCGCCGACCGCATGGCGCAGCGCAAGCCGCTCGAAGAGGGCAAGACCTTCGAGCACGGACCGGCCAAGTTCGTGTTCGTGTCGCTCATCGTCGCGGTCGTGCTGATGCACGTCGTCGGAGTCGCGATCGTCATGGCGTTCAGCTGAGCGCCGGGCGACCTCAGCGGCGGGCCGGGGTCGGGTGGAGGAAGACGTGCTTGACCCCGGAGATCTGGGCTCGCAGCCGGCGGTCCACCTCCTCGCAGGCCCGCTCCACGCCCGCCGCGCTCGACTCGTCCCTGAAATCGATCCTCGCGGCGACCAGGATCTCCCCCGGGCCGATCATCATGGTCAGCAACTCGACCACGTCCTCCACCTCCGGCTGCGCCAGCAGCACCGCCCGGATGCCGGTCTCGGTCCGCTGGGTCGCGGCCTGGCCGATGAGCAGCGACATGTTCGCCTGGATCAGGATGAGCGCGACGACCAGCAGGAACAGGCCGATCACGACCGACGCCGCGCCGTCCCACAGCGCCGAGCCGGTGAGCTGCGAGGCGACCAGCCCGGCGGCCGCGACCAGCAGCCCGCACAGCGCGGCCGCGTCCTCGAACAGCACGGCCTTCAACGCGGTGTCAGACGTCATGCGCGCCAGGCGTACGACGCCGACCCGGTGCCGGGCGGCCTCGGCGCGCAACTGCGTGAGCCCCCGCGCGAACGAGATGCCCTCGAACACGAACGAGGCCGCCAGCACGATGTACGCCGGGGTGAGGTTCGACAGGTCCTCGCCGTGACCGATCTCGTGCAGGCCGTTCGTGATGGAGAACCCGGCGCCGCCCACCAGGGTTGTGACCGCGGCCATCAGCGCCCAGACGAAGCCAGCCTTGCCGTGCCCGAACGGATGCCGCCGGTCGGCGGGCCTGCCCGAACGGCGCACCGCCACCAGCAACAGCAGCTCCGTCACCGTGTCGGCGGCAGAGTGTGCCGCCTCCGACAACATGGCCGCCGAGCCGCCCACCAGGCCCGCCACGAGTTTCGCCACGGCGATGGCGAGGTTGGCCGCGGCCGCCACGAGCACGGTGCGCAGGCTCTCCCCCTTCATGATGGAGGCCCTACCGGAGGTCGGCCGAAGCCTCTGCCCTCCAGATCGGGAGTGCATGCGGTTCTCATGGGGGTATGCCCGACCTCTTCGGCCGGGCAGTGGATGAGCAAGTGGACGTGGTCGTGCACGCCAAAGCCGTGGAGTAGCTCGGCCTCATAACTCTCACACGCCTCGATCATGATGCCCTCGCAGCGGCCGGCGCTACCTCGAGCCGGTCAACACCTTACGCCGGCATCTGATCACGAAGACCAGATGGATGTGCATCGCGGAAACCGCGTGTCTGCCGCGCAGATATTCCACTCTGCCGACCATGTACGGGAATATGTTCGAACTGGTGGGTTTAAAGGTCCCCCGCAAGAGGGGGCGTTACGCATGCTGGCGGGCCGGAAATACCGCAAGGAGTTCGATTTCGGGCAGCGGGCATTCGCCGGGTACATCGAGCACGCCGACGTCGTGGGCGCGAGGAACATCAGAACCGACGGACAGGCGGGCAAGCCGTCTCAGGACGTGGAGACCCACCCGGGTCCGCGAAACGTCAAGCACCCCGTTCCACAGCAGGCGCCGTACAACGGCACGAGCTGCCGCATAGCGGCACGGGAACCCCTCCTCCGTACCAGGGGGCAGGGAGGCAGGTCAGGTGCGCTAGATTGGGGATCATGAGCACGCCTCGCTGGCTTTCTCCCGCCGAGCAGCGTGCCTGGCGCACGCACCTGGCGCTGCACAAGCTGCTCATGCACCGGCTCGACCGCGAGCTCCAGGAGTTCTCGCTCTCGGTCAACGACTACGAGATCCTGGTCAACCTCTCCGAGAGCCCCGGGCGGCGCATGCGCATGAGCGACCTGGCCGACGCGACGATCCAGTCACGCAGCCGGCTGTCGCACCAGATCTCCCGCATGGAGGCCAAGGGCCTGGTCACGAGGGAAGACTGTCACGACGATCGGCGCGGCACGTTCGCGGTGCTGAGCGACGAGGGGTGGGAGACCATCCAGCGGGTGGCGCCGTTCCACGTGGCCAGCGTGCGCGAGCACTTCGTCGACCGGCTCACCGACGATCAGCTCGAAACGATCGAGGCGGCTTATGCGCCGCTCGTGGAGCATTTGAAGAAGTTGCGCTGACACCCAACCGATATCGCCGAGGGTGCGCGGACCTCCGTACCGCTCGCTACGATCCGCTCATGCTCAGAAAGCTACTGATCGTGGCCGTGCTGGCGCTGGCGGCGGCGTGCTCGTCCGGCGGTGACGCGGGCGAGTTGCCCGCGGGGCCCGAGCTGATGAAGAAGGCCGCTGAGGCCATGAAGGCCGTCAAGTCGGCCACCTTCTCGATCGCGACCGAGGGCGAGCCGAAGGTGCCGGTCAAGAAGGCCGACGGCAGGCTCACCGCCGCCGGGGACGCCGACGGCACGATCACGCTTGACGTGCTGGGCACCCTGCAGGAGGTCAGCTTCGCCCTGGTCGGGGAGACCGTGCACTTCAAGGGCCCGACGGGTGGCTTCCAGAAGATGACCCGGCAACAACTGGCGCAGTTCTACGACCCTTCGGTGATCCTCGAGCCGACCAAGGGCATCGCCCAGTTGCTGGCCTCGGCCACGGACCCGAAGGTCGAAGGCGTGGAGGACGGCGCCTACCGCGTCGTCACGACGTTCCCCGGGCAGGTCGTCGGCCAGATCGTTCCCGGCGTCACGCAGGGCGTCACCGGCAAGGTCTGGCTCGACCAGGCTTCCAGCCGGCTCACCAGGGCCAGCCTGCCGTTGCAGGGCGGCACGGTGACGGTGTCGTTCAGCGACTACGACGCGCCGGTCACGATCACCCCGCCCGCTGCCGAATGAGGCGTGCCCGCCGGATCGTGCTCGGCGCGGGCGGCGCGGTGGTGCTGCTGGCCGCGCTCGACGCGTACGTCGTGGTGACGGTCCTGATCGACATCGCCGAGGACGTCGGCATCCCGCTGAACCACCTGGAGCGGGCCACGCCGATCGTCACGGGTTTCCTGCTGGGGTACGTCGCCGCGATGCCGCTGCTCGGCCAGCTCTCCGACCGCTACGGCCGGCGGCCGCTCATCCACGCGTGCCTGGCGGCGTTCGCGTTCGGCTCGGTGCTGACGGCGCTGGCGGCCGGGGAGGTCATGGTGGTGGCCGGGCGCGCCGTCCAGGGGGTGGCCGGCGGGGCGCTGCTGCCGATCACGATGGCGCTCATCGGTGACCTGTGGGACGAGCACGAGCGGCCCGTGGCCTTGGGGGCGGTGGGGGCGGCCCAGGAGCTGGGGAGCGCGCTCGGCCCGCTGTACGGCGGGGTGCTGGCGCTGATTCCCAGCACCGTGGTGGCGGGGGTGGAGCTGGGGGGCTGGCACGCCATCTTCTGGATCAACCTGCCCCTCGCCGCCCTCGCCGCCCTCGCCGTCCACCTCACGGTCCCCGGCCGCCCGGTACGCTCTCCCCGAACGGCCACCGTCCCCGCGGAAGCCACCGGATCGGGACAGCTCCCCGCGGGCACGGCCGGAGGACGGTCGCTCCCAGCACACGCGACCGAAACGGGCGACGCACCCCAAGGGCGATCCACCTCCGCACACACCACCGAAACGGGCGACGTCCCCCAAGGGCGATCCACCCCCGCACACACAACAGGAACGGGCGACGTCCCCACCGATGCAACCGCAGGGCGGTCGATCCCCTCAGGAGCCGGATCGGGCGACGGTCCCGCGGACACCCTTCAGGGACGTTTCGCCCACGCGGGCGGGCGGGTGGACGTGGTCGGCGGCGGGCTGCTGGCGCTGGCACTCGGGCTGCTGGTGGTCGGCCTGTACAACCCCGACCCCGCCAAGGCCGTGCTCCCCCCGTGGGGCCTGCCCGTGATCGCCGCCGGCGCGCTGGCGGCCGTGATCTTCGTCTGGTGGGAGATCCGCTCCCCCGTCCGCCTGCTCGACCTGTCCGGCACCCGCAAGGGCCCGCTGCTCGCCACCCTGGCGGTGAGTTTCCTGGCCGGGGCCGCGCTGCTCGTGACCATGGTGTTCGTCCAGTTCACGGCTCAGACGCTGCTCGGCGCCGACGCGTTGGGGGCGTCGCTGGTCCTGGCCAGGTTCCTGGCCGCGCTGACGGTGGGCGCGCTGCTCGGCGGGCTGCTGGCGCGCAAGGCGGGTGACCGGGCCGTGGCGGTGGCGGGCATGGTGCTGGCGGCGGCCGGCTACTGGCTGATGAGCCGCTGGCCGCTCGACCTGGCAAGCGCAGGTCTGCTGATGGACCTCCACCTGGTCGTCGCCGGGCTGGGCCTGGGGCTGGTGATCGCGCCGGTGTCGTCGGCGGTGCTGCGGGTGAGCCCGGCGGCCCAGCACGGCGTCGCCTCGGCGGCGGTCGTGGTGGCCAGGATGATGGGCATGCTGATCGGCATCGCGGCCGTGTCGGCGTGGGGTTTCTACCGGTTCCAGTCGCTGACCGCCCATCTGGACAC
Source organism: Nonomuraea deserti (assembly GCF_004348685.1). Taxonomy (GTDB): domain Bacteria; phylum Actinomycetota; class Actinomycetes; order Streptosporangiales; family Streptosporangiaceae; genus Nonomuraea; species Nonomuraea deserti. The sequence continues at coordinate 9,657 of NZ_SMKO01000022.1, read as the reverse complement.
GCCGCTCCCGTTCGGCGTGGACGCCGTGACCTACCAGCGGCAGTTGGCCGACTACACCGCGAAGGTGCAGGCGGCGCTGCACGTCGAGTACACCGAGATGTTCCTCGTCACGGCGTTCATCTGCGTGCTCGGCGCGGGCGTCGCGCTGCTCATGCCGTCCATCGCCCGGGCCCGGTGAGGGGCGCCGGGCGATGGCGGCGGGCGGGCGGGTTACGGGGAGAGGCGGTGCAGGTCGCGGGGGAAGGCGGTGGTCTGGCGGATGTTGGCGGCGCCCGTGAGCCGCGCCGTCCACCGTTCAAGCCCCAGCGCGAACCCTCCGTGCGGCGGCATCCCGTACTTGAAGGCCTGCAGATACCCTTCGTACGCCTCCGTCCCCTCGCCCCGGGCGGCCAGCGCGGCGACGTAGTCGGCGTACGCGTGCAGCCGCTGCCCGCCCGTGACCAGCTCCAGCCCGCGGAAGAGCAGGTCGAAGCCATTGGAGTGGTCCGGCCTGGCGGGGTCGGGGTGGGTGTAGAAGGGCCGTTTGGACATCGGGTAGCCGGTGACGAAGAGGAACTCCGACCCGTGCTCCCGCAGCGCCCACTCCGACAACCACCGCTCCTGCGCCGGCGACAGGTCGGGCTCCGAGGAGGACGTCAGCCGCTGCGCCTCGGTGAAGTGGATGGCCGGGATCTCGGCGGGCACTTCGGGCAGTTCGGCGCCGAGCAGGGCGGCGGCGGAGGCGGCGCGGCGGCGTACCGACTCCAGCATGCCCGCCACCGCCTCGCGCAGCACCGCCATCACGTCGCGGTGGTCGCGGACGAAACCGAGCTCGGCGTCGAGGCTGGTGTACTGGGCCAGGTGGCGTACGGTGTCGTGCGGCTCGGCGCGGAAGACGGGCCCGACCTCGTAGACCCGCTCGAACACCCCGACCATCGCCTGCTTGTAGAACTGCGGTGACTGCGCCAGGTAGGCGGGCCTGCCGAAGTAGTCGATACCGAAGACGTTCGCGCCGGACTCGGTGGCCGAGCCGACGATCTTCGGGGTGTGGATCTCGGTGAAGCCGATCCCGTCGAGCGTCTCGCGGAACCCGGCCACGCTCGCGGCCGAGATCTCCAGCGGCGCCCTGAGGCGGGGGTGCCGCAGCGCGACGGGCGCGTGGTCGAGGATCGTCGGGAGCGTCGCGCCCGGCTCCGGCCGGTAGAGGTCGAACGGCGGCGCCGTGCACGGCTCCGCCAGCACCTCGATCTCCGGCGCGACCAGCTCGAACCCTCCTGGGGCCTGCGGGCTGGCCGTCACGGTGCCGGTGACCTCGACGACGCTCTCCTCGCCCGGCAGGTCGCGCGCGGTCACCGCCTGGGCGAGGCCGGTGCGGTCCCTGACGACGAGGAAGGACACGGACTTCAGTTGCCGGCGGCGATGGACCCAGCCGGCGATCGTCACTCGTTGCCCGGCGTGCTCAGCGAGCTCCGCCGACATGACACGAGAGATCATCACAGCTCCTTCATGAGGAAATGCATGATCCCTTGGGAGTGCGGGGGAGAAGGGAACTCCCGGTGCCACCGCACTTTCGCCGCCCCTGGTCGGGGCGGCCTCGATGACCCGGTGACGGGGGTCAGGCGGCGGGGCATTTCCTCCCCGCACTCGGGAGTGTCTTCGCCGGAGGGGCACGGGACCGCCCTCACAGCTGCCGGCGGCTCTCTCGGCCCGTGCGGGACCTCGGCTACTCGTCTCCGTCGTCGTTTGCGGTATATCCTACGAGCTCGTGGAGGGGACGGCAAAACCTTTGCCGCCCCCAACGCGCTATCGGTCCTTTTTCGAGCGCTTCTCCCGGATCTTCATCGTGACCTCGATCGGCGACCCGGCGAAGCCGAACTCCTCGCGGATGCGGCGCTCGACGAAGCGGCGGTAGGTGTCTTCCAGCCAGCCCGAGGTGAACAGCACGAACTTGGGCGGCTCAACTGAAGCCTGCGTGGCGAAGAGGATCTTCGGCTGCTTGCCGCCGCGCACCGGCGGCGGCGTCTGCTGCACCAGCTCGGTCAGGAACGCGTTGAGCCGGGCCGTGGGCACCCGCGTGGACCACGAGTCGAGCGCCTTCTCCAGCGCGGGGACCAGCCGGTCGACGTGCCGCCCCGTCTTGGCGGAGATGTTGACGCGCAGCGCCCACGGAGTGCGTACGAGCTGCCGGTCGATCTCCTTCTCCAGGTAATAGCGGCGGTCCTCGTCGACCAGGTCCCACTTGTTGAAGGCGACCACCATTGCCCGGCCCGACTCGATGACCAGGCCGATGATGCGGAGATCCTGCTCGGTGAGCGGCTGGCTGGCATCGATCAGCACGATCGCCACCTCGGTGCGCTCCAGGGCGGCGCGCGTGCGCATGGCGGCGTAGAAGTCGGCGCCCTGCAGCTCGCGGTCGCGCCGCCGGATGCCGGCCGTGTCGACGAAGCGCCAGGTGCGCCCGCCCAGCTCGACCAGCTCGTCGACCGGATCGCGGGTGGTGCCGGCCATCGGGTCGACCAGGACCCGCTCCTCTCCCGCCAGCTTGTTGAGCAGGGAGGACTTGCCGACGTTGGGCTTGCCGAGCAGGGCGACGCGGGCGGGCCCGCGCTCGGCCCCGAACGTCATCTCGGGCGTCTCCGGCAGCGCGTCGAGCACCACGTCGAGCAGGTCGCCGCTGGAGCGGCCGTGCAGGGCGGAGACGGGGTAGGGCTCGCCGAGGCCGAGCGACCACAGCGCGGCGGCCTCCAGCTCCAGCTGCTGGTTGTCGACCTTGTTGGCGGCCAGGATGACCGGCTTGCCCGACTGCCGCAGGACCGAGCCCACGGTCTCGTCGGCGTCGGTCGCGCCGACGGTGGTGTCGACCACGAACACGATCACGTCGGCCAGCTCGGCCGCGATCTGGGCCTGCTCGGCGATGCGCAGGTTCATGCCGGTCGCGTCAGGGTCCCACCCTCCGGTGTCGACCACGGTGAAGCGGCGGCCGCGCCAGTTGGCTTCGTAGGTGACGCGGTCGCGGGTGACGCCCGGCACATCCTCGACGACCGCCTCGCGGCGGCCGATGATGCGGTTGACCAGCGTGGACTTGCCGACGTTCGGCCGCCCCACGATGGCGACGACCGGCAGCGGCACGGCGTCGCCGTGCTCGGTGATCTCAAGATCGTCGAGGTCGGCCTCGACCCAATCCCCCGTTGACACGATGTTTCGTCCTTAGTGAGTACCGCACCTGCTCGTCAGGTGCGCTCGCGAATGCGGTCGCCGCCGGGCCCGCCAGGGCCCGTCTGCTCGGCGACCAGTCTCAGCACCTCCGCGATGACCTCGTCGAGGCTCATCGCGGTGGTGTCGAGCTCGACGGCGCCATCCGCCATCGAGAGTGGGTCGGCCTTACGTGTCGAGTCGATGGTGTCACGCCTGGCCATGGCCTCCTGCTGCGCCCGGACGGTCGAGCCGGCCAGCTCCGCGCTGCGCCGCAGGGCGCGGGCCTCGGCGCTGGCCGTCAGGTAGATCTTGACGGCGGCACCGGGGCAGACGACCGTGCCGATGTCGCGGCCCTCGACCACGATGCCGCCGGCGCCGATGATTTCCCGCTGCCGCGCGACCAGGCGGGCGCGCACCTCTGGGACGGCGGCGACGACGGAGACGGCGCCGGTGACGTCGGCCTCCCTGATCGGCCCCGCGACGTCGACCTCGTCGACATGGATCGCCGGGCTGTCGGGGTCGGTGCCGGAGACGATCAGCGGCTCGCCGCAGCGGGCCGCGATCGCGCCGGGGTCGGCCAGGTCGACGCCCTGCCGGAGCATCCACCAGGTCATCGCGCGGTACATCGCCCCGGTGTCGAGGTATCGCAGGCCCAGCGCGCGGGCCACTCCGCGCGAGACGCTCGACTTGCCCGACCCCGAAGGGCCGTCCATGGCGACGACCAGACCGGTCACGGTCTCTCCTTCTTCACGTTTGTTCCACCCGACCTGAAGAGGCTACAGCCTCCGGCTCGGTCGGCGATCCAGCTTCCATACGAGCCGGGCGCCCCCTGGCCGGCGGGTGCGGGGCGGCGACCGCTCCCGCGGGAGCGTCACCCGCGTCTCAGGCCGGCGAGCACATGGCCGGGGTCCTGGCCGGAGCTGGGCGACGAGGTGGGCCTGGATCCGTCCGCGAACGGCGCGAGGGCCGGAAGGGCCGGAGAGGACCAGAAGGGCCGGAAGGGCCGGGCGCTCTCATGCGTCTGCCGGGCTGTCCCAGCCGGAGACGAACCACCGGACCGCTCCAGTGGCTGGATCGTACAACCGCCGGCTGATGGTGCCGATGTCGCCTCCGTAGACGTGGATCCCGACGGTGGGCTGGTCGCCGAGGGCTGTGACGGCGTGGACGTCGTCGTCGGTCGTACAGCACACGGTGACCTGCCCGCGTTCCCACACCTGCTCTCCGGCCGGCGTCAGGGGCCTGCCCTGCTCGGACGCCGCGGGCTTGACGTAGCGGAACTCGCGTTCGGCCCCCGAGTAGATCCCGGCGACACCCCATGTCTCGTGTCCGTGCACGGGTGTGCGCTGGCCTACGTTCCAGACGACGCACGCGAGCGACCAGCTGGCGTCGGGGGCGATGTACAGCGGGTACGTGACATGGTGCTCGTCCGACGCCCGGGTGAACTTCCGGGGTAGGCGGTAGTCGCCGGCCAGCAGGTCGGACAACCGGGCCGCGATCTGATTCGTGAGCTCGTACTCGTCGTCGATGCCGCTGACCAGCGACGTCACGTCCTTGATGAAGGTGTCCATGGTCTCCACTTCCCTACGACTCGGTCGCGGTCGCGGTCACCGGCTCTTGGCGGTGAAGGTCAGGTGGGTGACGCCGGAAGGCGTGGAGACCGCCTCGATGTGGTACGCCTCCTCCAGCGACTCCAGGCCGTCCCAGAGCCGGACGCCGCGGCCGAGCAGGATCGGGACCTGGACGACGTGCATGTGATCGACCAGCCCTTCGGTGAGAAAGTCGCGGATGACGGACGGCCCGCCGCCGAGGCGCACGTCCTGGCCGCCGGCCGCCTCCAAGGCGATCTTGAGCGCCTCGGCGGGTGCGGCGTCGAGGAAGTGGAACGTGGTGCCGCCCTTCATCTCGATCGATGGCCGCGGCCGGTGGGTGAGCACGAAGACCGGCGTGTGGAAGGGCGGGTTGGGCCCCCACGCGCCCTTGTAGCCGGGGTCGTCCTGCCAGCCGGGCGGGCCGAACTTGCCGGCGCCCATGATCTCGGCGCCGATGCCGCGACCGTGCATCACGGCGAAAGCGTTGTCGGCGCCGGCACTCCCACCGCTGCCGCCGCCCATCTCGTGCCAGTACCTGGTGGCGAACATCCAGTCGTGGATGCGCTCGCCGGCGTGGCCGAACGGGGCATCGGCGGCCTGGCCCTCGCCGGTGCCGAAGCCGTCCAGCGAGATCGTGAAGTTGTGGACGCGGAGCTTACCCATGATCGTTTTCTCTGCCTCTCGGAGGTAAACTGTTTCTTGCGGACACTGTGTACGATAGATACAGTTCACGGAGCATGGCAAGAGGGAGGGCGGCGATGTCGGCCAACGAGGATCCGAAAGCATTGGCCGAACTGCTGTGGGGCCTCAGGAAACCGCCCAGCAGAGGCCCCAGGCCCGCCTTCGACGTCGCCCAGATCGCCGAAACCGCCGTGCAGGTCGCCGACGCCGAGGGGCTGGAGGCGGTCTCCATGCAGCGCATCGCCGCCGAGCTCGGCTTCACCAAGATGGCCCTGTACCGCTACGTCAACGACAAGGCCGAGTTGATCGCCGTCATGATCGAGGCCGCGGTCGGCGCAGCCCCCCGGCTGAGCGGGGTCGCCGGATGGCGGGCCAAGCTGGAAGAGTACGCCCGCGAGCTCTCCGCGGCCTGGCGGCTCCACCCCTGGCTGCCGTCGGTCACCACGGGCGACCGCGTGATGGGCCCGCGCGAGACCGCGTGGCCGGAAAGCGCCCTCAGCGCCCTGGCCGACACCCCCCTGACCGAACCCGAACGCCTGGACGCGATCATGCTGGTGTCCAACCACATCCGCGCCACCCACGCGGCCGCCACCCCCGGCACCCAGATCTGGACAGACGGCGACGCCGCCCCGATCATGCGCGACCTGCTCCTCCTCAACGCCGACCGGTTCCCGCTGCTCGCCACCACCCATGCCACCCCTTCGGCCACCACGACCCAGGAGTTCGGCCTGCACGCCATCCTCGACGGTTTCGAACACGCCATCACCCAGCGCATCCCGAAACAGTGAGCTCACCTGAAGGGGGGTGACCGACCGAGCGGCGGGCCGGGCGCGGCAGGACTAACGGCCGCCGCCCCGGTAAGTGACCTCTTGTGACAGACGGAGCACGCGTCACAGTCGTCGTGGCCAGCAAGGACAGGCTTCGGGCACTGGCCCGATCCCTCCCGATGCACCCGCGGCCGGTGATCCTCGTGGACAACGGCTCCACCGACGGTACGGCCTGGTTCGTGCGCCGCCACTTCCCCGACGTCCTGCTGGTCGAGCCGGGTGCCAATCTCGGCGCGCCCGGCCGCAACCTGGGCGTGCGGATGGCCGGAACGCCGTACGTGGCCTTCGCCGACGACGACTCCTGGTGGGCGCCTGGAGCGCTGGAGCGGGCCGCCGACGTGCTGGACGCCCATCCCCGGCTGGCCGTGCTCGGCGCGCGCGTGCTGGTGGGCCCCGAGGAGCGGCTGGATCCGGTGTCGGAGCTGATGCGGCAATCGCCGCTCGGCATGGAGCCCGACCTGCCGGGGCCGAGCGTGCTGGGGTTCCTGGCGTGCGGGGCGGTGGTGCGCAGGGACGCGTTCCTGGAGGCGGGCGGCTTCGACGACGTGATCTTCTTCTTCGGCGAGGAGGAGCGCCTGGCGGTCGACCTGGCCGCGAAGGGATGGGGGCTGGCGTACGTGGACGACGTCGTGGCCCACCACCACCCGTCGCCTGCCAAGGACCCGCGCGGCAGGCAGGCGCTGGCCCTGCGCAACGCCGTGCTGACCGCGGTGTTGCGCCGCCCGTGGCCTGTGGTGGCAAGGCGGGCGCTCGACGCCCTGCGTGCGGGACCCGCCGGGTGGGAAGGGCTGCGCACGGCCGTACCGCGCCTTCCAGGAGCGCTGGCGGACAGACGGGGTTTGCCACGTGCCGTGGAGCGGGCACGACGGCGGCTGGAACGGGCCGGCGGCTGAGCACGGGCGTGCGGTTACGTCTCGCGGAACGGGGGCAGCAGGCGGTCATGAGTACCGCACCTAACCCGATCGACCTGCAGAAACACCTGGGTGGCGTCGACTACCCGGCCAACAAGGCCGATCTGATCAAGGCCGCGCGCGACCACAACGCGAGCAAGGACATCGTCGAAGCCCTGGAGGCCATGCCCGACCGCCAGTACGACGGCCCGAACGCCGTGAGCGAGGCCGTCACCAAACGCTGACTCGCTGGGACGCGGCGGGCGGGGACTGGGGGTCCCGCCCGCCGCGCCGCTCACGTCTCACGGGAGCCCTGCGCTCAGCGCGAACGCCCTGACGGGCACGAGCCCGCGTTTGAGCAGCCAGTACGTCGGCAGCGGGCTGCTGCTGACCGCCTCCTTGTAGGCGACGGCGAGCCGTCCCTTCAGATACCACCGGCGGGGGCTGTCGTCCGGCCGGGTGAACTGGATGACGGCGTCCTTCCGTCCCAGGCTGACCGGCTGGTGGATATATCCGAACCTGAACTGTTTCGGGGTCTTCCCTCGCAGGGTGGCGGCCAGCGAGTCGGCCGCGTGCAGGGCGGTGGGGATGCCGCCCTGGCAGGTGCCGTGCAGCACCCCGAACTTCTGGGTGACCGCGGCGGCGTCGCCGACGGCGTACACGTCGGGGTGTGACACCGAGCGGAGCACCGAGTCCACCACGATCCTGTCACGGGTGTCCACGCTCAGCCCGGACCCGGCGGCCAGGGGCAGGCCCCTGGTGCCGGCCGTCCAGAGCGTCGCGTCGGAGTGGATCAGCTCTCCGCCGACCAGTTCGACGGCGTCCGGCAGGACCTTGCGGACCTCCACGCCGGTGCGCACCTCGACGCCGAGCCGCTCCAGCACCGCATCCAGGTGCGCGCGGGCGCACTCCCCCATCATGGAGCCGAGCCGTTCCCTCGACAGCAGGACGACGTGCAGGCGCGGGTGCGCCTCGGCGATCTCCGCCGCCGACTCGACGCCGGTCAGCCCGCCGCCCACCACGACCACCGTGCCGCTGCGAAGCGAGCCGAGCTGCTCGGAAAGCCGTACGGCCCGCTCGTGGTCGGCGAAGGTGTACGCGTGGCTGTCGACTCCGGGCACCGAGGCGTCGGTGACGGCGCCGAGCGCGTAGATCAGCTTGTCGAAGCCGAGCACACGCCCGTCATCGAGGCGTACCTCGTGGCGTTCCGCGTCGAGCCCGGTGACCCGGCCCAGCACGACGTCGATGCCGGTGCCCGCGACGATCTCCTCCAGCGGATGCACGGCCAGCGACTGCCCCGCCGCCGTCTGGTGCAGCCGCAGCCGCTCGGTGAAGGTGGGTGAGGCGTTCACCAGCGTGACCCTGCCGCCCACGCGGCGGGTTCTGGAGGCGGCCCTGACGGCCGCCGCCATGCCGGTGTAACCCGCGCCCAGAACCAGGATGTCACTCATCTTCCTCACCTCCTCGATTCGCCCTGAAGACGGATCGAGGAGGCTCGGATGTGACATCGGCGGCTAGGGAACCTGCCAGCCGCGTTCGCGCAGGGCCTCGGAGAGCGTGGCGGCCGCGTCGGGCTCCACCGACAGCTCGGCGATGCCCAGCGGCAGCCCTGGGGCGTGCTCCAGGCGCACGTCCTCGACGTTGACGCCGACCTCGTCGCACACCTGGAACAGCCGGGCCAGCTGGCCCGGACGGTCGCCGATGACGACCTGGACGACGGCGTAGGAGGAGGCGGGGCCGCCGTGCTTGCCGGGGATGCGATCGTGCCCGACGACACCCCGCTTGAGCAGCTGGGTGATCTCGCCGGTCGCGGTGCCGTCGCCCTCGGCCAGGGCCCGCAGCGCGCTCGCCGCGTCGGCCAGGTCGTGCGCGACGGCTTCCAGCACCTCGGCGACCGGGGAGGCGTTGCCCGACAGGATGCCGAGCCAGAGCCCGGGATCGCTGCCCGCGATCCGGGTGACGTCGCGCACGCCCTGCCCGGCCAGGCCGAGGGCGACATCGGTGGCGTCGGCCAGGCGCGCGGCCACGGCGGAGGCCGCGACGTGGGGCGCGTGGGAGACGACGGCCACAGCACGGTCGTGGTCGGTGGCGCTGACCTCGACCGCGTTGGCGCCGCACAACTCGATCAGGCGCAGCACAGCCGCCTTCGCCTCGGGGTCGGCCTCCTCCGTGGGGCACAGCGCCCACGGCCGGCCGAGGAAGAGGTCGTCCCTCGCCGCCCCCGGGCCGGACTTCTCGCGGCCGGCGAGCGGGTGGGAGGCGACGTAGGCGGACAGGTCGCAGCCGAGCTGCGCGGCCCGGTGGATGGGCTCGGCTTTGACGCTGGCGACGTCGGTGTAGAACCTGGCCGCCTGGAGCCGCTGCAGCTCGAGCAGCTCGGTCGCCACGTGGGCGGGGGGCACCGCGATGATCGCCAGGTCGACCTGCTCAGTGGCCCGGCCCTCCCGCGATTCCGGCTCCGCGCCCGCCGGGCCCGCGTGCCGCCCTGCCCCCTCG